>CANPZB010000089.1 GCA_947588755.1 Candidatus Gastranaerophilales bacterium | reverse complement strand
ATTTCATGACCCCCTATTTCTATTATTCCCATTTACACACGAATTCTAACATTTTCTTTAAGTTTTGTCAAGATAAACTAAAATTGTTTCAAAAATCTGTCGTCGTTATTGAAAAATAATCTTATGTCATCGACAGCATATTTCAGCATTGCAAGTCTTTCAACTCCCATACCAAAAGCAAAACCGGTATAAACGTCAGAATCAATTCCGACAGTTTTTAAAACATTGGGGTCCACCATTCCGCAGCCTAAAACCTCTAACCAGCCTGTCCCGGAACAAGTTCTGCAGCCTTTACCTTCACACATTATACACTGAACATCAACTTCAGCAGAAGGCTCCGTGAACGGGAAAAAGCTGTTTCTAAATCTTGTGGGACGGCTTGAACCAAAGTATATTCTGATAAATTCGTTTAAAACACCTTTCAAATCACCGAAAGTTATGTTCTTATCAACGTATAAACCTTCTATCTGGTGGAAAAAGTTATTTTTACGTGCATTAATGTTTTCATTTCTGTATACTCTGCCCGGTGCAATAATTCTGATAGGAGGTTTTTGGTTTTCCATTACATGAATTTGAGCATTTGAAGTTTGGCTTCGCAAAACAACATTTTCGGCGATTTTTGTGTAAAAAGTATCTTGTACATCTCGTGCGGGGTGGTCTTTGGGAACATTTAAAGAATCAAAGTTGTAATATTCGGTATCAACTTCCGGCGAGCAAGAATCAGGTACGACAGAAAAACCCAAACTTTGAAATATTGAGGTAATTTCATTTGTTGTGGAAGTCAGCGGATGAATTTTCCCCTGCGGAGTGTATTTTCCGGGAAGAGTAATATCAATGCGTTCTTGCAAAAGTTTTTCATTTAATTCTTTTTTATAAAACTCATCGTACTTGCTTTTTAATTCCGATTCAAGTTTTTGGGTAATCTCATTGGCAAGCGAACCGATTATTCTTTTATCATCATCCGATAAGTTTTTTAAATTCTTCTTAATTTCATTAAATTCACCTTTACGGCTTAAGTATTTCCCGCGAATAGTTTCTATATCCGCCATATCGGATGCTTTTGCCAAATCGTTTAATGCATCTTGATAAATTTTTTCCAATTGTTCTTTCATCGCTAATACCTTAAAATCTCGTTGTTTTTCTTCTCATAACCTATTGTAGTTATCGGACCATGCCCCGGATAAACCGTTATGTTGTCGTCAAGTTTAAATAATTTATCCTTTACGCTTGCCGATAATTTTTCCAAACTGCCGCCGAACAAATCGGTTCTTCCGACAGTATCTTTAAATAAAGTATCCCCCGAAAATAATTTGTCGTCAATCATGTAACATACACCGCCCTGAGTGTGTCCGGGAGTAAATATAACTTTTATTACCATATTGCCGACATTAATAACATCATTATCGTTAACAAACATTTCATACTGAGGAACTTCGGCATCAGGTACGCCGAATAACCTTGTAAATTCGTTCAAATTATTCGATATAGTTAAATCGTTTTCATTAATAACAGCTTTCGCCTTTAGTGCGGCTTTAAGTTCGTTGAGTCCAGCAATGTGGTCAAAATGCCCGTGAGTTAACAAAATATACTCTACCTTTATGCCGTTATCCGATACGTATTTAAGAATTTCATCACTATATTGAGCCGCATCAATCAAAACAGCCTTTTTGGTATTTTCATCAGTTATAAGATAGACATTATTTTCAAGCTGACCGAGTACAAATTTTTTTATGTCCATTTAATTTATTCTTTCACAACCTCAAAAATATTTTTACAAACAGCGAACAAATCCTCAACTTCATCAAGCGGAATCATATTCGGGCCGTCGCACAAAGCGGTATCCGGAGTCGGATGAATTTCAAAGAACAAAGCATTTGCACCTGCCGCGACTGCAGCCTTTGCCAATACGGGAACAAAACGCCTGTCACCGCCCGAACAATGTCCGTTCGCCCCCGGAAGCTGAACACTGTGAGTCGCATCAAACACAACGGGATAACCGAATGACTGCATTATCGGTATACCGCGAAAATCAGTTACCAGATTATGATAACCGAAAGATGAACCTCTGTCCGTCAAAAGTATATTATAATTCCCGCTGACCTCAACCTTTTTAATCAAAGGTTCCATCTGCTCAGGTGACAAAAATTGCCCTTTTTTAATGTTAACTATTTTATTTGTCTTTGCAGCCGCGACAAGCAAATCCGTTTGTCTGCATAAAAATGCGGGAATTTGTATTATATCTGCAACCTGAGCAGCTTTTTCCGCCTGCTCGGGAGCATGTATATCCGTCACTATCGGAACATTGTATTTTTGTTTAATTTCTTTGAGCAATTCAAGCCCTTTTTCAAGCCCCGGTCCGCGAAAAGAATTTAATGAAGAACGATTTGCTTTGTCAAAAGAAGATTTAAAAACAAAATTCAAATCTAATTTTTCGCATATTTCTTTAAGCCTTCTTGCCGTAACATCCAAAATAGCAGCAGATTCAATTACACAAGGCCCTGCCAGTATTGTCAATTTATCTGTGCCTATTTCAAAGTTATTTAATATAATTTTCTTCATAAGCTGATTATAAATAAAATAAATAACATTTACAAATATTTTTTATATATTTTTACATAAATGTCCGATATTCAGTTTAACTGCAATTTTTTCAAGGTTACTTAAAAGCGGGAAATTTTGAGTCGGGCGAGAATGTCAATATGTAAACTACGGGCTTGAAATTTTTAAAATATATGTTATAATGATAAAGTAAGGTTGAAATATTCAATCGGGAAGTACTGTGGTGCGAAGCACCAAAAATTTGGGAGTTAATGAAAAAATTATGAAAAAATCGAATTTTGAAGTTTTAGCATTCACCCCCCCCCCGAGTCTG
>CANPZB010000088.1 GCA_947588755.1 Candidatus Gastranaerophilales bacterium | reverse complement strand
TGAGCGTAAATATCAGGCATATCCGTTTCCAATTCGGCAATCTGTTTCGGAGTTCTGATACCTGCAACAACGTCTTCACCCTGAGCATTTACAAGGTATTCGCCGTAGAATTTATTTTCACCTGTTGCGGGGTTACGGGTGAATGAAACACCTGTTGCACAATCATCGCCCATATTTCCGAACACCATTGTTTGTACGTTAACGGCAGTACCGTAGTTGTGGTCAATTTTGTTCATATTTCTGTACGCAACGGCACGTGGAATATTCCAGCTTCTGAATACCGCTTCGATTGCCTCTTGTAATTGTACATAAGGATCTTGCGGAAATTCTTTGCCCGTTACTTCTTTAATTACGTTTTTATATACGGGGATTAAAGATTTCCAGCCTTCGGCTGATACTTCGGTATCGGATTTAACACCTTCTCTTTCTTTAACTTTTTCCACTTCGGATTCAAAGTATTTTTGTCTGTCCATATCCCAGGCAACAGACCCGAACATTGTTAAAAATCTTCTGTATGAATCGTAGCAGAAACGGGGGTTGTTGGTTAATTTAACCATAGCTTCAACTGTTTCATCGTTTAAACCGAGGTTCAAAATAGTTTCCATCATACCTGGCATAGAAATTCTGGCGCCTGATCTGACTGAAACCAAAAGCGGATTATTCAAATCGCCGAACTTTTTGCCTGCTTGTTCTTCAACGGTTTTAAGAGCAAATTTAACTTCGTCCATAAGACCTGCGGGCATTTTATTGCCGTTGTTAATATAATCCATACAAGTTTCTGTTGTAATTGTTAACCCCGGAGGTACAGGCAAGCCCAAATTGGTCATCTCAGCCAAGTTTGCGCCTTTACCGCCAAGGAGATTACGCATATTTGCGTTTCCTTCTTTGAAAAGCCATACTCGTTTTTCTGTCATAATTTTTCTCCTTTTAAAATATAAAATATCTCTCATTGACAATTATAAGAAAATTTTAACATAAACATATATTTAACAAAGCGTTTCTACACAACTTCGTTAAACATTTTAACATCTTTTTACACATTACAAAAATCAAAAAATTTTATTAGTCTTCATCGGGCAGTGTGCCTTTAACATCGGCTGATTCTTCAGCTTCAAGATTGAAAACACTGTGCAGTGCTTTCAGTGCTTTTTGAGCATCCTCTTTGTTAATCAGACAGCTGATTTTAATTTCACTGGTTGAAATCATGCGAATGTTAATATTATTCTTAGCTAAAGTTTCAAACATAGTGGAGGCAATACCGGGTCTGTCAATCATGCCTGCACCGATTATGGAGATTTTAGCAATATCATCATCGACTTTAACATCGCCTGCTGACAATTTTGTTTTAATAGAATCCAAAATACTCATTGTGCGAGGCAAGTCTTCTTTATTAATAGTGAAGGCAATATCGTTAGTATTATAAGCTTTTCGGGCATAAGACTGAATAATCATATCGACAGAGATATTTTCATCAGCAAGACTTCCAAACAGTGTTGCGGCTTCGCCGGGGGTGTCGGGGATATCACATACGACAACTCTTACTTGTGATAAGTCAGAGGCAACGCCTGCAACAGGTTTATTAATTTCCATTTTTTCAACTCCTAAAATTAGTGTACCTTCATTATCAATATTAAAACTACTGCGGACTCTCAAAGGCACCGCATACTGTTTTGCAGTTTCAACACTTCTGGGGTGAAGAACATTTGCACCCGCATGAGCAAGTTCAAGCATTTCTTCATAAGATATAACATCAAGTCGTGATGCTTTGGGAACAATTCTGGGATCGGTGGTGTAAACTCCTTCCACATCGGTATAAATATCGCATCTTTGAGCGTTTAGAGCAGCAGCAAGTGCAACAGCAGACGTATCGGAGCCGCCTCGTCCCAATGTTGTAATTTCACCGTCTTCGGTTACTCCCTGAAATCCTGCAACAACTATTATATTCCCGTTATCCAGATTTTTTCTCAATTTATCGGTTTTGATATCTATAATTCTGGCTTTCGAGTGGATATTTTCGGTCAGAATACCTATTTGAATCGCATTAAAACTGACGGCTTTATAACCTGCTGCTTGTATTGCCATTGTTAACAGTGCTATTGAAACGCATTCACCTGTTGATAAAAGCATGTCCATTTCTCTTGCCGACGGATTGGGGTTTATTTCTTTTGCCATTTTAACAAGATGATCGGTCGTATGACCCATTGCAGATACAACTACAACCACATCATTTCCGTTATCCTTTTCTTTTATTACCGTTCGGGCAACGTTTTTTATTTTTTCAATGTCGGCTACCGAGGTACCGCCGAACTTTTGCACTATTATCTTTTTCAATTTAATTATTTTCCTGTATATTTTTTAAAATATTTTCAAGCTCATGTTTTTCCGTTTCATACCGGAAATCTCCCAAAGCTTGAGCTTCCCCTGCAACTGATATTGCTTCTTTTATATTATATTCACAAATGTTTTTATTTACAAGTGTATAAAGCGTAAAAAATAACAAATTTAATACTTCGGTATTATTTTTATCGAGCTTTTGAGCTTTTCTCAATTTTCTTTGCGCATCTTCGAAATCCGACAAATCCATAAGCCACTTGGCATATTCAATATACCCCGATATATAATTCGGGTTTTCCATCACAAATTTTTCGTAATATTCTCTTACTTTAACGTCATTATTCAGAATTTTGTAAGCATTAGCCAGATGATAGCAGTTGTAAGTCTGCTTAGGGTCAGTTCGGAGTGCTTTTTTAAACATTTCTATTGCATCCCCCGTTTTACCGGCACTAAGTCTTTCCAGCGCAATTCCTTCTATAATATAGACACTTTCACCGTATTTTTCCTTCAATTCATCAAGCAAAGTAAAATCATTATTATAGCAATTCACCAGTGCAAGCCCGATTTTCGGGCCTAAATACGAACCGTTAGCATTTAGCGCCATAACAAATTGCTCTTTTGCTTTTTCAAAATCAAAAAGTCTTAAATAAGCTCTGCCCCATTCAAATCTCAAAACAGGATCATCTAAATCGTTATTCAGTGCGGATTGGAAAACTTTTTGCGTTTTTTCTTTGTCTTTTTGGATAGAATAAACTTCGCCTAAAATGAAATAAGCCGGAAGCATTTT
>CANPZB010000087.1 GCA_947588755.1 Candidatus Gastranaerophilales bacterium | reverse complement strand
GTCCTTAGTTCAGTTGGTAGAACGTCGGTCTCCAAAACCGGATGTCGAGGGTTCGAGTCCTTCAGGGCGCGAATTTATAGAAAATATAAGGAAAATTTAATGATAGATTCAGGAAATACTTCAAATACTTGGTTTACAGCAGTAAGCGGTAATATAAAAAATTATTTCAGAGGTGTAAGAGCCGAATGGGGTAAAATCAGCTGGCCCGAAAGACGGCAGGTGATAGCCGAAACTGTTTTTGTAATCGCCATAGTTTTTATCTTTACGGTTTCTATATATTTAATGGATATTATATTTAAGGGCTTACTTGGTTTAATCAGGTAAGAGTAATTTAATAAGGTGGCTTATGACTAAAAAAGAAAAATCAATGGAAGAACAGCTAAATGAGGACAAAGCGGCAGAAGCGGCAGAACAAGCGGCTCAGGAAGCTTTGAATGATGAAGAAAAGAAAGCTAAAAAATCACAAAAACGCTGGTATATTGTCCATACATATTCAGGACACGAAAACAAGGTTAAAGTTAACCTTGAAAAACGTATTGAATACATGAACATGGGTGAAAAAATATTCCGTGTTGAAGTTCCGCAAAAAACCGTTACCCAGATAAAAGGCGGTAAAAAACAGGAAAAAGAAGAAAAAATATTCCCCGGTTACGTTTTGGTTGAAATGATTATGGACGAAGACAGCTGGTACGTTGTAAGACATACTGCCGGTGTTACCAAATTTGTCGGTTCGGCAAAACGTCCTATTCCGGCAAGAGACAGTGAAATTAAAAAGATTATTAATCGTTCCACTTCTCAGTCGCAAAAAATTGAACTTGATGTCAAAGCCGGAGACAAAGTCAGAATTGTTTCAGGGCCTTTTGCAGACTTTATTGCAGACATCATTGAAGTTTATCCCGACAAATCCAAACTTCGTGCGAATGTTTCAATATTTGGTCGTGAAACGCCTGTAGAACTTGAATACAAACAAATTAATAAACTATAGTACAAATAAATGTGGAAGGGTTTCCCGTTAGTACCACAAAAGGAGAAAAAAATGGCAAAAAAAGTAGTAGGAAAAATTAAGCTTCAAATCGAAGCCGGAAAAGCAAATCCGTCACCGCCGGTAGGACCTGCCTTAGGTCAACACGGTGTAAATATCATGGATTTTTGTAAACAATTTAATGCAAAAACCGAATCTCAAGCAGGTTACATCATACCTGTTATCATAGATGTTTATGAAGACAGAAGTTTTTCATTTGTAGTAAAATCACCTCCGGCACCCGTACTAATCAAAAAGGCATTGAATTTGCCTAAAGGTTCTTCCGTGCCTAACAAAGAAAAAGTAGGTGAAATTACCAAAGCACAACTTGAAGAAATTGCTAAAATTAAAATGAATGACTTAAATGCTACATCATTGGAAGCTGCAGTTAACATGATAAAAGGTTCATGCAGAGCAATGGGTGTAACAGTGAAAGATGCGTAAGATGGAAGGGGTAAAACCCGCTAATACCACGAAAGGAATAAAAAACAATGAGTAAATTAACTAAAAAACAACAAAAAATGCAAGCTATATTGGAAGGTTTTGTGCAGCCGGCAACAGCAGTAGATACTATTAAGAAATTAAAAGAAATTTCCAAAGAAGTTTCAAAATTCAACGAGACGGTTGAATGCCACATGAGATTAGGTATTGACGTAAGACAAGCCGATCAGCAAATTCGTTCTACGGTTGTTCTTCCCGCAGGATTGGGCAAGACCGTACGTGTATGCGTAATAGCTAAAGGTGCAAAAGCTACCGAAGCCAAAGAAGCAGGTGCAGACTTTGCAGGTGCGGAAGAAATAATTGATAAGATTTCAGACGGTTGGTTTGAATTTGATACTTTAATTGCAACCCCTGACTGCATGGGTATGCTTGGTAAACTGGGGCGTGTTTTAGGACCTAAGGGTTTAATGCCTAACCCCAAAACAGGTACGGTTACAATGGATGTAGCAAAAGCCGTTAAAGATGCCAAAGCTGGTAAAGTTGAATTTCGTGCCGACAAACAAGGTATGATTCACTGCCCGATAGGTAAAGTAGAATTTAGTGAAGAAGATTTGCTAAAGAATTACGCTACTTTGGCTGATGCTATTTTAAGAGCAAAACCGTCATCCGCAAAAGGTACATTCGTAAAATCAATTTACCTTGCTACAACTATGGGACCGGGAATTAAACTTGACCCGAAAACATTTGCGGCTGAAGTCAAAGAGCTTATTGCATAATCTTATTTATGGTTTTAAAAAGCACTCCTTAAATGGAGTGCTTTTTTGTGTCCAATTCTTGTATTTTACAGTTTGTACGGGTAATCGTCTTTAAATTCCCAGCCGTCATATTGAAGCACACCTGAACAATATCTGCCATCATTTTTACATGTAGCCAAAGCACTTTGTCTTGTACCGCAAATTGACCGCGGACAATACGGACTAATACCCGGTGTATCCGATAGTACAAAATATCTTGTATCGTCCGAATGACATAACAAAAATGCAAACCGGTCTCTGCCAAGTTGATTTGGACCTGCTTCATCATTGTAGTCAAATCTTATATCCGCACAACCGCCTTCATGTATCGTAAAAGCTGAACCGTCATTCAGGTGATAATATATAGCATGATCATTTTCAAGTTGTACATAATTACCTGACTTTCTTTTCAATCCGTTAAAATACGGAACTATATAAGTATTTGCATAATCTTCTATACGAATTGCTTCGCTTTCATCATTTTCACCAGGGTTATAATTCCAAGTATCAATGGGACCGTTATCATACTCGGAACGCACCAGAGCTTGCGACATAACGGAGTAAAATTTTTTTAATCTTGTACTTGCAACTTTTTTCTTGTAATGCTGAACAAGCGACGGCATGGTCATCGCCGCAACAACACCGATTATCCCGAGGGTGATTAGAACTTCCGCAAGGGTAAAGGCGTGTCTGTCATCCTGAACTTGTTTCAGGATCTTAGCCTTGTCGGGTCTTACAGTTTTTTCTAAAATCGTTGTGTTTTTAATTTCTTTTTTCATTTCTAGTTCCTTTCTTTTTTTTTTATTACTGTTTATTGAAAACTATAACTATACATGTCATGTTGAACTCTCACCATGTCATCCTG
>CANPZB010000086.1 GCA_947588755.1 Candidatus Gastranaerophilales bacterium | reverse complement strand
CGTGGCATTGGTTCAGTATCTTAATTGTACGAAAGACCCTGAAATGAATTCAAGGTGACATGTATAGTTATAGTTTTTAATAAAGAGTAATAAATAAAAACAAGAAAGGAACTAAAAAATGAAAAAAGAAATTAAAAAATTAACGAATTTGAAAAAGTTGGTGAGACTTGAAAAAGCTAAGACCCTGAAACGAATTCAGGGTGACATGGTCGTTCAGGATGACATGGAGGTGTGCGGTCATTGCGAGCGAACGCGAAGCAATCCAGCCAATTATTTTGCACGAAGTGCCGATAAGAACCTGCTTGGTTGCTCGCGTTTAACGGGTCTGCGGTTGAGTGTTGCAGAATTTCATTCTTTCACACTCAAGCCTTAGCCCTCAGCTCGCAATCCGCTCTCACCTTTCACTTCTCACTTTTCACTTTCTCGCCCCAAAGAATACCCTTGGTACTACTTTGCTGTCGGATTAGTAAAACCGACTTGCAATATTGCTTACTATCTTTTAAACGACAAATAATTATGAAAAAGTGTAAACTTTTTTATAAATTAGGGCAATTTCAATTTTTCACCACTATTATCTACAGTGGAAAGGTAATTGTATGCCGATTGAAAAGACAAGTCCTTTTAATGAATTCAGATTAGTACGTCCCGAATATAAAAAACAGGACGATATCGGCGTTTCAAAAGTTATTAATAACGATAAATTCACACCAGTATATTCAAAAAACAAGAAACGACAAATTACTAAAGATAAAGCTGCAACTGTTTGGAATGTTTGTTCCGTCGGCTTGTTGCTTTTGGGGCTTGGAATTCTTGGTAAAAAAGGATATCTCGGCAAAACCGTACACAGTTTCTTTAACAGGTTTTTCCCCGCTAAATCGGTTAAATTAAAAGATTTTGTATATTTGGATAAAAATTCTTCAATAGAACTTTTAAATGAAAAAGGAGTTCCTTTCCTGAGAGAAGTTCATGAAAATTATGAATATATTATTTACGATAAAGCACATTCCAAAATATGTCTTTTTTACAAGAATGACAGTGATAACTTGCAGGGTGTAATGGTTTATAACAAAAACGGACGCAGAACTGATATAATCTTTGATGAATATGGTGAAATTCAAAAATCTTCAACACATTTTAACGATTATACCTTATCAAAAACGTATATCAAAAAGAATTCCGCCCCCGAGATTACCGTTTGTGACGACAATAATAATATATATTTTAAAAAATCAGTACCAAAATCCAACGGATATTATTTTATAGGGGTTAAAACTCCCGATTCGCCTTTCGCTGTTCAAAAAAATATCAAAAACAGAATGTTTAATGTGAAAAAATTCTTATTTGATGATCAGAAGGCAAAAACAGTTGTGAAACTTGAAGATTATAAAGACTCACTTCAAAAACTTATAGATATTACGGGAATTGATGAACTTAAAAGATATTTATAAAACAAAAACCCGTATTATTACGGGCTTTTGTTGATTTAATATTTAATTACGCAATATCCTGATATTTGGAAGGGTCATTAAATAAGTCGTAATTAATTTCGTTTTCGTTATCTGCGATAGCAGATACTACAACGGTGTCAGAAGCTACGTTGACAAGTGTTCTCATCATATCGGTTATTCTTTCAATTGTAAACAGGAATGCAAACCCTGCAACAAGTTGTTCCGGGCTTAATCCCATACCGTTGAGTATTAATGCTATGGTTATTAATCCTGCTCCGGGAATTCCGGCACAGGTCGATGAAGCAATTATTGCCAGTAAACATATTTGTATAAGCAGGAACGGAGTTAACACAACACCGTATGCTTGAGCAAGAAATATTACCGCAACCGTTTGTAAAAGAGCGGTTCCGTCCATGTTTAATGTTGCCCCGAGAGGAAGTACAAAACTTGAAATTTTGTGAGATATTCCGCGTTTTTCGCAACAAGCAATGGTCAAAGGCAGGGTTGCCGAAGAACTTGCGGTTCCGAAAGCTACCATTAAAGCTTCTGCTACTGCGGAATATAGTGTAATAATTGAGACTTTTGAAAAGAATTTTAAAAACAGCGGGTAAATAACGAACATTTGAACTGCAAAACCTATAGTAAGGACAAGAAGGTACTTTGAAATGCTTGCAAAAATGTCAATACCGAAACTTGAAACAGCACTTGCGGTCAGGGCAAATACACCGGGAGCGGCGAAAAACATAATCCAGTCGGTAATTTTCATTGTAGCCGCAAAAACAGATTCAAAGAAAGAAACTATGGGACGATTTATATCGCCGACTTTTGCAAGGGCAACGGCAAATAACAAAACAAAAACAATAATCGGCACCATATCACCCATTGCAAATGAATGGAAAGGATTACTCGGTACAAAGTTCAGGATTAAATTGAGAGTATTTTGTTGTTGAGCCATTGCGGTTTCAACACTTTGTTGAACAGCGGATGCTGTATGAGAGTTAATATAATGTGCCGCACCGATACCCGGTTTGATTATCAGTGCGAGTATTGCCCCTATAATAACTGCGGCGGAGGTTAAAATTCCGTAATAGAGAACCATTTTTGTGCCGAATTTACTTAGCTGCTTATGGTCTCCGACACTTGTAATCCCTATTATTATGGCGGATACAACCAGAGGTATTACAACCATTTGTATAAGTCTTATGAAAAATTGACCGATAAATGTTAACAGAGCCGAAACAATTGGTAAATCACGCCCGTGCATAAATATACCGACAAAAATACCTAAAATAATTCCAAAGAAAATATGCCAATTTCTTTTTATTCCCAAACCGAGGGCTATGAGAATTTGCATGTGTAATTTCATGTTAAAAACCTCTTTTTTTTAATCTCTCTCAATTACTAACCCGATAAGTATACAACTTTTTGGGTTAAATTTCAATTACTTAATAAAAAAATACTGATTTTGTATTATATTTACCGTAAAAAAAATGTGATGTAAGAGGTACTTGTCAAAAAACAAAATTAGTGTATAATAAAAAAGTTGTAACAGAAAAAACACAAAGGAGTGGAAGATGTTAAGAAGATTAAGAAATGTTAAGAAATATGAAGGGGGGGGGGGGTGAACCGCAAACCACAATAGTTTCGACCCTATTAAGTTTCGTTAAGCCTTACCCCGAGAGTAATACCACCGCATGTCAGTGTGGCACAAAATCATGTCATCCCGACACAAGACCATGTCATCCTGAACAAAAACATGTCATGCTGAACTTGTTTCAGCATCTGAGCCTTATCAAGTCTTTAGATAGAAAAGAAACTAAATCAAATTCAATATCTCCAACTATGGTGAATAACAAGCCCCTGCCAGCATTGGGACAAAATGAACAGACAACAAGACACGAAAATTCTGTCATGCTGAACTTGCGGATTTGCGGACGGACGGG
>CANPZB010000085.1 GCA_947588755.1 Candidatus Gastranaerophilales bacterium | reverse complement strand
CTGCCATTTAATGACCCCCTATTCTATTATTCCCATGTATGAGTTAATTATAACCCTTTTTTAAGTTTTGTCAAGATTATTTAAAAATTTTTTTATTTGATAATTTTTTATAAAAATGATATAATTAACTCATGGATATTTTAAACTCTTTGAATTTTTATAAAAATAATTTCAGATACTATTACGGTTACGATAAAAACTCGACTTTTGTGAGAGGATTTTTCAAACAGAATTATAAATTTTCAAGACAACTCTCGGAACAAGAACTTTTATCAATAGATAAAACCGTAGCAATTTCAACATATCTTGCACTGTTTGTTTCGGTTGTTATGTTTTTAATCTATTTTTACGGAGTATTTTTTAACCGTTATTTTGAGTTGATAAACAAAGCACCAATAGTTTTTGCTCTGTCCATCTCAATTCCCGCCGTTATATGTATCGGAATTCCCTACATTATTGCGGATTTTTGGTTCAAAAGATATTTGAAAAAATTTGGTGAGTACGTACAAGAAAAAGACGAATATAAAATACCCGTTAATGCTGCAGACAAAACCATTCCGGGATTTGAAAGAATAAAAGCAAGAACCGTAAAAGAAACAATTCTCGGATTTGTTTTGGTATTCTTATTCTTATGTTTTGCTCTGTTTATCGGAAATTCCGCTGAAATAACCGCAGCACTTATAAGACACGGGAATTATTCCGCTGCACTTAAAATAGCAAATTTGTCCGTAAAAATCATTCCGATATCATCAAGATTATACGGATATCGCGGAACAGCAAAATTCTATAATAAAGATTACAAAGGGGCTATTGAAGATTATAAAATCGCTAACAAATACTCCGATACCGAGTTTTACGACGAAGATTTGTTTTTGGCAAAAAGCAAAATTCTTTCCAAGCAGGAAATGATTGACGAATATGATAAATCTATTAATGCTCAAAAAGAGCAGATAGACAAATATACGGCTATGTTTGCAAAAGCAAATTATTTGTTCGGCATTAAAGATTACAAATCTTCGTATGAAATATATAACGTTCTTGTTAATGCTTACAAAAATAAAGAACACATGATTTTTTCACCCGATAAAATCTACATAAGACGAGCTTTATCAAACAAAAATCTCGGTAAAATTCAGGAATACAAATCTGATTTGCAAATTGCAAAATCCATGTGTCCTGACTGTCAATATGACAAAATTACGGAACAAAAACTTGAACCTCTGCCGTCAATAAATTACTAGCCTAACCTGTTAAGGTATTGAGTTTTGTTCCGATTTAACATACTTATTAAAAAGATATAGAGGAGAATATAATGCCTGTTTTAGAGTCTTTAAAAGATATTAATGATGTTATAAAAAATATTGCTTTGTTTGTGCAAACCGACGAATTTGTAAAACCCGATTTTGAAGAATATATAAAAACAATAGGCACATCAAACGGGACAAATTTTAATTCCGCCTGTTTTAATTATATGTTTGAGAGAAACCTCGGTAACGAATATAAAAGTATTTTGCAATTATATTTGGAAAGAAATAATAATATTTCTTCCGCTTATAAAAAAATCGTGAAATCTCTTATGAAATCTATTTCATCGGTATTTGAAATAAAAAAAGTTACCAAAAACGGTTTTGAAATGAATAATTTAATCAACGAAAAAGATTACAGTGTTATTTCGCTTGTAAAAATGACATCTTTTCGCGGTATCGGTTCGGGACAATACGTAGTTGCAAGAATTTTTGAATACGAAAAAAATTATTGCCTTATTGAAATTTCCGGAGTTTTGCCGACATCCAAAAAAGACGATGCTCTAAGATATTCCGTTGCAAAAATTATTCAAAATCCCGAGCTTGTTTATCTTGACAACCCTAAAAAACAGAAAGAACTTGAAAAAGAAGTTGACAGAATTTCCAAAAAATTTATTGAATACTTTTCAACAGACGAAGTTATCACACTGAATAAATATGCAGATGACTTAATAGGAATGTTTAATGATTACACTGAAACAGGCGATAAACAGGATTTTCATGAAAAAATTGAATTACCCGAGATATATAACTTCTTTGAAGTTAATGAATTTAATAATTCTTACGAAAACTTTTTGGAAAATTCTTTGGGTGGTTTTTCTTCACACAAAGAAACTTACGATGTCGGAATAGTTTTTGATAAAGAAACGGGACTTTATGCGTTGCCTTTTTATGGCACTTTTAACAAAATTTTCGAAACGGAAAACCTTTCGGAAATCGGAAACTATGAAAACTGTATTAAATACTATTTGGAAAATGATAAATTTAGTGCAAATATAATCAAACGTGTTGCATCTAAATACAATAATTTTATGGAAAGAGTAAATTCCGTTCTTAATACGTCGTATACTCTTGACGAACTGCTTCAAAAATATAAATCCCGATATCTTGAAAACAAAATATTTTCACCTACAACGGTTTTATATAAATCAAAAGCATTTTCTAAAACTCTCGGAATTATAGAGGAAGAAAGTGAACGTCCGCAGCTGCCGGAAAATATTGACTTTACAAAAATCGGCAGAAACGACCCATGTCCATGCGGGAGCGGTAAAAAATTCAAAAAATGCTGCGGGGCAAGATAATATACTTACAGTTTATACGGATAATCGTCTTTAAATTCCCAGTTGTCATACAATAATAATGATGAACAATATTGAGGAGTACTTTTACATAACGCTAATAATTGTTCTCTGGTATAAGATTTTTCATCAAGCTTGCAATAAGCTGAAAAACTGCTTTTTTTGTGTATGCTAAGTTTACGGCTTTGAGAGGACAAATAACAAATTTATAAGTATTAACTCCATATACAGGTTCTTTATTAT
Source organism: Candidatus Gastranaerophilales bacterium (assembly GCA_947588755.1). Taxonomy (GTDB): domain Bacteria; phylum Cyanobacteriota; class Vampirovibrionia; order Gastranaerophilales; family Gastranaerophilaceae; genus CANPZB01. The sequence continues at coordinate 921 of CANPZB010000085.1, read as the reverse complement.
CAAGTACAATATCCATATCAAAACAACTTCCGTTATGCATATAAACAATAGTGCCGTTTGCCAAAATTACATTTAATTCTTGTCCGTATTTAGCAGAGGATGTATCTGTTCTTATATATTTAATATATGGCTGCAAATATTTGTTAAAATATTGTACAGTATCGGCTTGAGTTTGAGTAAAATCATCAGTATCAGGTTTATCCCAGCTATCCGCAGGACCGTTACTAATTTCAGACATAACAACAGCCTGCGACATCATTGAATAAAAATGCTTTAATTTTGATGAGTAAGCTTGTTTTTTATAATGTTGAACAAGCGACGGCATAGTCATTGCTGCGACAACACCGATAATGCCAAGGGTGATAAGGACTTCAGCGAGAGTAAAACCGAATTTTCGTGAAAGGTGAGAAGTGAAAAGTGAGATGACCTTATCGGGTACTAAAGCACCAAAACCACACCTGAACCACCCCATGTTACCCTGAACCCCACACATGTCATCCTGAACTTGCGGATTTGCGGACGGACGGAGTGTAAACGAGTCCGGATAGCGAACAGATTGAGCATACTGTGGCAGAGCCACAAATGCGAAACTCTGCGAGCGTGGAGCAAATCCAAGACGTTTCAGGATCTGAGCCTTGTCGGGTCCCACTGTTTTTTCCAAAATCTTAGTGTTTTTAATTTTTTCTTTCATTTTTAGTTCCTTTCTTTTTATTTATTACTTTTTATTTGTTATTCAAATACCACCATGTCATGCTAAAATCATTTCAGGGTCTTTTATGTACAAGTAGCCAAAAATAAGATCCTGAAACAAGTTCAGGATGACATGGGGTGTTCAGAGTCTTTCGTACAATTAAGATACTGAACCAATGCCACGAAATAAGATCCTGAAACGAGTTCAGGATGACATCATGGTTCAGGATG
>CANPZB010000084.1 GCA_947588755.1 Candidatus Gastranaerophilales bacterium | reverse complement strand
TCTGCCATTTCATGACCCCCTATTATATTATTCCCATGTATGAGTTAATTATAACCCTTTTTTAAGTTTTGTCAAGAATATACAACAAAATAAAAAAAAAGGAGCCGAAAGGCTCCGTTGGAATTAAGAATAGCTGGAAGTATGAAAAAGATTAATTATATTAAATTCAACAAACACAGTTTTAACAACTGCCTGACAGGACAAGATATATAACTATTTTTTAAACGGTTTTTATTACCCGTTTGTACTATTTTTTTAGTAGAAAAAAGAGCCGGAATAAGTGTAAAATTGGCACTTTATGCCCAAATACTTGCAGCAAGTGCAAAATGCTTAATTAACATTTCTTAATAAAAAGGGTTGACAAAAAAATCGTTATGTTTTATAGTAAAAATGTCGATATGAAGTGTAGAAAAAACACTTAATAAACACCTCAAGATAGGAGGAAAATTATGATAACAATTAACCCGATTAAATTAATAAAATCCAAACCGATTTCTTTCGGTGAAGGTAATCTCAATAATATTACCTCGGAAGTTGCTATTCTCTCTTTGCAAAATCCGAACGCTAAAGTAAATTTTGAAAATGACCTAAACAGAACACAAAAAGCTGATATGGTGCAAAACCGTAACATATTTTCAGCTTTTGCATATAAAGCAGCCAAAGCGTTTGAAACACTGAAGGCAAGTTCCGACAGGTTTAAACCTGACTGTGTAGAAAAACATATTATTTACATGGCATAGCCTATATTATTATACCCAATATAAAATATACATTTACCCATTTTACCGATTATACTTTACCCCAAGCAGATAAATACTTTTTTTAAAAAATTAAGGTATCCTTTTTATGTAAAACATGGAAAGGATATTTTAATGTACAACAAAATTACCGAATTACGCGAAAATTCCGATAAGGCTAAAAAATTTTTCTTAAAAAAAATTGCTTTTACACTGGGACCGATAGAATTGCTTAATCTTATGCAAAATCAGGATATAACCCTTATTGATGTAAGAAAAAATGCGGATTTTGCCATAAATCACATACCTTCAGCAATATCTGTTCCCAAAAACGAGATAACGGAGCATTTTGAAAAGCTTTGCAAAAATAAAATAACCGTAGTTTATTCTTACAATCAACAGTGTCAAGATGCCGCATACTGCTGTCTTACGCTCGCGGATTACGGATATCCCGTTATGATGCTTGAAGGCGGATTTAGAACATGGTTAGAAGATTTCAAAATGGACGTTGAGTCATCTAAAGACTGATTTGGTTGTCATAGTTTATGAGGGCTTTTATGCCCTCTTTTTTTAGCTTAAATTGTCGCACTGCCGTCATTTTTTAATTTATTAAGCACATTTTTACTGCCGTCTTTTTTTTGTGCCAGCTCAAGTGCATATTCACTCGCTTCTTTATCGCGTAAAATCGCTTCCTGAAGCCCTACAAGTTCGTCCAGTTTTAGATTATCCATACTTTGGGAATTTTTGGAATATAGATATTTTTTAAACAGTTTTTGCGACTTGTAATCAAAACCCGGCAAGTTGTTAATAAGCGAATACCATTTGTAAAACTGGTGAGCCATATATATAGGTTCGATTATGCCGTTACGCATAACAAACATAGGCTTACCGGTAAAAGAGAACCCTGAACCCGTCAACAAATTAAGATAAAGTGCCGGAAAACCTTTCAAGGGGCATATCAAACCTTCTTCTTCGTTAATAAAATTCAGAAACTTGTCGGCATGATCAATTTTGCAAACTTTTGTACCTTTACTTTGAATAAACGCCAAAAGCTTTTCGGGATTAAGTTCAGCGGCATTTATAATATCTTCGACGTTTTTACGAACCGTTTCGACATTTTTTTTGGTTTCCGTGTTCAAAGTCATGGTTACGCTGCTTGACAGAACAGTTTTTGAAGTAAGGTTGGAAGCACTGGTTTTCAAATGATTATCGAGCCTGTAAGCAAGTTTTTTTTCTCTTGCGGAAAGAAATGCATATATAATTTTCTGAATAAAATTCATAAATACATTGTAACCTATATTTACGAATATGTAAACAGAAAATTCATCTTTTAGCTTCGTATTCCAGAATAACAAAATCAATTCTTTTATCCATACCGTTTTGGGAAGAAACGTTATCCCGAAACGGCATAAACTCGCCGTATCCCAATGAGAAAAGCCGTTTTGAGTCAATATTTCCGCAGCAAATCAAATACTGTGAAATATTACTCGCTCTGGCAAGCGACATTTCCCATTGATAATTGTATTCTTCGTTAATATTTGCAAGGTCGTCAGTGTGATTTTCAATAACGCAATCATTTGATATTTTACCGAGTTCAACTGCCAGAGCGTCTAAAATATAAAGTGAATTTTCTTTAATTCTGGACTCGCCTTCGTTAAAAAATATTTTTTCATCAAAGCTGATAACCAGTCCTCTTGGCACTTTGCTGAAAATTATTCCTTCATTAACTTCTATTTTTTGCCTGAATTTTTCCTCCAACCTGTCAACCGCAGGCTGAAAACTTGCAGCAACAAAAATATCGCCCGCCGCGAAAGAGTTTTCGGCATTTGAGCAACGGACATCAAAAATAAATATCAAAAATATTATAAAAATCCTAAAGATATTTTTAGTCAAACAAACCTCATTAAACAGTATCAAAATAATTATTATTGAAATTTGAACCGTTAACATTGCCCTTGAAGGCTAAGGTTTAAGAATTGTGATAACGAATTTATCGTCAAGGTATTTATTTGCACATTCTATAATATCTTTTGGTGTAACATTTTTAATAAGTTTTTTTGCGTTTTCCAAATAGTCGTATCCGACACCGTTTACTGCGAAATGTGAAGCATAATTTGCCTGCTGGCTGTTGGTTTCCGTGACAAAAGCCCATTTCCCGATAAGATTATTTTTGGCATTTTCCAGTTCAACGTCGCTGACCTGTATATTTTTAATTTTGTTTATTTCTTCTTCAAAACCCTGTAAAGCAGTTTCAATATTTTTGGGTTCGGTTGCAATATAAATCGAAAAATTTGCTGCGAGTCTTGCGGTTTCGTAGGAACTCCTAACAACATAAGCAAGTCCTTTCTTCTCACGCAATTCCAGAAATAATCTTGAAGAAAGCCCGCTTGCCCCCAGTATAACATTCAACAAAGCCAGAGCGGGATAATCTTCACTCCCGAAAGTCGGAACAATCCAGCCTTTTATAATGTGTGCCTGATTTACGTCGGGTTTAAGAATTTGTACGGTCTTATTTTCTTTCAATTCAGGATGAGCAAGTGCGGGAAGGTTATTTACGGAAGAATTAAAATCTTCAAAATAATTTTTTAACGCCGCATAAACTCTTTCATACTCTATATCACCGACAAATGAAATAACCTTTCGGCTGTCTGTGCAAAAAGTTTTGTAGCCGTCAATAACTTGTTGTTTGGTAACATTAGGAAGATTTTCCAAAATGACCGTGTTTGTATATCCGTAAAAATGTCCGTCATAAAGATTTTTATAATAATTATCAACAACCAAATTTCTCGGTGAATCGAGTTCAGCCTGAATTTCGCCTGCCATTTTCATGCGTTCTTTTTCAAAATCATCAAAAGTAGTATTTTTAATTATATCATCCAAAATTTCAAGTGCTTTATCAAAATCTTCATTTAAGCAAACAATTTTAAATTTCAAATAATCAGGTTTGAGTTCGGCAGAAAATTCAATTGCGTACTTGTCCAGTTCTTCTGATAAAACACGGGCGTTTCTGGTTTTTGTACCTTGCATAAACAATCTTGCCATTAAAGAATAAACACCGGGATAAGGTATCGGGTCGTTTAATGAAAAATTAATACATAATGCAGACCGCGGAGTATCAGCATTTTGACTGTATATAAACTGTGTTTTATTGGCAAATTCCGTAACTCTGTCCATAATAACCTCGAAAAAATGTATAATCAGACTTTAATAATATAATAAAAAAATATTTCAGGTTCAAGACTTGAAATCTTCAAAATATATGTTATAATGATAGAGTAAGGTTGAAATATTTCAATCGGGAAGTACATTGGTGCGA
>CANPZB010000083.1 GCA_947588755.1 Candidatus Gastranaerophilales bacterium | reverse complement strand
GCGGCACAACTGGGCGGATATTTAACCCAATTAGACAGTTATGATGAAGCATTCCGCAATATGGATATGTATATGATTATGCCAAAGAGCATGAGACAGTCGATGAAATATAAAAACAAATACGCATCGGCAGACCCCGATTTGAATACAAGCTATGATAAATCCGTAACTCCATACGATAATACTTCAATATGGGCAAGACCTTATTCTTCATTTGAAAATGTCGGATTAAAACGCGGTCCGAGAGTATCTAACGTTGCCTGGGGAAGTTATTTTGGCGGAGATTCCGAATTGTTTGAGCTGGGTAACGGCTGGGAAGGCATGTGGGGTGTTTATGCCGGTTATAACGGTTCTCATCAGGTTTACAACGGCATAAGTATCTACCAAAACGGCGGAACTTTAGGCTTAACCGGAGCTTTATATAAAAACAATTTCTTTACGGGCTTAACTGCGAACGTCGGTGCTAATGCCGCGGAAGCTTCCACAAATTACGGCGACGATTCGTTTGCATTATTAAGAACGGGGGTAGCTTCCAAAACCGGATATAATATTGAATTTGCCGACGGTAAGTTTATTATCCAACCAAGCTGGTTAATGTCTTACTCATTTATTAACACCGAAGATTACACAACTTCCGGCGGTATCAGAGTAAGTTCCGATCCTTTAAATGCAATGCATATTGAACCCGGATTGAAATTTATAGGCAACGGAAGCAAAGGATGGCAGCCTTATGCCGGTTTGAGTATAGTATGGAATTTCCTGGATAAAACAGACTTTACCGCAAGCGATGCCACTTTACCCGAATTAAGCGTTAAACCGTTCTTTAAATACGGTTTAGGGCTGAGAAAACTTTACGGAGAAAGATTTATCGGTTACGGACAGATTTACTTCACCAACGGCGGCAGAAACGGTGTCGGTTTCCAATTAAGCGGAAGATGGACATTATAAATACGATAAAATTTGCGGGTCTTTACCCGCAAATTTAGTATACACACTAAAATTTTCACATCCGACGGCGGCATACAATGAATTTGTACCCCTCCAATTAAAAATTTAATTCTTTTTTTCAATAATCAAATTGTATCCGAGTAAATCACAAATCTGCCTAAGTTCACGATAGGTAAGGTATTCGCGTTTAAGCTTTGCGGAAAAGTTCGCGGGCTTTGTATTTTTACCTGTAACGGAATTAAGTTTATCCGACAATTCCTTTTGCAGCATATATTCTTTGCTCAGCAAATATTTTATTAAAAGGCTGTCGTTTAATTCGTTGATAATCATTGTAATATTATAAATTAGCTTGACAGAAGAAACCAAATCTGTTATATTAAGCTATATATAAATAGATTATAATATATATAAGTAGTTTTTTTATAAGTAAATAGACTGAGAGGTTAGCATGAAAATGATGAGAAAAAAGACTCTGTCCACATTAGAGCAAAATAAAAAGACAGCAAGACACAAAAATGATGGGAATAAGACCATCTCACTTCTCACCTCTCACCTTTCACCTACTTACTTTTCACGTAAAGCCGCTTCCCGAATTATTCGGGTTGTCGCGGGAGTAACGTCCCGCTCCACCTCACGGGTTGGGTTCGCTATCGCTCACACGGCACCCTACCGAAAATTCGGTTTCACTCTGGCAGAGGGTGCTACGCACGTAGAGCGGCAACACAACAAACGTAAAATCGCCTTTACTCTCGCGGAAGTCTTAATCACCCTCGGAATAATCGGAGTGGTGGCGGCAATGACTATGCCGTCACTCATTCAGCATTATAAAAAACAGGTTACTGTTAACAGATTAAAAAAAGCTTACTCGGAAATATATCAAGCAATAAAATTGTCGGAAGCAGAAAACGGAACTGCGGATACTTGGAGTTTTCCCGTCAGTACCGACAATGAAGGTTGCAAACATGTCATGGAAGATTACCTGTTAAAATATTTTAAAACAGTACAGGCCTGTGATTCGACTGAATTGCAGAAAAATCCTAACAAATGCGGATTTAAAACCGTAAAATCCCCTGACGGTTCCGGTGGTTTTGGTGCAGGTTATTATGTTTTAACACCTTCCGGATATGGTGTGGGACTTTTGGGCGGCGGATTTACCAATGAAAATGATGTGCCTCACGTGCATATTATAATTGATACTGACGGACCCGAACGCGGTAAAAATATGTTATGTTCAGATATTTTTAGAGCAATTTTACGATTTGCACCGGGGCAAGGAAAGTTCTTGATGTACGGATTTGAATTTTCACAAGACCGTGATGTGCTTATGGATGCCAAAAACAAAGGTAATTACTGCGGAGCAATTATACAATCTGACGGCTGGGAAATTAAAGACGATTATCCTTACAAATTATAATGAATATCATTGAATTTTTTCAGGCATAATAAGCATATTTTGTCTTTAATTTGGTTCATATCTCTGTTATGATTTATTACCTAAATAATAAAGAAAATGTACCATTCCAAGAATTTTTGGTTATAATAATAAAATATAAGCAAAGGAGAATATGAACATGGACAAAAAAGTATTAGTAACGTATTTTAGTGCAACAGGAACAACAAAACAAGTCGCTCAAAATTTAGCCGCGGCAATAAACGCGGATACTTATGAAATAAAACCCAAAGTCCCGTACACAAATGCGGATTTAGACTGGATGGATAAAAATTCAAGAAGTACGCTTGAAATGAAAGACCATAACTCCCGACCCGAAATGCTTGAAGACAATTTTTCTGTATCGGATTATAACACAATATTTATAGGTTTCCCTATTTGGTGGTATATTGCACCGACAATTGTGAATACTTTTTTAGAAAGCCGCGACTTTTCAAACAAAAAAATCATTCTTTTTGCTACCTCGGGCGGAAGCGGGTTTGGCAGAACAGTTGAGAACTTGAAAAAAAGTGTACCAAATTCAACTGAAATTATGGAAGGAAAATTATTTAACAACCCCGATAAGACAGAATTAAAAGAATGGGCTGAAAAAGTTTTATAAAAACAATAAATTATTAATCATGAAGCACTGCCTGCACCGAATTGTTAATCTTAAAGGTGCAGGCAATGTCTTAAATAATTTTAACAGTTCAATAATTCCGCTTATAGTTAAAAATCTTCTTTAACAATATTTTCTCCGTCAAAAAATATATATCCATCAGGTGACATACAGTCACTTACCCTAATCCCTTTTTCATAAACCTGACCTAACACAATATTACCTCCGATTTTATTCAAACGAATTGAAAAAACATCTTCGCCTATTTTATTAGGACCTTTTTTGCCGTTCACATCAAAAGCTATCATACCAAATGCTTCATTTATATAGTTACTGTATGTAAAAAACAGACTGCCATCATTTAATACAGCAACATACGAGTTAGCATTAAGCCTTTCAGGGTTATATCCGGCACATCCGGCATCAAGTTTCCAATTATAATCGGGCAAACAACCATCCCTTAACCCGTTACCGTCACAAGTCTTTACAACTTTAAGATTTTTACTAAAATAATCTTTAAAAAATGTACGGCAACCGATATAATTACTGTTCAAGCAATCCATATTAAAATCCGAATCATAATTAGTTTTTTGAATAGCCGTAGAAAGTAACGAATACATTTTTTTGAATTGATTTTTAAGTATATTCTTTTCGATTTTTGCTATAAGTACAGGCATGGTCATTGCCGCCACAACGCCAATAATCCCGAGGGTGATTAAAACCTCTGCAAGGGTGAATGCGAATTCACGTTTGTTGTGTTGCCGGGCTACGTGCGTAGCACCTTCAGCTAACGTAAATGCACGGCGTTGTGAAAAGTGAGAAGTGAGGGTATCTTTGGGTGAAAAGTGAAAAGTGAGAGGTGAAAGCGGATTGCGAGCTGAGGGCGAAGGCTTGAGTGTGAAAGAATGAAATTCTGAAACACTCAACCGTAGACCCGTTAAACGCGAGCAACCAAGCAGGTTCTTTTCGGCACTGCGTGCGAAATAATAGGCTGGATTGCTTCGCATTTGCTCGCAATGACGGGACACCTCCATGTCACCATTAAACCTCCCCATGTCATCCTGAACACGTTTTAGCATCTTAGCCTTGTCGCGTCTCACTGTCTTTCCCAAAATCGTTGCGTTTTTAATTTTTTCTTTCATGTTTTCTTCCTTTCTTTTTTTTATTTATTACTATTTATTGAAAACTATAACTATACATTCACCTTGAATTCATTTCAGGGTCTTTCGTACAATTAAGATACTGAACCAATGCCACGAAATAAGATCCTGAAACAAGTTCAG
>CANPZB010000082.1 GCA_947588755.1 Candidatus Gastranaerophilales bacterium | reverse complement strand
GCAGAAAAACAATTCTTAGGCTATGAATTTTCTAATCGCAGAGGTTCAGAAGGTATTCACCCAATACAAAGAAATAAGTCTATTGATGAATGTACAAAATTGTTTGACATAGATTCATTTGATAATCCGCAGAAAGCAAGCACTTATATTCATAAAGCATTTAAAAATGATTTTGATTTTGAGATTGATGAAACTTTACAAGATAACATTTTAAAAATTAATTTGCTTGATATGATGACTTTTGAAAGGGTTGATTTTGAAAAAAATATCAATTTAAATCCTAAAAAAAAACTAAGAATTGAGAGCAAATGGAACTTGAAACCTCTTAAAGAACTCGCATCAATAGAATATGGAACTAGGATTGTAAAAAAGAATAGTTTAGGAAATGATTATCCTGTCTATGGTGGCGGTGGGGAAACTTTCAGAACAAATTCCTATAATCGTTCTTCATGTTATGTAATTTCAAGATTTGGGATGTCTCCCCAATGTGTGAGGTTTATTGAGGGTGAGTTCTTTTTAAATGATTCAGGTCTAACAATTAAATCACAAAATAATAAAACAATTCTGCAAAATTATTTGGATTATTACCTGTATTTAAACCAAGAAATTGTTTATAATTGCGGGCGTGGTGTAGCCCAAAAAAATATTGATATGGAAATTTTTAATTCGTTAAAAATACCAGTTCCGACTTTAGATGTTCAACAAAAAATTGTTGATGAAATTGAAAAAATTGAAATCAATAATATGCAATTACAAGAACAACAAATTATGTTGAAAAACAAAGTAAAAGAAACAATTGAAGAATGTTATAACCATTATGACAAAATTCATTTAAAGAAAATCGTAAAAACAAATCCATCAAAATCTGAAATAAATGATTTATCTATAAATGAACCTATTTCTTTTATAGATATGCCATCTGTCAGCAATAATGGTTATATAGAAAATGAAACAATTAAAACATATCAAGATGTTAAAAAAGGAAGTTATACATATTTTAGAAAAGGTGATATAATAATTGCAAAGATTACACCTTGCATGGAAAATGGAAAATGTGCTTGTCTCAACAGTATTAAATGTGAAATCGGTTTTGGAAGTTCCGAATTTCATGTCTTTAGAGTTTCTGAAAAAATTATAAACAAATATCTATTTGCTCTGTTAAATAGGAATAAAATAAGAAAAGACGCTGAAAAGCAAATGACTGGGGCTAGTGGACATAGACGAGTCCCAATAGCATTTTATGAAAATTTGTTAATCCCGGTGCCATCAATAGCAGAGCAACAAAAAATTGTTGTCAAAATAGAAGAGCTTGAAAAACAAATTGCAGAGGCACAGAGTATAATTGACAACTCAAAACAACAAAAACAAGCAATTTTAGATAAATATTTAAAGTAAATTTCAAAATTTATTTTTTATCTTGTCTCAAGTGAGACGAAAAACATTGGGTTTCAGCGAGGTGATTTTTCGAATTTTTGCCATCAAATCCAAATATAGCTTGAAAAATAAAATTGGGGGAAATTCCCCGGCTCAAACCAATTGAAATCTGATAAAAAAGAGTTAATATTAATGTGCAAAGGCTGAAAATCAGTCGTAGCAAATATAATCGAGTAAAATCTAGCAGGGTTCAAATTCCCCCATGCTCAAACTAAGTGATCCAAATAATCAAACCAAGTGTCTTTTTGCAATGCGAAATTCTGTGAATGTAAAGCAAATCCAAGACACCTGGGGGAGTTTTGTTCAGACTAAAACCGTATGAAAGCACAATGTTGTAAAAGTGAGAGGTTCTTTGATATAAAATTTATATGTATAAAGATATGTAACAATTTGGGCAAAATTTCCCGACAGGACAGCAAATTTTTTTGCTTTTTGATTTATTATACTGATGTGTAAAGAATAGGAGTGTAATCTATGAATATTTCATCTGTTAGTGCTTATGATTGCCGTAAACCAAGTTTTTCACATAATAAAAACGGCTATGAAAATCCGATAAACAGAAGGGCAGAAAAAGGCTTAGCGGTATGGGGTTCTGTCGGCGTGAGTACTCTTGTTGGCGGTACAGCCGCAGGTATCGGTTCATGTTTCATAAAATCAGGCGTTAAAAACAGAGGTTGGAAACTCGGTGCAATCGGTATTGCAGCAGGATTAATATCGCTGGCATTGACTTTGCCCGCAAAAATATACGATACAAAAGTAAAAGCATTTGCACGTGAAAAAGAAATGGATGTATTCAGTCGGGACAAAGAACTTAAATCCAACATTATGGAAGAAGTTGACAAAGAAGTTAAAGATGAAGATGTGTCTTTGGACAAGAAAATAAACGATTACGCAACCGTCCAAATGGCTAATAACGGAAACGGATTACTTGTTAAAGGAGCTTAACTTTGAAAGTAAACTCCGTTCAGAATAATTTTGCAGCCGTAAATTTTCAACAAGCTAAAAACAATAAGAACAATAACCCGATTTCAAAAACGGGCGAAAAGGCTAAACTCGTAAAAGCCGCGTTTGTAGCAGGCGGGCTTTTGGGTGCAAGATTGTTATTTGAACTTGCAGATTGCGATTTTGTCTTTGAACATTTTGGCAAAAAGGCGGAAAAAATCGTGACAAATCAAAACCGTAACATTTCCGGAAACAAAAAATTAATGATGACTCTCGGGGTTTTTGCGGGGCTAATCGGGCTTTTTATCGCAGGATTTGCAATGATTTATACACTTTTCCAAACCCCGAAAATTAATTATCAGGGAAATGTAAACGCGTTTAAAAAAGGTAAAGAGATGGACGTTTACATAAAAGGTAACAATGTTGAAAAAAATCTTTATACACAGATGAATGAAAAGGCGAAAAATGCCGATTCAGACGAGAAAAATAAGCTTCGGGATGAATATATGAAAATGCAGTTAGCGAAAAATAAAGTTCCTGATTTTATTAATTTAAACAGAACAAATAATAAATAAATTTTACTGCAAATCGACTTCATACTTGTAGAAAAAACCATGCAGTAATTCTTCGGGCTTCAAATTCAGAGCATTAGCTAGTTTAATCAGGGTGGAAAATTTCAAATCAACAAGTCCGTTTTCTATCCTGCTCAGGGTTGCCGAGGTCAAAAGTTCACTGTTAAAGGAAAAATTGTTAAGCGATTTATTTTGTTTAATCCTTAATGTTCTAACTCTTTTCCCGAATTTTCTTAATAATTCTTTATCTTGCTGTTGCATACATGTAATTCTAATGTTAAAATACAAGCAAGGCATTACACGCGTGTAATGAATTGCAATAAAATAGGAGAATAACTATGAAAAAATCATTAAAAGAGTTGATTGAACATTTTTCAGGTAAATGTATTGGGAATAAAACCGCCTTAACTCTCGCAGAAGGTGCTACGCAGCGGATTTGCACAAGAACGGAGCGAAGCGAGTTCGTCCAAGTGAGCAAAACCACGCTTTTGCGAACTGTGCATAATCCAAGACACGTAGTTCGGCAACACAAAAAACGTAGAGCCTCCTTCACTTTAGCCGAGGTTCTAATCACCCTCGGTATCATCGGTGTTGTCGCGGCGTTAACAATTCCGACGCTTGTGCAAAATTATAAAAGACATGTTGTCGAAACTAAGCTGGCAAAGTTTTACAGTGTAATGAATAATGCAATAAAAATGGCAGAGGCAGAATACGGCCCGACAAGTACATGGACGGATTTTTACGTAAGTGGTAGTTCGCTTGATAAAGGTGATACATATGACATTATTATTAATAAATACATTGCACCTTATGTTAAAATAATCGGTTCAAAAGAATTTGAAATATTGTCAACACCTCAAAAAATTTATTACCTTTCTGACGGAACTGCTTTTGGCTTTGGACTTCATAATAACATATCATGGCATTTTTATACTACAAATCCGGAAAAATGCAATACGACAAATTCACTTGGAACATGTCATTTTATGTTTGTATTTACGATAAAACTTGATGACCGAATCGGCAAAGAATTTCAGTATAATATAGGAAAAGGTTTACAGCCGACTTTATATATGTGGGATGGAAATGAGGAAAGCCTTATGAACGATACATCGTGTGGTTGTAAAAACGGTAATGGTGCATATTGCACAGAAATAATTCGTCGTAACGGCTGGAAAATACCGAAAGATTACCCGCGAAAGTTTTAATGAATGCAGGTTCAAAATTCTTATGATGGGTAGAACAATTGTCGTTTCACGCATCATACTTTCTTAAAGAAAAAGCCATGCAGCAATTCTTCGGGCTTGAAATTTTTAGAATATGTGTTATAATATTAAAGTAAGGTTGAAAAATTTCAATCGGGCGGTACTCTGGTGCGAAGCACCGAAAATTTGGGAGTTAATGAAAAAATTATGAAAAAATCGAATTTTGAAGTTTTAGCA
>CANPZB010000081.1 GCA_947588755.1 Candidatus Gastranaerophilales bacterium | reverse complement strand
AATTAAGATACTGAACCAATGCCACGAAATAAGATCCTGAAACAAGTTCAGGATGACATGGGGTGGATTCAGCCTTTTCCCCGTCCGTCCGCAAATCCGCAAGTTCAGGATGACATGGAAAGGGGTCACCATGACATGGTTGTTCAGCACGACAGAATTTTTGTGTTTTAACGCGTTCAAAAACACAAAAAATCCATGGGTAAAATCCAAATTTTCGGGGCAAAACAAAAAATCAAAAAATCGCCAAAACCTTTGGTATGAGCGGTTTACCCCTCCCCCATTTGTCCGCTTTTAATCTCTACATCTGCCATTTCATGACCCCCTATTTATATTATTCCCATGTACAGACGAATTCTAACATTTTCTTTAAGTTTTGTCAAGATAAATTTTAGTTATAATTCGACCAATTCAGGTAAACGTTCCAACTGATAAAACATTTCTGAGGCAGTTTTAAAGTTTTGAGGAGAAGAACTAACAAAAAACCGTTCATAATCATGTTTGCTGCCTAATAAGCCGGATTTGTCCAAATCATCTCTGATAATACGGGCAAAGTACACCGATGGGTCAACCAATTTTTCCGCCGGCACAAATTTTTCCATAACTTTACTTAAATAAGGATAATGTGTACATGCCAGAACAATTTTGTCATATTCAGCCACCTGCTCAATAATATTTTTTACCTCTATAACACTTTTCGGGTCATCAATTCTGTGTTCTTCAACAATTTTTACCCACTCGGGAGCAGCCAATTCAAAAACTTTGGTTTCGGGACTGTATATCTTTATGCCTGCTGAGTATGCATGTGATTTAACCGTCGCCGGAGTAGCTATAACAGCAATATGTTTTACACCGCTAAAATCGGCAAGAGACTTACAAACCGACTGAATAATCGGATAAATTTTAAAACCATACCTGTTTTTTAACTTTTCATAAGTTATTGCGGAAGTTGTATTACAAGCCATAACAACAGCTTTTGCATTTTGTTTTTCAAAAAATTTAAAAATTTTATCCGCGAACGTTAAAAGCTGTTCTTCCGTTTTCTCCCCGTAAGGCATATTTTTTGTATCGCCGAAATACAGATAGTTTTCGTGAGGCATTAACTTTTTAACCTTTTCAAAAACAGTCAAACCGCCCACACCGGAATCAAAAAACGCTATAGGTCTTAAATTAATATTTTTATTTGTATTGTTTAAAATAATTTTCCACTCCTTCGGCAATGGCCTTTGCCGTAGCCTGTTTTCTTTTTTCGCCGATAAGCTCTGCCCTTTCCCTACTGTTTGAGATAAATCCGATTTCAACCAATATGGCAGGTACGGTCGTATGATTTATAACATAAAATTTAGATTTGAATAAACCACGATTGGGAGAATTTATATTACTTGCCAGAGATGAATGAACCGTCTGTGCAAGAGTCATACTTTCCTGATGATAATAATGAGTTTCAATTCCAGTAATTTCAGGTTTTACACTGGAATTAACATGTATGCTTACAAAAATATCAGGGTCGGCTTTTTCACTGAATGCAACTCTGTCCTGTAATGAGACATAAACATCACTGTTTCTGGTCATTTCCACCGTATAACCCTTTTTGACAAGTAAATCCCTTACCCTTTTTGAAATATCAAGTGTAATATTCTTTTCATAAACTCCGCCGCCTATTGCTCCGCAATCACTTCCGCCATGACCGGGGTCAAGTACAATTTTCTTTTTTAGTCCTTTATCTTTATTATTCTGGTTCATTCCTGAGATTACAGGGGACAGTATCGAAGAAATACTTTTAGGTCCTTTTATCTTTACTTTCAATGTTCTGCCGTCCGCACCCAAATAAGAACTAACCATTGAATCTGAATTTAGCGGTATTGATATTTTAATACCTATCTTTGGCATTAAAGTAACTTCCGCATTAGCAAACGGAGTAGCTGCAAATGTTGATTTAAAATGTTCTTCGCTGTATTTGGATACATTATACAAGTATAAATCCAGCCTTTCATTAAGCCTGTCAATTGCATGAACAATCGGGGCATCAAAAAATAATACCATTGAATAAGTTTGAGAATCATTTTTTTCTTTACTGTATCCCGTAACATTCGCACTGCCCGTAAACAGTGTTTTATAATCTATTTTTTTTACATTAGCAAAAGTTATTGTCTGGTTGTCTTTTGAAAATACGGGTAAATAATTCTGTGCATCTTCCGAAGTTATTACAACACGTGCTTTATTTACCGAAAATTGACCGATTTTGGCAGTATCTGTTTCGTTTAGTTTAAACTCTTTGTTCCGTATCTTTGCATCCGTCAAAGTATTGGGGATATCATAAACTATTCTTTTAGGATTTGACAATAAATAAGGCTTTTCAAGAGTAATTGCACCAAAACCGTTCAATGTAATAAGGTTTTGTTTAGCAATAGCGTTATTTAGATATAATTTGGTATTTAGCTTTAACTCTTTTTTTGCCATAGTACTTGCTAAAGCATTTTCGCCATTACCCTGCTGTAACTGCTCAGTTTTGTCATTTGGTGAAGTCACGGGGAACATGACTGTCGTATATTCATAAAAATCACTTGATGAAGAATGTTCATCCCTGTAAACATTCTGTAAATAGTTTTCATTGCAGGGATATGCATTTTTGAATTTTATAATTATATTGTTTTTAATTCTGTAAAACTTTATGTTATTTAAGTCAAATTCCTCATCAAAATACATAACAACTCTGACTTTATCAGGATTTACGGAAAACTGGTTAATTTTCACCTGTTTTACAACACCGGAATTAAATGTCCAATCCTGCTTGGCAATTGTTAAGATTGAATTATCAATGTCAAAATATACTCTTGACGGATTTTCCAGCTTCACGACTTTTATATCCTTTAAAATAGGTTCTGCAGTATCCTGTGCAGTCAAAATAATCATTGAATTTGACGTATCAAAATTCGCTGATGTAATCTTATTTCTTATATCATCCGCATAAATCTTCGGGGCAAATGATATAAATATAATGAAAAATGATATAAAAAATGTAAAAAACTTCTTTATTAATGCATTCATTGTCACTATTATATAACTTTATGCATTGTTTATCAAAATTGTAACAATTAAAACATAAACTTACTTTAAATCGACAATGTTATTGACCGCAGCTATATAAGCCGCATTTGTTCTGTTTTTTGCACCTAACTTTCTAATAATTGCACTTATATGTGCTTTCACGGTATGCCTGCTTACAAAAATTGTTTTGCCAATTTCTTTATTGTCATAACCTAGTGTAAGTAATTTTAAAATTGTCAGTTCTCTTTCCGTTAATCTTTCCATAATCTTCTCCGTTTTTTATTATGTCCTTTCTTACATAAAAAGAATAACATAGGATTTATAATAAAAATAAATAATATTTCCGTTTTTAAAAATCAGAAAAACTTGAAAAAAAATTTTTTCTTGATAGTATAAATACAGAAAACAAAAAGCGCCCGTAGCTCAGCTGGATAGAGCGTTTGGCTACGAACCAAAAGGTCGGGAGTTCGAATCTCTTCGGGCGTAAATATTTAAAAAAAGTAGACATCTGTCTACTTTTTTTTGCTTCTTACATTTAAAAACCGTTTCGGTCGGGAAGAATTTTTGTCATTGCGAGTTATGTGTCTTGGGTTATGCAAGTTCGCAAGTTCAGGATGACATGGAGAGGTTTCAGGTGCGGTCTTTCTGGTGCTATAGCACCCGATAAGGTCTTCTCACTTCTCACCTTTCACTTCTCACAACATCGTACACTCATACGGTTTTAGTCAGAACATTTATGCTTACCATTCCAGCTTAAATCATCACAATGCAGGTAATCCATGTTCTCGTTGTAGATTACCCAAGCTGCACAACTTCTGCCGTTACTGTAACATTGATATTTAAAGCAATCTTTGCATATATTGTCATCACCTTCAGGAATAACTCTGTTCGGATATATATTTAAAAAGAATTTGGTTCTTCCCAAAATAATTTTTTTTGAAGAAGGTAAAATTACTAAAACATTTGCTCCTTTGGACGAATCAGAATAATAACCTATGCCCATATATGTTCCGTCATTAAGGAAAAAATTTGCTTCAGGGGGAGAGTCCCATTTATCGGAAAATACTTCAGTTCCATCGGATAATTTTTCACCGGTTTTAGAATACTCCGGAAGGTTGAGACAAACTTTATTTAATTCACATGTTTTAGCAACTTTCAAATAAGGCTTTAATCTTTGTGCAATAATACTTTGAGCGGATTTATTATAAATAGGATTACCTTCCTCATCTTTAGTGTCCGTACTGGTATTGTTCAAGCCCCATGTATCAATCGTACCATATTCTGCTTCAACCATTTGCCAAGCATTTGAAAGAATTGAATATGTCCTTTTAAGTTGGTTAACAGCAACTTTTTCCTGATATTTTGCCACCAAAGACGGAACGGTTAACGCTGCCACAACTCCAATTATCCCGAGGGTGATTAAAACTTCCGCAAGTGTAAAACCAAATTTGTCATCCTGAACTTGTTTCAGGATCTTAGCTTTTTCAAGTCTCACCAACTTTTTCAAATTCGTTAATTTTTTAATTTCTTTTTTCATTTTTTAGTTCCTTTCTTTTTTTTTATTTATTACTTCTATAGTGTTATTCTAAATACCAACATGTCACCCTGAATTCATTTCAGGGTCTTTCGTACAATTAAGATACTGAACCAATGCCACGAAATAAGATCCTGAAACGAGTTCAGGATGACATGGGGTGGATTCAGCCTTTTCCCCCGTCCGTCCGCAAATCCGCAAGTTCAGCATGACATGGGGGATGACATGGGTGGGGTTCGCCATGACATGGTTGTTCTGCATGACAGAATTTTTGTGTCTTAACGCGTTCCAAAACACAAAAAATCCATGGGTA
Source organism: Candidatus Gastranaerophilales bacterium (assembly GCA_947588755.1). Taxonomy (GTDB): domain Bacteria; phylum Cyanobacteriota; class Vampirovibrionia; order Gastranaerophilales; family Gastranaerophilaceae; genus CANPZB01. The sequence continues at coordinate 54 of CANPZB010000081.1, read as the reverse complement.
AAATCCAATTTTTCGGGGCTTAATAAAAAATCAAAAAATCGCCAAAACCTTTGG
>CANPZB010000080.1 GCA_947588755.1 Candidatus Gastranaerophilales bacterium | reverse complement strand
TAAAACGCAGTTATAGAGCGGGTTTACAGACTCGGGGGGGGGGTGAATGCTAAAACTTCAAAATTCGATTTTTTCATAATTTTTTCATTAACTCCCAAATTTTCGGTGCTTCGCACCACAGTACTTCCCGATTGAAACATTTCAACCTTACTCTATCATTATAACATATATTTTAAAAATTTCAAGCCCATAGTTCGCAAGTCAGGATTATTTCGATCAATTAGTGATATTTGGTACTTTGAAATTTTTATTAACAAGTGTTTATATAGCATAAAATGCAGATACCGGAGAACATTCAACCTATCATTTTTGTAAATCTTTAGGCAGAGCCGAGACAAACATTACAATAAACGTTTCTGTCGGTTTGCTAACTTTTTACCCTAAAATAATCAATCATTGTATCTTGTAAAATATTGAACATATTTTTTACATTGCTGTGTACAATATCGTAGGAATGTGCATTTTTGATAAAATCGTCATAATTTTTATTGCCGATGCCTTTTGCAATACCTTTAAATATATCATTCCCTGATTTTGGGGTAAATGCCTTTGTTATTACATCTTTCAAATCGTACATCAGCACAAGTGCCTTTGAAGCATCCTCACTTTCCAAATAATTTTTATTAATAATCAGTTTATCCGAAGGTGTTTCACTAATTCTATTCAATAATTTAGATAAAAATGACAAAAATGATAAATTTTCATCTTTTAGTTCCAACGGTGAATTATTTATAAAAATTCCTTTGGCTGCTCGTTCATAATTATTTTTCACAAATAAAATATTTAAAAAATCTTTATTAACAAAATTCAAGTAGTTATTCAAAGACGATTTCTTTGCAGTCTTATAAAATTCTGCCAAATCCTTGCCGTTATAATCATCTGTTAAATGAATGTTGAGAATTTTTGCATTAATACGATTTCCCGGGCTTGAAGTAATTTTTAATTCATTTTTACCGACTATCATTAAATCGTTTAGATTAGCCGATATTGAGCCGATATTTTTAAATCCTGTAAAATTTATATCCATAAAAATCCTTTTAAAAGATGTAAAACCTGAACAAAAAAATTTTTGCACAAATATCGTTTAAAGATGTTTAATCTATTAAGTAATTTAAATATTAGCCCCAAAAACGGCATTGCTTTCATCCAATTATAATACAACCATTTCAACATAATAAATTTATAATTATAATTTAAAATCAAGGAGTTCTGAAGCGGTCATCCCCAAAGCTTCCGCTATTTGGAGCAGGTTAGTGTAACGTATATCTGTATTGCCACGCTCTATTTCGCTGATAGTTCTTACGGAAACCATTGATTTTTCTTCCAAATCTTCCTGACTGTAGCCCCGTTCAAGTCGTTTGTAACGTATCCTCTGTCCGAGTTGAAATAGTCTTTTATCTTTCATAATAAAATTCTAACCTATTGACAAACTTTCAAACATGATAAATAATGTGTATATAAACAGTATTATGTTTACAAATGATGTATTATGTTATAAGGAGTTGAATTTATGAAAAATGAAAAAGTTTTTACCTTAGCCGAGGGTGCTACGCAGCGGATTTGCACAAGAACGGAGCGAAGCGAGTTCGTCCAAGTGAGCAAAACCACGCTTTTGCTCACTGTGCATAATCCAAGACACGTAGCCCTGCAACACAACAAACGTAAAATCGCCTTTACTCTCGCAGAAGTTTTAATCACCCTCGGGATAATCGGTGTTGTGGCAGCGTTAACAATTCCGACACTCGTGCAGAATTATAAGAAAAAAGAATATTCGACAAGGTTAAAAAAATTCTATTCCATGATGTCGCAGGCGATAAAATTATCCGAGGTTGATAACGGACCGGCATCGGAGTGGATACCCGTTGCAACTGAGAACGATGAAGAAGGTTTACAAAAATATTGGGACACTTATTTTGCACAATATCTTAAAAATCCCCCAAAAGTGTATTCTTATGTAAATAAGTGGAATCAAACACAAATTTGTTATGTTCTGTCAGATGGGATAAAATATTGTATAGGCAGACCTTCCTTAGGTTCTCCTTTTCAGTTTGGAGTAAATGTATATATGAAAAATAATTTCGATAAAGCTACCGCGGGGGTAGATTGTTTTAATTTTCTATTAACTAAAAGTGGAAAATTTATTCCTTATTCATGGGATTCTCAGGCATTAGCTTTGAATTCCGGTTTAGAGAAGGGTGAAGAAAAATTTACAGAAGACTTTACCGACAGAAAAAATGTTCTAAGGATGTGTGAAAAAGATTCATCTTTTTGCACGCAATTATTGTATCTTGACGGTTGGGAGTTCAAGGACGACTATCCGCACAAACTGTAAGTTTGATTATGGATGGAATGACTATCATTTCATCCATCTACAAACTTTTACAATATATTATTTAACAATTCAAGAAATTTTTTGGTTGTACTAATTGCTAAATTAATTGTATTTTGTGTAATATTATCCCAATTTTCAATATTATTTTTTCCGGGTATTTGATTTTTTTTGGATAAATTTACCGTTTTATAAAACAAATCATTAAATGAATTTGCTGTTATCTCAATTGGTGTGTAATTATCATAAAATTTATTTTGTTTTTCGTATGCATTCATTTCAAACTTATGATGCGGGATAAGAGCCTCTTTTGCTTTAGTTATTATTGAACCGCTGTCTATGTGATTGGGCTGCGTCATATCTTGAAGATAATGTAAAGCCAACCCTGCTTCATCTGCACCATTTTCGGTATTTCCTGTTTTTAAAGCTTTTAATGCTTTTTTCATATGTTTTTTATACATATACTTTGCATTATGAGTTCCCGTATAATCTAGGTAACTCTTTACTCTATCTTTTGGATAATAAAAATGTTTTTGACCACATAAGAAAAATTCTTTCAAATCCGGTTCTTGAACCGATTTTAATAAAATATTATTAATTGTCTTAGAAATACCGCTATTTTTCGTCGCAGTTTCAGTAATATTTGCATGCATCGGATAATACCATCCGAAAGAAATTGAACTTTTATTATTGCAATTATGCATAATTTTAACCTCTTGTGATGTATTTTTATAACACCCAAAAAATAGAAAAAATTGTTTTTTGCTAATTTTTATATTTTATCTTTACAAAAATATACACCTAATTAGTATCCGGGGCGGGTTAACACTGAAGTGTAACCCTAAAAACGGAATTAATCAGTAGGCAAGTTTTCAAATATGTTAAATCTTTATGGAAAAATTTAGCATTTTTGATAAAATTTTTTTCCTTTTCAGACCATAAAAAGCCCGTTCTGACCGTTTTGAATTTGATATACTCAGCCCACTTCCGACCGCCTGCGGCAAAAATCTTTAGTAGAAATCATAGGAATAAAAAATTACAGCCAAGTTCCAAAGATGGTTTTAAATAGAATAAAAGCAAAAATGTTTTTAGAAAAATTACGAGAAAAGTTGTAGTGTAGCATATATTAAATAATAAATTATATAAATCAACGTGATTTGCATCAAAAATTGGAAGGAATTTTTTAATTGAATTTGAATTTTAATAATTTTAAACTTAATATGCAAGCTAAAATTGACATCAATACTCCAAGTATTATAAATGTATTCGAAATGCCCGCGATATGGGCTATGCTTCCCGCAAAAAAGCTGCTGAGAGAAGTCGTTCCCATAAAACAAAGAGAATTTAGGCTCATTATTCTTCCTCTTTTATCATCATCTATTATGCTTTGCATAAGCATATTTTCGGGCGTTAATAAGGCATTTGAACCTATACCTATAAAAAACATTAAAATAAGAGCAACTATTTCGCTGTTTGTAATACCCATTAAAATAAAACAGAAAGAAGCAAGGATTGCACCTGAAAATAGTATAGCTCTTAAATTTTTTGTTGTTTTTTTACTCGCTATAGATAAAGAAGTTATTAAAGAACCAATTCCCGCCATTGCAAGCAAAAACCCTAAAATATCTGCTTTGACTTTTAGAACTTCGGCACAGTATATAGGTAACAACATCGGATATATCATAATTAAAAAACAATAAGACCCAATATAGCTCAACAATAGCATTATTCTGGTTTCGTGAGTTGCGTATGCAATTCCTTCTTTCAACCCTTCTAAAATAGTTTCATTTTTTATCTTATCGTCTTTTTTGTCTTCTATTTTCATTTGTTTAACAAGCAAAATTATGGGTAAAAGACACAAAAAATTAACAAAAAAACAAAATGTGATATTTGTATATGCTATCAACAATCCGCCTAAAGCAGGGCCTAAAAGTCGTGCAAAATTAAAGCAAGAGGAATTTAGAGAAATAGCATTTCCTAAATCTTTTTTATCGTCAACAAGAAATACAAACGTAGATTGTCTTAAAGGTGCATCAAGTGCGGCAACTGTATTTAAAAATATTCCCAAAAGTGTAATGTTCCATATTTTTATTAAACCAAAATAAGATAATATTGTTATCAAAAGTGCCTGAAGGCAAAATAATACCTGAACGCTTAAAAGAAGTTTGTGCCTGTCGAATTTATCAATAATAACCCCTGCAAAGGGAGTAACTAAAAACAAAGGAACTGCATTAAAAAACATAACAACTCCCATTACAAACGGAGATTTTGTAATATCATACACAAGCCAGTTAATTGCGATATTTTGTATCCAAATTCCCGTAGCACTAACCATAAGTCCGGGAAAAAATAATCTGAAATTTCGGTATTTTAAAGCTCTAAATGTTTCTTTTAATTTATTCATTAATACAATTTCTCTTTTTACTTTTATATTATAAACTATATTTATAGATTCAATGTTTCATTCATACTTCCTGTCCTATATCCTATTAAATCCATTGTTACATAGGAAAAACCGTATGTTTTAAATTCTTCTGTAATTCGGTTTCTATTTTGCATAATTTTTTCAAATTCTTCAGGCATAACTTCGATTCTTGCCAAACTTTTATGGATTCTGACCCGTACTTGATAAAATCCTAAATTTAAAAGTAATTGTTCAGCTTTATCAACCATTTTCAACTTTTCTTCCGTTATTTTTTCTCCATA
>CANPZB010000079.1 GCA_947588755.1 Candidatus Gastranaerophilales bacterium | reverse complement strand
GGTGTACGGTCATTGCGAGCGAATGCGAAGCAATCCAGCCAATTATCTTGCACGAAGTGCCGATAAGGTCTTTTCACTTTTCACCTTTCACTTTTCACAACGCAGTGCATTTACGTTAGCTGAAGTTCTTATAACTCTGGGTATCATTGGCGTTGTGGCGGCAATGACTTTGCCGACACTTATTCAAAAATATCAGGAACAAGTTACCGTTAATAAAGTCAAAAAGTTTTATTCTTTAATGTCACAGGCTATTCAACGTGCTTCCGTAGATAACGGCATGCCTGATGAGTGGAATTTACCTCCGGCTTCGGCAGAAAGTGCAAAAATATTATATGAGTATTTAAAACCAACATTAAAAATTGCCAAGGACTGTATTCAGGATAATAATAGTAACTGTATTGTTATTCCAAACAACGGAGCAATAAAATTTCTAAACGGGACTCCTTATGGGAATTACAATGCCGAAATATATGGCAAACTGTTACTTGCCGACGGGTCACTTGTTTGGTTTAGGACATCAGGCGGTGGCGGCTGTACAGAGGGTGGTAATTGTGCTTCATTTTGGTATGATACGAATAGCGTGAAATCGCCTAACACATTAGGAAAGGATATATTTACATTTGTTCTGAAACCACAAGGTTTATTTACTTATGATTATGACAATTATGACGATTGTAAAACGAATGGTCAAGGTTGGGGATGTTCAAGATATATATTGGAACACGGTAACATGGATTATTTATCCGATAAATAAATTTTTAAAATATTTTATAAAACCGTATCCGTAAAAAATGTTGATACGGTTTTACTGATATATTAAATAGACATTTAAAATATTTTTTTCTAAAATATTAATATGTTTACCGCTTTTAATGAAGAACTTTCTAAACTTAACAATAATTCTCATTTACGCAGTATAAGTGATTTTTCGTACAAAGACGAGAAATATATTTATTGCGGAGAGAAAAAGCTTATTAATCTTTCTTCAAACAATTATCTGGGAATTGCGGATAATAAAAGTGTTACGGAGGAGTTTTTGAATTTTGCGGGTGCTGAATATTCTTTCGGAAGTGCATCTTCAAGACTTTTAACCGGTACTTTGCCCGTATACAAGGAATTGGAACTGGCAATTTCCGATTTATTCAAGACGGAAAAAACACTTTTATTTAACAGCGGATATCATGCAAATACGGGGATTAACGGCTGTTTGGCTTCAAAAGGCGATGTTATTTTTTCGGACAAACTTAATCATGCCAGCATAATCGACGGTATGCGGCTTTCAGGCGGAAAATTTTTCAGATATAGGCACAACGATACAGAAAGTCTTGAAAATCTCCTGATAAGAGAAAGAAAAAATTTTAAAAATGCCTTTATTGTGTCTGAAACGGTTTTCAGTATGGACGGCGATATTCCCGATATCAGGAAAATAATTGAACTGAAAGAAAAATACAATTGTATTCTTATATTGGATGAGGCACATGCTTTCGGGGTTTTCGGCAAAAACGGGCTTGGAATTTGTGAAGATTATCAGGTTACGGACAAAGTTGATTTAATAATGGGTACGTTCGGAAAAGCAATAGGCTCAACAGGTGCTTTTGCAACAGGTAAAAGAGTTTTGATAGACTATTTAATTAACAAAGCAAGAACATTTATTTTTTCAACTGCATTAGCACCCGTTAACATTGCGTTTTCAAAGTGGATTATAGAAAACAAACTGCCTTATACTTTGGAAAAACGCTTGCGGATGATTAAACTGGGCAAAAAGCTGTCATCTCAAAGTCATATAATCCCTGTAATTATCGGAAAGAATGAAGATACAATCAATACATGTAATATATTGTATGAAAACGGTTATTTTACTTTGCCTATAAGACCTCCTACCGTACCCGAAGGCACTTCAAGACTCAGACTGTCGCTTACTACCGAAATTGATGAAAGGGATTTGGATAAATTATGCAGTATCATTGGATTAAAAAACAAAACAAGCCTAAGCTGTTAATATTTTTTACGGGCTGGAGTTTCGATGATAAACCGTTTGATTTCCTTGACAGCAGGGAATTTGATGTAATTATGTTTTATGATTATAACGATTTGAGTTTGCCGAATGTTTTTGAAGGATATGAAGAATACTATTTGGTTTCATGGTCAATGGGGGTTTATACGGCATTTTTAAACAAAGACTGTCTGCCGAAAACGAAATTAAAAATAGCGATTAACGGCACACCATACCCTGTTCATAACGATTACGGGATACCGGAAAAACTTTTCCTGCTTACTTTAAAGCATGCAAAAACGGGGTTGGAAGGCAAGTTTTATCAAAATATTTTCTTTAAGCGGGAGGAATATGAAAAATATTTGCTAAATCCCGTCAGACGTTCCGTCGAAAACAGAGAAAATGAATTAAAATCACTTTATGAAAATATAAGACAAAACGATTTAAGCTATGAAAAATTTTACGATTTGGCACTTGTAAGTAAGTATGACAAAATTATTCCGACTCAAAACCAGATAAATTTTTGGCGGGACAATGCCCGATATATCACCCTTGAAAGCGGACATTTTCCGTATTATAATTTCAAAGACTGGGATGAGATAATTAATTGTAACAGTATTCTCTAGGTATAAAAAATGTTAAATAACCCTAAAATTATAAAAAATCATTTTAAAAAAAGTTACGATAAATATGATTTTAATGCTTCCGTGCAAAAATTATCGGCGAAAAAACTCGTTGCGGAATTAATTAAAATTAAAAATGATTTTCCCGATATTCTTGAATGCGGCTGCGGTACGGGCGTTTTAACTTCGGAAATTAAATCCAACATTAATTATAAAAATTACTTTGTTAATGACATTGTTGCCCAATCAAAAAATTATATTGATAAAATTCTTGATAAATACACATTTATTTGCGGTGATGCAAAAAAGATAAGACCGAAAAGAAAGTTTGATTTGATAATATCAAATGCCATGCTTCAATGGTTTGAAAAATTAGAACCTGTTTTTAATAACTTTTCATTAATTATGAAAAAAGACGGAATACTGGCGTTAACCACCTTCGGGACTGACAATTACAGAGAAATTAAAGAAATTTCAGGCTTGGGATTAAATTATAAACCTTTGGAAAAGCTTATTGTGCTTCTCAAATCAGATTTTGAGATATTATATACCGAAGATTATAAGCAGGTTCTGGAATTTAATAACCCTTTGGAAATGCTTGCTCACATGAAAAATACGGGTGTAAATTCTTTATCGGAAAAACCATGGACATTTACTCAGGTTAAAGATTTTTGCGTAAAATACTCGCAAAAATACCCGAAAACCGTTCTGACTTACAATCCGATTATAGTTATATGCACAAAAAAATAAAAGGTACACAAAAATTTGTGTACCTTGCGATTTAATCAGTCATTAATAAAGTCTTTGTAATGACTCAAATCCTTGTTCTCTCTGATTTTCAATAAAGCTGCTTCTTCAAGCTGTCTTATACGTTCTTTGGAATAACCCATTATATTACCCAGCTGTTCCAGAGTTTTCGGAGGCTGTCCGTTTATCCCGAAACGGTATGTAATAATTTGCTTTTCCCGCTCGGTTAAAGTTTCCAATAAATTATCAATACTCCCTTTCAGGATATTATTTCCCGTTTGGGTTTCGGGAGAATGATAGCCTGTATCCTCAACGTAATCACCTATATTCAAATCATCCGTTACGGGAGTTTCCAAACTTATCGGTTCTTTGATTATTGATTTTTTAACCGCGGAAAGTTTCTTTTCCGTAATCCCCATTTTCACCGCGACTTCTTTATCTGTGGGTTCTCTGCCCAATTCAAAAGAAAGCATTGTGTATATTTTTTTATATTTTCTTATTTTATCCGTCATGTGTACGGGAATTCTTATTGTCCTTGAATTGTTTGATATCGCTCTTATTATTGTCTGTTTAATCCACCATGTTGCGTATGTTGAGAATTTGAAGTTCTTTGAATAATCAAACTTTTCGGCTGCTTTTATTAAGCCCATTGAGCCTTCCTGTACCAAATCCATAAAAAGTATTCCCTGACCGATATATCTTTTTGCAATGCTTACGACAAGACGCAAATTTGCCTGCACAAGTTTACGTTTTGCAATTAATGCCTCGTTGGATTTACCCTCTCTGATTTGTTTGCCGAGAATTTTTTCTTCTTTTGAGGATAAAAGTTTTACTTTTCCTATGTCTTTTAAATACATTTGCAATATATCGTCATCGTTGGAAATCGAGTTAAAAGTCTTAACCGGTTCCGCTTCACAGAGAAATTCGGGGTCGCTTTCCTCACAAATAAGTCTGTCAGTTTCTTCAATATCATCAGCCGAATAATCACATTTATAATCTTTGTATGCTAAATTATCCGCCTTTGTCTTGTATTTTAAATTAATTGCCATTCAAAATTCCTCTCATCTTCATGTCTGAAAAAATTTTACTGTTTATACATAATTTGACGAAATAAATTCCAAATTGTTTCAAGTGCGAAAGTAAATTTTTTTACCGAAAAAAGTTTAAATTCTTGACCGTATTCTTAAACTGTCATATATTAGAATTATGTCCGTAATTAAAAAACTGCTTTTTATATTATTTTTATTTTGTTTAGCAAGTACGCTTTCTTTTGCCGAAGAAGGCTACGTAAGCCCCGAAAGTTATGCAATAAATGCCGATGAAACGGAATACATTTCATTCCCCGTTTCAAACAAAAAACAGACAAAAAATAAAAAAGTTAAACAGAAAAAACAAAAAGAATTTCAAAATGAAGAATATTACGCTGATAAAGAAAAAGGTGTCAAAGCCTGGCTGAGAAAAAAGAGATATAATGCCCAAGAATCGCACCATGGTCAGCTTCATGAAATTAAACTGAATTCAAAAATACCGTCAGGAACAAAATAACAATACCGAAATCGACGAAGAAATCTGATTGTTAAAAAAACAGTTGACAATGAAAAATGTTTTGATTATTATTGTTTCTGCAAGGGCGTTTAGCTCAGTTGGTAGAGCGCCTCCCTTACAAGGAGGATGTCAGAAGTTCGAGTCTTCTAACGCCCAAATAAGAGAACAACGAAAGTTGTTCTTTTTTTATGTGTATTTATTTTGGTCGTTGAATACTCTCAC
>CANPZB010000078.1 GCA_947588755.1 Candidatus Gastranaerophilales bacterium | reverse complement strand
AGGGTCTTTCGTACAATTAAGATACTGAACCAATGCCACGAAATAAGATCCTGAAACAAGTTCAGGATGACATGGAGGTCGTTCATGGTGACATGGTTTTTCAGGATGACAAAACGAGAACCTAAATTTTCGGGGCAAAACAAAAAATCAAAAAATCGCAAAAACGTATGGTGTGAGCGGTTTACCCCCCCCCCACTTGTCCGTTTTTAATCTCTGTGTCTGTCATTTCATTACCCCCTATTTCTATTATTCCCATGTACAGCCAAATTCTAACATTTTCTTTAAGTTTTGTCAAGAAAAATTAAAATTGATTTCAATATTTTATAACAAGCAAGTTTGTCATATAATAACTTTATGAAAATATTAAAAATACTTGCACTTTCATTAATAACAATTACTTTGTCGGGAAAATTAAGCTGTTCTGCCTATAATGCCTATATACCCGAAGCTACTATGAAAGCCGCATTAGAAGGCGGTTTGAATGATGAAATCAGTTCGGATCAAACAGTCAGAGTCGGAATTGGAAACAATAATTTTTCCACGTACCAATACAGTGAAATAACAATATACGGAACGGGCGATACAAAAATTTTCGACAACGGCGTACCTGTTGCCGACTTAAATGCACAGCAGACCGTAAAAATAAAAATTAATGACGGGACATTTAATATTTATACACCCGAAAATAATTCTCCCGAGCAGCTAAACGGTCCGATACAAATAAAAAGTCTTTACGGACTTTTAGGTGTTTCGGGGCTAAAACGTGCAGGTAAACCGGCTTTGTATCATGGCACATTTGAACTTGTAAAAGCAAATAACTCAAAATTTAACCTTGTAAATATTATTGATGTAGAAGATTATTTAAAAGGCGTAGTACCCAATGAGATGCCTGTGGATTTCGGACTTGAAGCACTAAAAGCACAATGTGTTGCGGCAAGAAATTACGTTTTGTCGCCCAGAGTAAAATCTTCGCCGAACTACGATGTGGTTGATTCCGTTGCAAGTCAGGTTTATTTCGGTGCTAATACCGAAAAACCTTTGGCAACACAGGCAGTTCAAGAAACCGAAGGTATAGTTGCCTTATACGACAGGGAATTAATTTTGGCTCAGTATTCATCAACCGCGGGAGGGTATACCGAAAGTTTTGCAAATGCATTCTCAGACCCGAAAACAAAGGAATTTCCATCACACGGAAAACCTTATCTTGTTGCAAAACCCGATATAATCTCTCAAACACCCCTAAATACGGAGGAAGCAGCGAAATCTTATTACAAATCGAGACCTGATTCTTACGATATAAGATCACCTTATTTCAGGTGGCAAAGAGAATGGAAATCGGATGAATTAAGGGATGTTTTGCAAAATAATCTTCCCGCACAGTCGGCAACGGGTTTTGTAAAGCCGACATTCAAAAAAGGTGATAAACTTGACGATTTAACTGCAATTACGGTCAAAAAACGCGGTAATTCGGGGAAAATAATCGAAATGGAAATCGTTACAAAATCACAAACGTATAAAGTGTATAAAGAACTGGTTATACGCAGATTATTTACCAAAAACGGCAAAGCGTTACCGAGTGCAAATGTAGTATTTGAAAATATAACCGATGAAACGGGAGAAAATCTTTCCTTAATAAAAGCTTACGGCGGCGGTTTCGGTCATGGAGTCGGAATGAGCCAGTACGGGGCGGGGTTTATGGGAAAAGAACTTCATCTGACTTTTGACAAAATTTTAAAACATTACTATGACGGAATTTCTTTGACTACAAAACCCGTTATACTATCCTGTGATTTAAACCAACAGCACATAACGCAAAAATTTTACGCTCCGAAAAAATATGCAAAAATAATCATCGACAATAAATACGGAATATCAAAGCTTAAAGTTGAGATTAACGGACACGAAAAAATAATTGAATTACCGAAAGAGTTTCTGGGCTACAAGAGGTATTGCGAAACAGATATTTCAAGACATATAAAGACTGGAGAAAATATTATTAAATTCAGTTCTCCTGATTTGTCGGAAAGTTCTGTCAACAAAGGATTAAGACTATACGTGGAATTGGTGAAAAAAGATGACAACAAATATATCTGGTAACGATAAAACCATAACAGTTTTGAAAGCTGCCTGGATAATAGCGGTAGTAACCGTAATAAGCAAACTTATAGGATTTATACGTGATATAGTTATTGCAAATTATTACGGTGCTTCACTTGTTTCGGACGCATATTATTATGCATATCAAATTCCGTCACTGTCATTAATCCTTTTAGGCGGTGTAGGCGGGCCTTTTCACAGTGCAACCGTAGCAATTTTTTCAAAACTTATTCCTTCATTAAAAGAAAAACCCCCGCAAGAAGTTAATAAACTTTACTCGGTATTTATGACCGCAACAACAATATTTTTCTTAATATTGTCTATAATACTGTTTATATTTTCGCGTGAAATAATGTCGGTAATAATCTCGGGCAGTTCAGAGGAACTAATTAATCTGGCTGCGGCACATTTAAGAATAATGACTCCTTTGTTGATTATAGGCGGAATTGTCGGAATATACTACGGAATTTTAATTATATACAAGCAATTTATGCTGCCTAATCTTTCACCCATAATAATGAGTGCCGCAATAATAGGTATTGTAATTGCCGTACCGTCAGACCACAAAGGGTATGCACTTGCATGGGCAACAACAATAGGAGCGATTTTACAGCTGATTATACAGTATCCGAACGTAAGAAAACTCGGATTTGTATGGAAACCTGATTTCAATTTCTTTAATAACCCGAATTTTAGGGCTGTTAACGAACTTTTATTTCCTGCCGTTTTAAGTTCAACCGTGGGACAAATACATATTTACGTTGATATGTTTTTCACTTCGTCAATTTCAGAAGGTGCATGGACAGCCATAGGATATGCAAACAGGGTTTTTCAATTCCCTGTGGGAATTTTGGTAACGGCATTTCTCGTTCCGCTTTTCCCGATATTTTCACGTCTGGTTGCGGAAAATGATACAGAGGGAATTAAATCTTATTTTAATAAAGGGGTAGGCGTACTTTTTTTCGCAGCAATACCCATTATCATAGGAATTTTAACGGTCGGATACGATGCCGTGAAGCTTGTTTTTGAACACGGAGCATTTGACCGGAACGCAACTATAATGGTTACGGAAGCTTTATGGTTTTTATCATTCTCCATATTGCCTTATGTATTCAGAGATTCCGTAACAAGAGTTTATTATTCTTTTAACGACTCGGCAACCCCTTTTATTGTAGCGTTTTCGTCCATTGTTTTAAAATATTTGCTAAACTTCATTTTTATAATGAAATTACACATGGGAGTGGGCGGTATTATGCTGTCGACATCACTCGTTACTCTGTTTAATGCTGTAGTTCTGGGAATATTCATTTTAAAGAAAATAAAAATGGATTATAAAAGTCTTTTTGTAAACCTTTTTAAAATGTGTTGTGCGGGAGTTATAACGCTCGGACTTTGTTGGTTCGTAAAGGGTTTGATGTCAGCAGGGCTTATAAGATTAATAGCCGTTGCGGTTATTTGCACGGTAAGTTATACTGCATTAAATTTAATTTTTGAAATGGAATATGCAAAAGAACTTGCAAAAAGATTAAAATCTAAATTGATAAAAATTTAACAGCATTCGGGAGAAATATGACAACGGAATTTAAAAACTTTGAACAAATAAGAACGGTTCTGGAAAACGACGGGGTAATAGCTTTTGTAACCGACACCGTTTGGGGTTTGGGCTGCCTGCCTTCGTCAGAAAAAGCAGTTAAAAAAATATACGAAATAAAAAAACGGGAAAACAATAAACCTCTTATATTGATGTCAAATGAGACATACCGCCTTCTTGATTATATAAACCCTTTATCAAAAACCGAATGCCGGCTGATAAAAAGATATTTTCCGGGTGCATTAACGGTTGTTACGGGAAAAACGGAAAAAACACCTGATTATGTAACTTCAGGTTTAAAAACGGCAGGGATAAGAGTTCCCGATAACGAAACATTTAAAAAAATATGTGAATATGTTCCGAATTACGTTCTTGCAACAACCAGTGCAAATCTTTCACATCAGCCCTCGGCGGTAACTTATGAACAGGCAGTTAAAAATATCGGAAAACAGGCGGATTTAGTTGTACCTGATTTCGGAGAAACTTGCAAGGGGCTTGAATCCACGGTGATTAATGTTATTGAAGATAAAATTGTAATTTTACGACAGGGAGCAGTAACACTTTAATTATAAGTTTAAAGCACTTGAACTTTTTAGAATATATGTTATAATGTTAAAGTAAGGTTGAAATATTCAATCCGGCTGTACTGTAGTGCGAAGCACCGAAAATTTGGGAGTTAATGAAAAAATTATGAAAAAATCGAATTTTGAAGTTTTAGCATTCACCCCCCCCCCGAGTCTGTAAACCCGCTCTATGACTGCGTTTTAGCCGTTTTTCGTTTTTGGGGTAATTTTAAAGGGATAAATTTACATCCCTCGTTTTGTCGTGGGAATTTTTACCACAAAAATTCTGTCATGCGGGACTCTCACCATGTCATCCTGAATAATCATGTCAAGGTGAACCCTTTACATGTCATCCCCCATGTCACCCTGAACTTGCGGATTTGCGGACGGACGGGGGATAAGGCTGAATCCACCCCATGTCATCCTGAACTTGTTTCAGGATCTTTTGCCGAAGGCAATTATTCTGTGCCATGTCATACCGAACAGCATGTCATCCTGAACTCGTTTCAGGATCTTATTTTTCGATCCTTATACATACAAGACCCTGAAATGATTTTAGCATGACATGGAATTATTTAGAATAACAATAAAAAAGTAATAAATAGAAAAAGAAAGGAACTAAGAATGAAAAAAGAAATTAAAAACGCAACAATTTTAGAAAAAACTGTAAGACCCGACAAGGCTCAGATCCTGAAACAAGTTCAGGATGACATGGTGATTAAAAATGACGGAGTCGAAAAGACAGTGAGACCCGAAAATGGTAAGACCCTGAAACCGTCTTGGATTTGCTCCACGCTCACAGAGTTTCGCAATAGTGGCTTTGCCACAGTATGCTCAATCTGTTCGCTATCCGGACTCGTTACCACTCCGTCCGTCCGCAAATCCGCAGTTCAGGGTGACATGGAGAGGTTCAGGTGTGGTCTTTCTGGTGCTTCAGCACCCGATAAGGTCTTTTCACTTTTCACTTCTCACTTTTCACGTAGAGCCGCTTCCCGAATTATTCGGGTTGTCGCGGGAGTAACGTCCCGCTCCACCTCA
>CANPZB010000077.1 GCA_947588755.1 Candidatus Gastranaerophilales bacterium | reverse complement strand
AAAGAAAAACTGTGTGACTGGGAAGAGGTTTCGGCCTCTTCCTTTTAGTTTGCCAACTATAATTTTACACTAACAATTGAAAGTAAGAAAAGTATAAACCTATTTTCTTAACATCGTATTAACATCACAGAGCAAAAAGAAAGACTGGAAAATGCCTGTTTTACGCACTTTCCAGTCCAAATGTCCGCTATTCGAACTCGGCGTGTCCTTTACAGTTCTTAACTATATTTGTTTAAGTTTTGTGCAAATACACAACCGTTTTTACATAAATTACATCATTTATTATGGCTTGCTGATTTTCTGTTGCCAAAATGTTGCCACATCCTTAT
Source organism: Candidatus Gastranaerophilales bacterium (assembly GCA_947588755.1). Lineage (GTDB taxonomy): Bacteria > Cyanobacteriota > Vampirovibrionia > Gastranaerophilales > Gastranaerophilaceae > CANPZB01. The sequence continues at coordinate 5,000 of CANPZB010000077.1, read as the reverse complement.
TATAATAAATTCCACAATATTTACAACTACTTTTCATAAGCGCACCATAATGCAAGCCCAAACTATCTGCAATATCTTTGCTCAACACCATCACTTATTGCACTGCAGTACCGTTTAAAGCAGTGGGCTGAACAGATTTGTGTCTGCCAGAACTGTTCCAAATAGACTAGTATATTAAGGACAAAAATAATATACCGAAAAACCGATAAACGAGACGCTTTCGGAGAAAGGAGACCACTCTATGTCAATTAAAATCATAACGCTTTATGTAAGTCTCGCACCGGACGATGAAATACAGAGTTTGAGTAAGCGCCTCAAATCTCCTGTCTCCACCAAGAACATCGCCATTTGCGCCACAGCCTTCCTTCTTGCATGATAAATCTAGGGATTTAACTCCTATACTTAAGTAATAAAATATTATACTATTATTCTATCTATAACAAATTGTAAAAACTGCTTGCCTAATGATGTATTGACATTTTTCCTCGCATACTCTTTCCACTCATTTAAATCAATCTCGTTTCCACTCTTTATATAAATATACGCCTGAATTAAAGGCTCAATTTTATCAATATCATTTGCAATTTTTGCATTTATAGTGCTATTTTCTATAAACTCATTCCATGCTTTTTTTTGATTCCCTAATCCATAAATATGTGGAAACGAACATAAAAACTCATAATAATCAAAAAAACATTTTTCGTCTTCAACATCCTTTCTAACTTTTTCTGGTGTCACAATATCCCCTATCCTCGATTCAGCTAAATCATGAAACAGCAACATCTCAAGAATAGATTCCTTTGAATATTCTGAATAATTTTCTATATCCGGTATATTGTAATCAATACATTGATGTGCATTATTGGGCAAAAAGAACAACCCCAATATATAGCACCCATACATATGATCTGCAATTGATTCAGGAGCAACGACTTTTCTTCTAATCCATCCTTCTCTTTTTATTAATTTAACCATATACATTTCTTCAACTATATTTTTATATGGATTATTTGTCAAAAGTTCCTTAACTGTGGTAACATAATTTATAATTGTTCTACTTTGTATATTAGGAGATTGCAATATTCTTTCTGCCAAATTAATTAATATGCCTTCATATTGTCCTTTTATTTTTTGATTATCCATTCTATATTGATAAATTGAAAACAATGTAATTATATCCAAATATATCGATTTATTAAATTTTTTAAATTTTGAAAAGCCTATGTTTATATTACTTATCAAATAACTCATTGTCTTATCCACTGAAATGTTTTCATCATCTACATATGTCGGACTAACTCCATTCATGTATGCTTTATCTTCATAATACTCCAAATGAAATCCTCTATTTATTTGATTTAGTTTTTCATTTAGTAATAAACATCTCAAAAATTGTTCCTGTTTTTTATCGTAACCAAGCCAGATTAAACTAACAGATATCGTTCTAAACAGAACCAATTCACTCTTAATATCTATTTTTTTTGATATAAGCTTATCTTCTTTAAATAAATCACTATATATTAATTCCCATTGTTCAATCAAAAAATCTTTTGCCTTTTCTTTTGCATTATTTTCCTGTATTCTACCTAAAATGTAACTTATTTGAGATTTCATCGACATATCAGATATTGCGAACGCATTAATCATCTTTTCTGTCATATCAAATTGCTCGCATTTGTACTTATTTAATATTAAATCTTTAATAAACTTATTTACAGATGCTGTAAATACAAAATCACTATTCAAAACTTTAGATAAATCTTTTCCACCTCTTTTAATTAAACAAACAAAATAGTATGCTAACAAAAAATCAATTGTAATTCCATTATTATATATAATTTTTGCATGTTTCAAAGAACGTAGCGCATCTTGTTTTTTTAAGACTATATACTGATATGTTGCTTCTGCGTGCTTAAATAATTCACTTTCCGTATTGTTCATTTCCAAAAAATAGTAATCATAAAAATAACTTCCCAACTGATAGTCATACTTATTCTTCGTATTTGTTTCAAAAACACGAAGAACAATCAATAATGTTCTATAATCTATCTTATTAATTGTATAAACATTTATTGCTTTTTTAATCATTCCTATATCATTCTGCTTGACTGAAAAATTATATATTGCAATCAGACTATTTATAATAGCAAATATGTTTTCATCATCATCTTTCCTTACTCTATGAGCTTCAAGTTTATACATAGCATTACGCGAGAAAATTTGCAACTTACTCGTCTTACACATTTCATTCGGTAAATAATCTGCACTTCCTATACAAAATGCAAAATTACTCAAATTACTTGTATTAACATACCTATAAATAACATCTTCCAAATCCGATGTCTTACGAACATAATCATCGGCTCCGTCAAAAAGTAAAATAAACTTTTTTTCCTGATATTTTTTAAGTAAATTATCTATCCTATTTAGATGTTCCAAAAGATTTTTCTTTGCGTTTTTTTTGCTATAATTATCTAAAGCATGTAAATCTATCAATATTGGAAACACTTGATTGTCACAATACTTCTTTTTAATTTTGTAGTATAGTAACGATAAAAAAGTAGACTTTCCAGTCCCTTGTAATCCATTTATTGATAATACAACTTTCTCTTTACATGATACGACATCACCAACTATTTGTTCAAAATTAACCTTAGTTCCGTTACATGTGATAATTCTTTCCATTATATCAACAGCTTGATTTAACTTTTCTTCATCATCTTCAATTAATCTTAAAATACTATCTAAATATTGTGTCTGAACACTATGATAAAATACTTCTAAATCATTCAATTTATTTGTTTCTTTTTTCTCTTCAATATGACATTCTGGTGATTTTATCATATTTTTATTATTATTTTTTAAGAGGAAACTTTTGTTAAATACAATACTGCCTTCATCGTTAACAATAAGATTATCTAAGTTTTCAAACTTAGGTGTTGGCAAAAATGCATTTTGAAACCTATCCCATACATAAGGTATAACCATCACGCTATTTTCATTTTGTTTCCATCTATATTCAATAATTCCGACATCAGACCACAAATCTCCAGGTTGAGATACAGATTTCGCACAACAAAAATTAGGAATTACCTCTCCATTTCCTATATCAATCACATTATTTGAAGCTCTATGCTTATGACCACTTAAAACAGCACTAATTCCTAACTCTCTGAATCTACTATTTATATACGGCTTATGCATGTCAGAAATATCATAATAATCATGATGCATAATTGCAATGCACGGCAATTCCTGATCTTCCAACTTTTGTAATCCATTAATATCAATAATTTGGGGTTTGAAATGTTGTTCATCACTCACCAACGCAGTATTAATACACAATATTGCTAATTTATTTTTCCAAATGTATATTTTATTTTTCAATAAATCATTATCATTAATAAAACAACCATAAAAATTGCCTAAAAATTTTTTATAATTACTAAATCCTGAATACAAATTATTAAGTTCACCCATGTATACTTCTGGATTATTTTCTATATTTTCATCTATTTTTTGTATTGCCTTCTCACGCTTGTCCGAAGTCAAAACATCATGATTTCCAGGAACAATAACAACATCTGTTTTTTCGATACCAAATTGTACAACTAATGTATTTAAGAAATCAATTGTCATAGCATAATCTGTACAATATTGATGTAAGTCTCCTGTAACAACAATAAAATCTGTTTTTTTACCAAATTGTTTATATAATGCCTTCTTTTGACATCCTACGTCAGCAGAATCAAACATGTGCAAATCTGATAATTGTATCCATCTTATTTCCGATTCGTTTTTCATATAATTTGGCTCCTTTTCATCTTTATTTATTATACATTTGAGGTAAAAATACAAAAAACCACGTTTCCCTTGATTTTTTATATTACTACACTCTATATATTTCAAAGCATTAATCAATTCAAGATCACCCTATAATTACCATTTCGAATATACGACTTCCAGAGTATCTAAAACGTAACAATTAATACCTTAACAACTTTGAATTTCACTTGCTGTTCCATATTATCTGATCGCCCAAATAAACCGTTTTAATTCTATCTATATCAATAGGTGTTTGACATTGTTCCTTGAAAGTGCAAAAATCTTTCTAGAAATCGATTCCCCTATTATAAATAATCTTAACAAAATGCACAATGTAATTAACCTATAAAATTGTAATATTGATTTCTATTTTCTTCCAATATGTTTCTCCATCAATTTTTGATTTTTCACCTTAATCCGCTTCCGACAAACGGAAATTTATAGCTAAAAACACTTTTCCATCAAAAAGAATTTTCCTTTTCGCCAATCAGCATAACCAACTTTCGAATAACCCAAAGAATTATACAGTCTTAATGCAAATGGATTATTAGAGAATACATCTAATCGAATCACATGAATGCCTATTTCCTTTAATTGCTTTTCGATATGTAATAGTGTAGATTTAGCAATTCCTTTATTTTGAAAAGCCGGATTAATACAAAGTCTATGTACAATAGCAAATGGTCTATCTTTATATTTCCATTTACCGTTTTCATATTCTTTTTCATATTCTTGATTTAAGGTATACATAATCGCTATTTGGCCATCCACTAACCCAACATAAAGTTGATCTTTCTCAATATCTTTCTGAAAATCTCCTTTAGCAGGATACAAATCATCCCATTGAAAAATATTATTTTGCTCCATAACATCTACAGCATCATAAACTATACTGCATATTTCTTCAATATCATTTGGCTCTGCTTTTCTATATTTTATTATCATTACTTCCTCCTCACAAATCCTGATTTACTTAATCTAACAGTTTGCCTTTTAATTTTTGTATTTCTATTTCAGAAACTCCTTTCAACAGCAGATAGTTTTCAACCGTTTTATACTTCTCTCTTAAATATTTTAAAGTATTCACTATATATTCGGTATTCAAATACAATAAATAATCGGGGAGAATACCTTTCGCTGTTTGAATCATCTCATACAGATAAACATTTGATATT
>CANPZB010000076.1 GCA_947588755.1 Candidatus Gastranaerophilales bacterium | reverse complement strand
AGATATATTTATGTTTTATTTAACAGAAAACAGTATCATACCTTGCGGGACTACAGATGAAACAACATATGCTTTTCCCGGTAGTTGCAATACCTTAGGAGTTGCCTGTACTGCTTGGGTAATTTACAGCGAAAACATGGATTACCTGCATTGTGATGATTTAAGCTGGGACGGGAAACATAAGTGTTCTGACTAAGCCTGTGTAAAAGCACAATGTTGTGAAAAGTGAAAAGTTCATTTCGGCACTGCGTGCAAAGTAACTAAGTTTTATTTCATAGTCTTTCGTACAATTAAGATACTGAAACAATGCCACGAAATAAGATCCTGAAACAAGTTCAGGATGACATGGAGGGGTGTCACTCCCCCGCCGTCCGTGTCACTTGCCCTGCCCCGCCCCTTTCACTCCGTCCGTCCGTCCGCAAATCCGCAAGTTCAGGATGACATGGTGAGAGTTCAAGGTGACATGTGGAGAACTCAGAATGACATGGAGATGTACCGTCATTGCGAGAGAATGCGAAGCAATCCAGCCAATTTTATTGCACGAAGTGCCGAAAAGGTCATCTCACTTTTCACTTCTCACTTTTCACTACAAAAATATCCTTAGCATTACTATTTGCGGATTAAAATAAAAAATCAATTGTGATTTAATTCAATCATCACAGGTTTTATACCTCTGTAGTTGAAATCACGCCAAGGGATTTCTGTTACTTTTTTTCTGTTGCTGTCTAATCTTCTTTCTTCAAATTCCGTCAAATATTTTTGTTTAACTTCGGTATAACAATTAATTCTGTACTTATCTATAGAAGTGTCGCAATCGGAAATTCTGGCTTCAAATTCAAGTCTTTTATCCGCCCAATAATTTATTTCGGCTTGAGTTTTTTTCATGCTGTACGGCCAATACCATGGAATTTCTTTATATTCTGATTTTTCAAGCCCCTCTGGGCATACATCTTTCCACACGGGTTTAATAATATTAGAAAATTCACCGGCATAAACGGTATTAAACAGTACCATAATAAAAGTCAGTAACAGTATTTTCTTCAAACTTATCTCCGAATTTTCCCTGAGTAATATTATATATAATTTTGCAATATTTTTCAAATAATTTTTAAAATATGTTATAATGATTAATAATGAACGACAATTTGAAGCAAACATTAAAACTTTTACCATCGCTTCCGGGCTGTTATATTTACTATAACAAGGACAATGAAATCATTTACGTCGGTAAAGCAAAAATCCTAAAAAGACGCGTTATGAGTTATTTCAACCGCAAACACGACAGCGTAAAAGTTTCCGTTATGGTTTCGCAAATAGAACGCTTGGAATACATTATTACAAATACCGAGGTAGAAGCTTTAATACTTGAAAGCCATCTGATTAAAAAACATAAACCCAAATATAATATCTTACTTAAAGATGACAAAAAGTATCCTTATTTTTTAATTACTGAAGAAGAATTTCCTCGTATAACCATTGTACGCAAAAAAAATCTTAATCCCGAAAAAGGCAGATATTACGGCCCTTACACAGATATAAGGGCAATGCATGCGACACTGGATTTTTTAAAAAAGATTTTTCCGCTCAAACAGTGCAAATCGTCTAAATTCAAAGACCGTCCATGCCTGTATTACCATATCGGCAGATGTTTGGCACCCTGTCAAAAGCTTGTATCAAGCGACGAATATAAACAGTTAGTCCGACAGGCAGAGTTATTTTTATCTGGCAAACAGTCCGAATTGATGAAACAACTTCAAGAGCAAATGGAAAAATATTCCGAAAAACAGCAATTTGAAAAAGCTGCCCGTCTGCGAGACAGTTATATCGACTTGAAAAAGACTCTTGAAAAACAAAAAGTAGTATACGAAAACACAAAATTGAATGAAGATATAATTTCATTGTTAAATGATGACGGCATTTTTGCGATAGTAATTTTGATGATACGTGAAGGAAGATTGATAGACAAAAAAGATTTTGTTTATGAGGTGGAAACTTCAGACAGAACGGAATTTTTTGAAGTATTTTTCAAAGAGTATTACAGCACACTGACTTTAGGTTTTCCCGACAAAATTGTATCGGGTGAATTGGAAAAACTGGGCAACAAAGCACTTTATGAAGAATGGCTGGAAATACTTTCGCAAAAAAAAGTAAAAATAAGTTACGGCAAATCAGCACAGGGCAAGGAATTACAAATGCTTGCGGACAAGAATGCAAAAGTCGTTCTTGAAAACGCAAAACTTTCAAAAATGTCTAAAATCAGAGATGATTTTAACGAAATCGGCTCGTATCTGGCTGAAAAACTTTTGTTGAAAAATTTTCCGCACAGAATTGAGTGTTATGATATTTCTCACATACAAGGTACAAATACAGTTGCGTCAATGGTAACTTTCATAAACGGAGCAAGTAAAAAGTCAGAGTACAAAAAGTTCAAAATAAGAATGGCAGAAGGAAAACCTGATGACTTTTTATCAATGAAAGAAGTATTGACAAGACGTTTAAAACATTTGGGCGAAGAAAATTGGGAAAAGCCTGATTTAATCATTATAGACGGGGGCAAAGGTCAGCTGTCGAGCGTTACGGGAATTATTAAAGAACTCGGTGTTGAAGGAATAGATGTTGTTTCGCTTGCCAAAAGGTATGAAGAAGTTTATTTACCCAAAAAATCGAAACCTGTAATTTTACCCCGCAATTCGGGAGCATTATTCTTATTCCAGCGTATAAGAGACGAAGCACACCGTTTTGCAATCACTTATCACCGAAAATTACGTTCAAAAGCAATGACTAAAAACTAATCTTCATCAACGCCGACGGCTTTTCCGCGGTATTTTTCTCTTAATCTCCAGCAATCCATCAATGCGGGAAGCGTATTTGTCTTGCTCAGCCATCTGAGAACAAATCTTTCATCAGGTCCCAGTCCTCCGCTGAGTTTTTCGCCGGTTCTTAAGCTGTATTGAGCCAAAGACATGGAAATACTTATATCTACATAAGGATTATCAGGGTCTTTAGCAATATCCATAGACAATTTCAGATTGTTATATCTTTCCGGTCTGAAATTTTGTTTGTTATGTGAATCAGACTGAATTTCAACCAAAAAAGCTTTTAATTCGTTTCCCAGTTCACTTAATGTTTTTCCCATAAAATCACACTTTCAGTTAAATATTATTTATATTGTAATGCTGTACACCCTTAAAGAAATCATCCGCTAAATCGGTATTTTTAACTTTCAGCCTAAGTTCAACCCTTCTGCTTTTGGCAAAATCTTCTTTACCGTCAGGTGTCATAACGGGTTCGGAAAAACTTTTACCTTCAACAATAACCATAGACTGCAATTTGCTGCTGTATTTTTTATCAAAATCTGTTTTAAACATATATTCCGCCACGGAATTTGCTCTTTGAAGCGAGAGTGTCATATTCCGCATAAACTGTTCTTCTTTTGTTGATAATCCCGCATAAGACTGGCTGTCGGTATGTCCCTGAACAATAACACTTTCAATGCCTTCAATGAGTTCGGGTTTTGAAAAAACAGTATTTATATATATTGGCACCAATTTATTAAGATAATTTTTACCCTTCTGAGACAAATTGTAACTGTTAACTTCAAACAACTCCAAATCGGAAATCTTAATATCGCCCGTCAACTCGTCAACTTCCGCCTGAATATTTTCCTGCTTAAGTTTTTCAATAATTTCCTTTGAGGCTTCAAGCTGATTTTTTTTCATTTCAATGCTATCCTGAGTAAAACCTGTCATGGCAAGCACAAACAGTGTCATGAAAATAATTGCAAGCCCGAGCAGCAAGTCTGACATTGTAGTCCAAAATATGTTATTGTCACCATCAGCGGCTTTAGAGCCTTTTTTCATCAATGCCATTACCAACTCCGTAAGTTATCAGAACAAGTCATCCACATCATCACTTTTAGCCGCCCCGACCTCTTTCATACTCTTATTAACCTGATTTATGCCAAAAATAAGGTTTTCGAGATAAGGTACCAAATTCCCTGCGATACTGGTATTCAAAGCGGTTTTGAAATGATTTGGCATGGAAGTTATAAGATTAGATATTGAATTATTTTGGATTTTGGTTTCTTTCAAGAGTTCCAAAAGAAATTTTTCCGACGAAATGTTATCAAACAGTTTTCCTAAAATCCCTTCACACTGTGCAAGCAGTTTGTTAACCAGTATCTGATATGAAATTCTTTCAATAATAAGGAAAATTAACGAAGAACCGACCGCAATAACGGAAACAAGAGCCGCAACCTGCATTGAACTCATCAAGCCTGCAACGGAAGCAATGGTTCTTTCCTGACTGGAAAAATCGATTTTTCCGAAAGCCACCGCAATATTAAGAAACGTAAATAACGGGCCGAAACCTGTTAAAATAGTCGGAACCGTTTGCATTAATTTGTAATTAAACTTGGAAGTCACAAGAGTTTCTTCATTAAAGAAGTATAACGGGTCAACGGTAGTTTGAATATTTTGAACTACTTCGGACACTTCTTTATAAGTCAAATCGTTATTTTTATCTTTAAGAGCGACTGATTCCGAGAACACGAGTGTATTTTTAAATTCCTGCCAATGTATTGCCACATAAGGGTTTAAAGACATCCATTCATCAATTTCTTTAAATCGGAAATTCAAATCGTTTTTTTTGAACATAGAAATATAACTTAATAAAATTTTCAAATTTTTATTAACATTAAGATAGTTTTTCAAACAGTAAATCAAAGATGTTATAAAGACCGTAATAACGATTAAAATCGGAATATCCGTAAAAATGTAAATTATATTCATAACTTCTCCGTTTCCGTGAACATTATAGCATAATAATATTTTGCGTGCAACGAGGATATAATAACAACATGTCATGCTGAACACCTCCATGTCATCCTGAACTTGTTTCAGGATCTTATTTCGTCGCATTGGTTCAGTGTCTTAATTGCACGGCATTGGTTCATAAAAGACCATGAACCCTCCATGTCATCCTGAACTTGTTTCAGGATCTTGTTTCGTCGCATTTTGTCCGTTTATGACAAACAATGCACTATTCCTATGTCATTCTAAACCCTCCATGTCATCCTGAACTGCGGATTTGCGGACGGACGGAGTGAAGGGGCGGGGGAAGTGACACCTACACATGTCACCCTGAACACTCCATGTCATCCTAAACTCTCAACATGTCATCCTGAACTTGTTTCAGGATCTTATTTCGTGGCATTGGTTCAGTATCTTTTACATACAACATTGATACGGGCAGGATTATAAGCCATGTTAGACTTGATATGGCTAAGATGCTGAAATAAATTCAGCATGACAGAATTTTCGTGTTCTTGTTATCATTTTTGTCAGGGTAAACTACAC
>CANPZB010000075.1 GCA_947588755.1 Candidatus Gastranaerophilales bacterium | reverse complement strand
CGGGGGGGGGGGGAATGCTAAAACTTCAAAATTCGATTTTTTCATAATTTTTTTCATTAACTCCCAAATTTTCGGTGCTTCGCACCACAGTACCGCCCGATTGAAACATTTCAACCTTACCTTAACATTATAACATATATTTTGAAGATTTCAAGTGCAGAATGCAAATTATTTATTATTACAAATATTAAAATTCAAGCACATAAACTTTTTATGTATTATAATTATAAAGTAGACAGATTTACAGGGATAGAGTTTTGGAAAAGAAAAAATATTATTTTATAGCCATTGGCGGTGTAGGCATGAGCGGTTTGGCAAAGTATTTGCTGGAAAACGGCTGTGAAGTGTCAGGTTCGGATATTACCGAAAGTAAATATACAAGCCAGTTAAGAAAGCTGGGGGCAAAGATTTATATAGGACAAAAAGCCGAAAATGTTCCTTCTGATGCCGTAATTGTTGCAAGCACGGCGATTAGAGACAATAACCCCGAAATGATTAGGGCAAAAGAGTTAGGATTAAAAGTTTATCATCGCTCTGATATTTTAGCTGAAATATCACGTTGGGGAAAATTTTTCATCGGTTTTTCGGGAACACATGGCAAAACAACAACAAGCGGTCTGTGTTCTTTTGTTTTGGAAAAAGCCGGGCTTTTACCTTCTTACGTTGTCGGCGGTATGCTTCCCGAGCTGGGTATAAATGCTCACTGTCAGGACGGTAAATTTTTCGTTGCCGAATTAGATGAAAGTGACGGAACGATAATTAAATATTCACCTGATATTTGCGTAGTTAATAATTTGGAAGCCGACCATTTGGACTTTTATGTCGACGGAGTTAAATCTATACTTAATACCTTCGAAAAATTCATTTCGACAACTTCTGAAAATGCTGTTATTCTCGTAAATAATGACTGTAAAAACGCAAAAACTTTACATAGCCGTAAAGTTATTACATTCGGTTTACATAATGCCGATTACTGTGCTAAAAATATTGATTTTAAATATGATTGCACTACTTTTGATATTTATTACAAAAACAATTTTTTAACTGATATGAAAATTATTTTACGTGGCATTCATAATGTTTACAACGCTTTAGCAGTAACTGCGGCATTACATCAGGCAGGTGCGGATATTCAACAAGTTAAACCTTATTTCGCTGAATTTTCAGGTATGGGCAGACGTTTTCAAAAAACTGCGGAATTTGACGGAATTTCTGTCTATGATGATTATGCACATCATCCGACTGAAATTAAAGCTACTCTTTCTTGTGCAAACGGAATGGCGGATAAACGGGTTATAGCTGTTTTTCAACCCCACAGGTATTCAAGGTTAAAAAATTTATGGGATGAATTTTTATCTTCTTTTGACGGTGTTGATAAGGTTATTATAACTGATGTCTACGCTGCTTCGGAGGATGAAATTGAAGGCGTTAATTCCAAAAACTTTGCTGATGATTTTGTAAAGTCAAACAGCATTCCGTGTGAGTATATTTCAGGCTCCGTAAAGGATGTCGCTTATAAGTTGTATCCTTCCCTAAAAGAAAATGATGTTGTTATCGGTTTGGGTGCGGGAACCATAACTTCTTTGGGCAAAGACCTTTACGACGTAAAAAAAGAGGCTGCTCAAGTTGTTGGTTGAAAATAATTTTGATATAAAAAAATATACATCATTTAAAATCGGCGGGAGAATATCAAAAGTATTATTACCCGAAACATTACAAGAATTTGAAGATGTTTTGAAAAAATACCCTGCAGCTTTTATTGCGGGAAATTTATCCAATACTCTTGTATCGTCTGACGGATATGACGGAGTTGTAATCGTAACATCCAAAATTAATCAAATATCCGTAAATGGTAACTGTATTATTGCGGGGTGCGGAGTAAAAGGACAAACGCTTTCCAAGACGGCCAAAGAGTCAATGCTTAGCGGGTTGGAGTTTATGTCGGGCTTCCCGGGTTCCGTTGGCGGTGAAGTATTTATGAACGCGGGTGCTAACGGAACTTGTATAGCTGATGTGTTAAAGTCCGCTAAAGTATTTTCTAAAGATGAAGGTATTATTGAACTTTCGAATGAACAATTGGGGTTTGAGTACAGAAAATCAGTTTGTCAGAAGAAAAAATACACGGTTTTGGAAGCTAAATTTGAATTAAAGCCGTTACCTGCGGACTTAATTGATTTAAAAATACGCGAATGTCTGGATTTTCGTAAAAATCATCAGCCTTCACTTGCTTTGCCGAATTGCGGAAGTATATTTAAGAACCCCGAAAATAATTCCGCAGGCAAACTGCTTGACTCTTGCGGGGTCAAGTCTTTAAGGAACGGCGATGCTTATGTTTGGAAAAATCATGCCAACTTTATTGTTAATGGCGGAAATGCTTCGTCTGTCGATGTTTTAGAATTAATGTTACAGATGTATACAAAAGTGAAAGAAAAGTTTAATATTGAATTAGAACCGGAGATTAAATATTTGGGCGGAAATAATAAAAGAGAGGCGGAAATATGCACGATATTAAAAATAAAATAGATAAAACAGCTTCAGTTGCAGTATTATGCGGCGGTATGTCGTCGGAAGCGGAAGTTTCCATGCGTTCGGGGAAGGGATGTTATGATGCTTTACAGCGTTTGGGGTATAAAAATGCTCAACTTGTTAAGGTTGATAAAAATATTGCTCAAGTGCTGAAAGACGGTAATTATGATTATGCTTACAATGCTTTGCACGGCAAGTACGGTGAGGACGGCTGTATTCAAGGTGTTCTTGAAATTTTGGGAATTCCTTATACAGGGTGCGGTGTTATGGCAAGTTCCGTCTGCATGAATAAAGAGTTTACAAAAAGAATTCTGTCAATGCACAAAGACATTCCGCTTATTAAATCTGTTTTTGTTAGAAAAGGTGAGGATCTAAAACAAAAGACAAAAGACTTGCGTTATCCGTTAATTACAAAACCCGTCAGCGAAGGCTCAAGTTTTGGCATGACGAAAGTTAATACTCCTGATGAACTTGAAAATGCGTATGTTGAAGCTGTTAAATATAACGATGATGTTTTGATTGAAGAATATTTGACAGGAATTTGTGCGACTGTCGGCGTGTTGGAAGATGACGGAAAACCGTTTGCGACCGAGATTTTGGAGTTGCGTCCGAAAAATGAATGGTATGATTATGAAGCTAAGTATACTAAAGGTATGACGGAATTTATTCTACCTGCTCAAATAAGCGACGAACTTACGAAACGAGTAAAAGAAATTGCCGTAAAAGCTTTCGAAGCCGCAGGCTGCAGCGGAGTTTCAAGAGTCGATTTTCTTATTGTTAATAATATTCCCTATGTTTTGGAAATCAATACAAGCCCCGGCATGACCGTGACGAGTGATTTGCCTGCACAGGCAGAAGCTATGAATATAAGTTATGACGAATTGGTATTGTTAATTTTAAACAGTGCAGGATTAAATAAATAATATGACTGACGAAGATATTACAAAAAATGATGAACTTGCCGAAGGAAAAAAGTTCGTAAAGAAAAAACAGCGTGAACGATATGTGAGAAAAGGGCGAATGAAACAAGAACGTCTTAGAGGGTTTGTTCGTTTTCTGCTTACGTTGGTAATGCTTGCAGGTTTGTATTATCTTTCTCAGGCTTCGGGATGGTATATGAACAGTAATGCATTCAATTATATTGACGGCGGTTCGGTTGAAGTCATAAACAACAAAATTATTCCGTCTTATAAAATTCTCGCTGTTTTAAAATCGAGTAATGTTCCCGAAGTTCCGTTATATCTGGCAAAGACGAACGATATAAAAAAAGAATTAAAAAAACTTCCGCCTGTCGAAAATGTATATATCAGAAGATATGCTTTTCCCGCGAGAATTCAGATTATAATCAGGGAAAGAGTTCCCGTTATTACGATTTCTCCTGATGTAAAGGCTCCCGCGGTAGCATTTTTTACTGCCGACGGCAGGCTTATCGGACGCGAATATCTGCCGCTCGGTAAAGAATTTAAAACTATTTCGGTGTTATCGTACGGTAATAAAGGCGACGATTATCATAAATGGGATATTAATAAAATCCGTAAAATTCAAAAAATCGTTAAATATGTTGAAACTTATTCTAAAGAACAGGTCGAATATGTTGATTTAAGGACTCCTAACGATATTTTTGTTAAAATTAAATCGGTTAATATCAGACTCGGTATGCCCGATGATGACGTGTTTAAGCGTATTGAAAGAATACCGTCGATTTTGCCTCAGGTTAAACTTGTTCAAGATAAAGTTAAATACCTTGACCTGAGCTGGGAAAAAGTTAACTATTTAAAACTTAAGTAAGAGGTTAAATATAATGAAAATAGCACTGGCACAAACAAGATTTAAAACAGCTGATTTTGAATTTAATTACAAAATAATTTCGGATAAAATTGATAATACCGATTGCGATTTAATCATTTTTCCCGAATATGATTTAAGTGATACGGGAGCAAAAGATTTGGTTCGTGACGAAAAATGTTTATCGGCACAGGACAAATTTTATCAAAGAATTGCCGAGAAAAATTCTAAAAAAGCCGTTTTAGTCGGCGAAATTTTGATACAAAACGGCGAAGTCATTTTGTCGCAAGACGGGTATTTTGATATTTTCGGCAAAAAAGTTTACGTTTCCGATAAATATTCTGACGACGTTATTTGCGATTTGTATGTTTTGGCTAAAAACAGATATTTCACCATGAATTCTCAAGAAGCATTTATGGAAAGTATTGCCGCAAAAAGTGATTTTATTTATATCAATGCGGTCGGTATGGCAGACTGTGATATTTACTGCGGTTTGAGTTTTGTTAAAAACAAAGAAAATAATTTGGTTGCGGTTTTGCCGTTATGTCAAGAGGATGTGAGAATAATTGATTTTTCTGAAAGCTGCGAGTACACACATGAGTGTGCGGAAAAATGCGTTTTGGAAGTTTTGACTTTTGCTCTTAGAGAATATTGCGAAAATACAGGCTTCAAAAGTGTAATACTCGGTTTGTCAGGCGGTATTGACAGTGCTTTGACAGCCGCTATAGCGGTAAAAGCTTTAGGAAGCCAAAATGTGTTTGGTGTGCTTATGCCAAGTATGTTTTCTTCGCAAGGCAGTATAACCGATAGTCTGAAACTTGCACAAAATCTAAATATCAGAACCGAAAAACATCCGATAACCCCGCTATTTGAAAACTTTTCGGATAAAATTGCACATATCGCACCTGATGATGAACATTCAACAACACTTGCGGAAGAAAACCTTCAAGCAAGGCTTAGGGCATTAATTCTAATGTATTTTTCCAATCGGGATAATTATTTGCTGCTTTCTACGGGGAATAAGTCCGAAAGTGCCATGGGATTTGGAACTTTGTACGGTGATTTGGCGGGCGGTTTAAATCTTATATGCGATTTAACAAAGACGAATGTGTATAAATTGGCGGCTTACATAAATAAAGATAGGGAAATTATTCCCGATGAAATTATAAAAAAAGCACCGTCGGCAGAATTACATCCGGGGCAGAAAGACCAAGACAGACTTCCCGCATACGAAATCTTGGACGATATTATAGAAATGTACGTTGAACAGTGCTTATCACCGGAAATTATATATGAAAAATATGATAAACAGCTTGTCGATGACACTGTCAAAAAGATATATAAAGCACAATTTAAACGTCATCAGGGATGTTTGGGGATAAGATTGACCGAGCGTTCGTTTTGTAACGGTGTGAATTTGCCTGTAGTGCAGAAGTTTTATTCATAAAATCCCGATACTTTGAATAAGTGCAGTGATTTATTAATATTTATCTTGACAAAACTTAAAAAAGGGTTATAATTAACTCATACATGGGAATAATAAAATAGGGGGTCACGAAATGGCAGACGCAGAGATTAAAAACGGACAAGCGGGGGGGGGTAAACCGCTCATACCATAGGTTTTGGCGATTTTTTAATTTTTTGACAAGCCCCGAAAAATGTTTTTTTGTCATCCTGAACCATGATGTCATCCTGAACTCGTTTCAGGATCTTATTTCGTGGCATTGGTTCAGTATCTTAATTGCACGAA
>CANPZB010000074.1 GCA_947588755.1 Candidatus Gastranaerophilales bacterium | reverse complement strand
TTCAGTATCTTAATTGCACGAAAGACCCTGAACCCTTTACATGTCATGCTGAACTTGTTTCAGCATCTGAGCCTTATAAAGTCTTTAAATAGAAAAGAAACTAAACCAAAGTCAATCTCCACAACTATGGTAAATAACAAGTGCCTGCAGGCATTGGAGCAAATCCAAGACGTTTCAGGATTATGTACCAATACCGAATAAATAAGACCCTGAAACGAGTTCAGGGTGACATGTATAGTTATAGTTTTCAATAAATAGTAATAAATAAAAAGAAAGGAACAAAAAATGAAAGAAGAAATTAAAAATGCAACAATTTTGGGAAAGACTGTAAGACCCGACAAGGCTCAGATGCTGAAACAAGTTCAGCATGACATGGGCGTTCAGGATGACATGGGGTGGTTCAGGTGTGTTTTTTTTGGTGCTTTAGCACCCGAAAAGAACCTCTCACCTTTCACTTCTCACTTTTCACGTAAAATCGCCTTTACTCTCGCTGAGGTGTTAATCACCCTCGGGATAATCGGTGTTGTGGCAGCAATGACTTTACCGTCTTTAATCCTAAAGCATAAAAAGCAAGTAACAGCCACTAAACTTAAAAAATTTTATTCAACAATGAGTCAGGCTATAAAACTTGCCGAAGCTGAAAACGGAGATTTTGCGGATTGGGCACCTAATGACGGTGATACTTTTCAGGTCTGGTACGACAAGTATCTTGATAAATATATTCAAAGTGTCAAAAAAGAAGCTATAAAATATTCTTCTAATTCTTATTATAAGGTAGGTTTAAAAGACGGTTCAGGATTTATAGCTTATATTTCAAACTCATCAGCAGCATATTTCTTTTATTGTACGGAATTAAAATATTGCGAACCGGAAATATTCGACGGAAAGACTTCTTTCTTGTTTGATTTAAGTGCGAATTCTAAAGAATTATTTTATCCTGATGGAAGCGGTTTGGACCGTAAAGTCCTTCTGAACAGTTGTAGCCCGAAAGTAAGCCCAAAAAGGCGTCATTATTGTGCCGCTTTAATACAATCTGACGGCTGGGAAATCAAAGACGATTATCCGTGGGAGCAGGTTATGCTGGAACCGTAATAGTCAGTAGGTTTATTTTTTTTGTAGTGTATCCAAACAAAATATATCGGTCGGATTATAATCCGACCGATATTTCAAAATAATTATTTTTTTGTATCATCTACCATTTTAAATGAACATATTCCCACAAATTCAAGTTTATCATCCCCATGAGTTAATTCCGTAACTTGGGCTACCACTTCTTTTTTATCATCTCCCAGATTAAAAATACGGTTATTACCGGACTTATCTTTATCTATTACATAATATACATACGGATATTCTACAGGCAGATTACCGGAATTACTTAATATAAGGTCTGTATCATCCCGCATTTTTAACGTCCATATCATTGCAAAATACGGTTTTTTATCTCCCATATTTTCGATAACACCGACATCGTAGTGCATATTCGGGTCTAAATTATCGAATTCAATTTGCCCGCCGTTGCATTTTACAAAGTCTCTAACTTGCGTACCTGTTTTAGAATCAAAAAGCCCGTAAGCCCTCTGAGATTGCGTGCAGTCTATTCTAATTCTTCGCGGTTTAGGAATTAATAAAACTTGCTCCGGCATTTCATTTGAAAATTTTTCTTGTCCCATAACATCTCCTTTTCGTTAATACTCTATCAGGTCAAAATTTAACCAACACTATTTTTTCAAAATCTTGTGATTTTGAATTCAAATTTACAATTTATTTACATATTGTGATTTTAGTACTTTATTTATTTACTTCTACCAATATATCAAAAATACTGCAATCAAAAAAATTGCAAATTTTTTCTAATGTACTTAATCTCACATCAACATGCTCACCTTTAGTAAGTTTTGTTATTGTTGTCGGACTTACTCCA
The DNA here is from genome assembly GCA_947588755.1 of Candidatus Gastranaerophilales bacterium. GTDB lineage: Bacteria > Cyanobacteriota > Vampirovibrionia > Gastranaerophilales > Gastranaerophilaceae > CANPZB01. The sequence goes on along the minus strand of CANPZB010000074.1, from coordinate 4,187 downwards.
ATTGCTTGTGCTAATTCTTTCCGTGTAATTTTTCTTTTCCAACCTATATTATATAAATTTATTAATATCATATACAGTTTATTGTATATTTTAATTCACTAAATTACCATTTAAGTATTGACAATGTTCAAAATGAACAGTATAATGTTTTTATTGTAATATAACTTTAGCAATTATGATTAATATTAAACAATACAATAAAGATACGGATATGGAGTTATGGAATGAATTTATCGGAAAATCAAAAAACGGTTTTTTCATGTTTGAACGTGGTTTTATGGATTACCATTCCGACAGATTTTCAGATAATTCATTATTGTTTTATGATGATGAAGAATTATTGGCTGTTTTGCCTTTGTCCAAACATGATAAGAAATTATGCTCTCACGGAGGCCTGACGTATGGCGGATTTATTGTTGACGAAAATATGAAACAGGCAACTATGCTAACTTGTTTTGAAGTTTTAAAATCTTATATGCTTGATAAAGATTTTAAATCTTTGATTTATAAAGTTATTCCTCAAATTTTTCATATATCACCTGCTTGTGAGGACATTTATGCTTTATTTAAAATAAATGCGAAAATCTTTAAAATCGAACCTTCTACAGTAATAGACCTTTCTTCGCCTTTAAAAATGGCAAAATTAAGAAAAAGGCAGGTTGCAAAGGCTGTTAAAAATAATATAATTGTCGAAAAGTCGCTAGATTTTGACAGATTTATTGAATTACAAAACGAGGTTTTATCTAAACATCATAATACAAAAGCTGTTCATACCGCTGAAGAATTGAAACTGCTGCATTCGAGATTTCCCCAAAATATTGAACTGTGGTGTGCAAAATACAACGGTAAAATTATAGCGGGTACTTTACTGTTTATATCAAATCAGGTAGTACATACACAATATCTTGCGGCGGATGAGCAAGCAAGAGAGTTTGGCGGGTTGGATTTAGTAATTAAAACTTTAATTGATAAATACTCAAATGAAAAAAAATATTTTGATTTTGGCATTTCATCCGAAGATAACGGAAAACTTTTAAATCAGGGCTTAATAAGACAAAAAGAAGGTTTTGGCGGCAGAACGATTTGCTACCAAACGTATGTAATAGATATTTAAAATTATTAATACAAAACATAACTAATATAACTATATTATTGACTTTCAGGATATTTAATAATAGAATTTAACCAAGGAATTAAGTAAGTTAATTACAGGAGAAAAAGTAAATGAAAACGAGAAAAGTTCTTTTAGCGGCTTTACTTATTTGTTTTTCAATATCTTTGCAAGAAGTATACGCAACTAGTCATATTCAAAATCAAGATTTAATTGACTCTGAATATACAGGTTATAGTGCTAGTTCCGGCGGTGTTTTATATGTAGATGATAAAGATACAACACATAATGTTACCGGCAGTACATTGAAAGAAAATACCGCAACAAGTTCAGGCGGTGCCGTATATAATTCAGGTACAGTGAATGTACAAGGCTCTAAATTTGAAGATAATACAGCAACTTCTGATAAAGGTAAGGGCGGTGCCATATATAATGAAGGAACTTTGACAGTTGAAGATTCTTCTTTCTCAAATAATAAGGCAAGTGAAAGAACAGAATTTTGGCAACAAGAAGGTGAAGGCGGTGCTTTATACAATAATAGTAAAGCAACAATTACAAATTCGACATTTACTGGTAATCACGCAAGATATGGCGGTGCTATACATAATGACACCAAAGGCGATATAACCGTACAAGGTACTTTTACCGGCAATATGGCACAAAATGGCGGTGCAATTTATAACCGTCAAGGAACAGTAACCGTTGAATCAGGCTCTACGTTTGAAAATAATTCTGCTACAAGAAATGCCGGCGGTGCAATTAATAATTATGACGGTACTATAAACATTGAAGATAACGTAACTTTTAAAAACAATACTGATATTAATCCAGATGAAGATACCGGCTTGCAAAAAGGCGGAGCTATTTTTTCCGAAGGTGACGGGAACAGCAAAATTGAGATAGGAAAAAATGTAACTTTTGAAGGTAATAAAGCTGTTTCGGGCGGCGGAATCGGACTTTACAAACATAATGAAGTAACAATAGGAGATAATGTTACTTTCAAAAACAATCAGGCAGGGCGTGAAGGTGGTGCTATAGATGTTTATACTATAGATACTGATCCCAAACCGTCAAGCTTCACAATAGGTGATAATGCAGTATTTGAAGGTAACCAAGCCGGTTTTGTTAATGAAGAAGGATATACTCCGGATTTTGTTTTTGGCGGAGCTATTGCAGTCAGCGAGCAGACAAATAATCCTGAAAAAAACAGTTCTTTTACAATAGGTGATAATGCAGTATTTAGAAATAATAAAGCAATATATGAAGGTGTATCCGGTTATGGCGGTGCAATATACAATGCCGCTTATAAAACAACTATAGGCAACGGTGCATTATTTGAAGGTAACATTTCAAATTATGGCGGTGCCGTTTATAATCAAGGTAATTTAACAGTTAATGACAATGCTGTATTTCAAGGCAATAGTGCAAGTTCAATTGGCGGTGCTATATACAACAATGGCGGTACTTTATCAATAGAAGATAATGCAGTATTTAAAGATAATAATGCCGATAATGGCGGTGGTATATATAATTATAACGGCAGTTTAACTCTGGGAAATAATACAGTATTTCAAGACAATAGTGCAGGTTCTTATGGTGGTGCTATATACAACAATAGCGGCACTTTATCAATAGGTGATAATGCTGTATTTGACGGTAACAGTGCAAGTTCAATGGGCGGTGCTATTTTTAATTGGGCTTCGGTAAAAAATCAAATTCAAAAGGCTGTGTTTAGAAATAACGAATCTGCTTATGGTGGTGCAATATATGCATATAGCGGTGAATTAGATATTAATGAATCGGCATTTTACGGCAATAAGGCAACTGATGGCGGAGGTGCTCTGGTTACTCAGGAAACTGCAAATATTAAAAATTCAGTATTCGAAAATAATATATCAGGGGACTTGGGCGGTGCGATTTATAATACATCCAAAAGCACATCTCCCAATTTAACGATTGAAGGCTCTCGATTTACAAATAATAAAGCTAATTATGGTGGTGCTATAGCGGCATACGGTCAAAATACAAAAACAAAAATTACAAATTCATACTTTAACAATAACCATGCAGCATTAAACAAAGAGGCTTCCGGCTATAGCGGACAAGGCGGTGCAATTTGGTCAGACAAATCTGCCGAAGCCTTGGACATTGAAGGCTCAATGTTTGAAAACAACACTGCAGAAGCTAAAGGCGGTGCGATAGCTGCTTATAAATCCGCAACAATTACCGATACAAGTTTTGTAAATAACAAAGCAGGTGATAAGGGCGGTGCTATCTGGGCTAACGATGATATCACGATTAACGCAAAAAATAATGATGTTGTTTTCCTCGGTAACTCAGCAAAGGAAGGTGCCGACATTTATATGGATAGCACTTCAAAAAGCCGTAAGGAATTAGCGTTAACTTTAAAAGCAGAGCAAGACAGAAATATCACTCTTGCCGATGGTATTTCAGGTACTGAAGCTTACAATGTGGCTTTGAACGGTGACGGTACCGTTACTTTTAACGGCGAAATTAAAAATGCCAAAATGGAAGTTACAAACGGTACTTTGCACTTAGCACAAGGAAGTTCTATAGGCGAAGGTACTACGGTTAATGTTAAAAATGCGACTTTGGACTCTCAAGACGGCAGAATTAACGATTACAGCGGCGGAAAAGTGAACTTAGGTCAAGGAACAAAACTCAAATTTGATTTAAGTTCCGCGAATAAAACTACGGATAAGTTTACGCCGACAGAAGAACTTTCAGGCAGCATTACCGTTGAAGACTTTAACTTCTTGCCTGACACTACGGTAAGTTCAGGTAATATAACGCTTTCCGATATAAAAAGTTCTCTCGGCTTTGAAGATGAAGTTGATTTACAATTGCCTGAAAAATCCTTTACGGCATTAACTCCTTTAAGATATGTCAATGTTGAAAGCGGACAAAACGGTATATCATACTCACCGACGGGTAATTCGTACAGAGACTTTAACCCCGCTGTTCTGGCAGCACCCGTTGCGGCACAACTGGGCGGATATTTAACCCAATTAGACAGTTATGATGAAGCATTCCGCAATATGGATATGTATATGAT
>CANPZB010000073.1 GCA_947588755.1 Candidatus Gastranaerophilales bacterium | reverse complement strand
TGTCATTTTTAGGTTTGCAAGACACGAAAATTCTAAGATACTGAAATAAATTCAGCATGACAGAATTTTCGTGTCTTGCTATTTTTCCGACTCCGTCATTTTTAATCAAACTGTCACCCTGAACGACCTCCATGTCATGCTGAACTTGTTTCAGCATCTGAGCCTTGTCGGGTCTTACAGTCTTTCCCAAAATTGTTGCGTTTTTAATTTCTTTTTTCATTTTTAAGTCCTTTCCTTTTTTATCTATTACTTTCATTGAAAACTATAACTATACATGTCACCCTGAATTCATTTCAGGGTCTTATTTATTCGGTATTGGTACATAATCCTGAAACGTCTTGGATTTGCTCCAATGCGTGCAGAGACTTGTTATTGACCATAGTTGTGGAGATTGACTTTAGTTTAGTTTCTTTTCTATTTAAAGACTTGATAAGGCTCAGATGCTGAAACGAGTTCAGCATGACATGGGTGGGTGTTAACCTATGCGAAATGGCTATTTGTATCGATAATGTATGTCTAAGACCCTGAAACGAGTTCAGGGTGACATAGTCGTTCAGGATGTCATGATAAAAATTCGCACGACAAAACGAGGGACAAATATTTATCCCTTTAAAATTATCCCAAAAGCAAAGAATGACTAAAACGCAGTCATAGAACGGGTTTACAAACTCGGGGGGGGGGTGAATGCTAAAACTTCAAAATTCGATTTTTTCATAAATTTTTTCATTAACTCCCAAATTTTCGGTGCTTCGCACCAATGTACTTCCTGATTGAAATATTTCAACCTTACTCTATCATTATAACGTATATTTAAAAAGAAATTCAAGTGAAAAGCAACTTTTTTAAAATATATTAATATCTTTCTTTGCCCGGAAAAATTTGTTATGTTATTTTAATAAGGAGATCATAATGAAAAAAATATTAATATTGGTATTACTTGTACTGGCTTTAGGCTCGTCATTATTAACTGTAAAGAGTGAAGAACAGTTATCAGGGAACGTAAAAAAAGTTATAAAATATATGGAAAGTGAAAAAAGCGGGCTTGCCCTTGATGGCATTAAGGCATTTAATTCTTCCGAAAAAGAAGAATTTATAAATTATATAAAAGAAAACCCCGATAAAATTCTTCCGATTTATTATATGATAATGGCGGATGATATATTTGAAACAGACAGGGATGACGCGGTATTTTGGTATTCGTTCGGGAAATTAAGATCTGTTGAAGATGTAAGAATGTGCAAAGATGAAACAGCAGTTTCGCAAATTGCGGTATATGGTATGTTAGCACCTAATACTATTGATTATATGGATACAAAAAGTAATCAATACCTTTTGGAACAGTTGGAAAAAGCAGTAGAAAAAGATATATCAACACCACTTCGCCCTGACCCCGTATGGGCATGTTATCACGGACTTAACGCTTTTTCGGGCAAAGTTAGAACTATGCCAAAACGTAAATTTGAAAAAATTAAAAAAGAAACTCGTGAATTATATATTGAAAGTATGAAAAAACATATTAAAGAGGAAAATGAAAATAGATAATCTTCATATTCTCATAATCACAATATTTGGTTAACAAATCTTGTTTTACAAATTTATGAAAACTTGAATATTTCCAATCTTTTAAAGCATCTGCGTGACCATGTTTTATTGAATTGTAATCTATGTAATCAGTTCATGGGTGAAATGACAATAGTTTCACTCATACTATTTTCTTATAGTATTAGTTCATTTTGAAGATTATTACGGCATTTGAATAAATGTCCTTGAAGATTTTGAAATTTTCTTTTGCTTTTGCCCATTCTTCCATACTGTTCAAGCGGCGGTATTTTTGCGGGTGGTGTGCCAGTATCCAGCAATAAGTTTCACCCTTTACAAGGGTATTTTCAAGATGGTTCAAATATTCGGCATCATCATTGTATCTTTTATCATCAAAATGCACCGGATTTTTTATTCCTGCATTTGCTCCGTAGTATTCATATAAAATCTCGCTACCGTCGGAGATATAAACTATATCATCAGTATTTGTATTGGCTTTCGCTATTTTTAAGGCTGTTTTTATATCTTCATTATTCCCGAATTTTTTGTTAAAAATAATTTGCATGCAATTTATTTCCTGCGGTAAAACCAGTACCAATGATGTAAATATTATAAATAAACCTGATAAATATTTGTTTTTGATGTTTACATAATCAAGTATTCTGACGGTAAGCAGAATAAATACGGGAATTAAAAACAGTATCAGCCGAGTCGAAAAAGGATATATTGAAAATCGTGACAAAATAAGTACTAAACACAGCGGTGTGAGAATTAATATGCCCTCCCCCCCCCCTGATTGCAATAACCATTATACCTGCAGCAATAAAAAAGAACGGTAAACCCGAAGCAAATACGTATTGTAAATTTGAAATAAATAATTGCAGAAAGTGCAAAAATCCATGATTAATAAATCCTTTTGCCCAAAATGTGTGCAAATATTCATTCGAATTAAGGTGTTTGTTTGCAAAATAAAATAAGATAATGTTTATGCAAATTGGTATTAATGCCGGTAAAAACCTTTTGAACATTTGAAAATCGAATATCAACAGAGTTAAAAATACGGCAAAAATTGCAAAAGCAGAAGGGAAAGCAAACCAAATTAATATACTGCATGCTGTTCCGTATAAAATCTTTGCTCTTAATGTTTTTATCTTATTCAGATAAAAATAACTCAGTAATATTAATTCAAAACATAAAACATCACTGCTATATTGTTTAAATTCCTGTGCATAATAACACAAAGGATAGCAAAACGAGTATAGTGCAAAGGCTACTAATACAGAACTTTTCTTTGTAAGGATGTTTTTAGCAAGAAAGTAAAATACACCTAAACCTGCAATTGCTGATAACAGCGGTATTATTCTCAGATACATTTCCGTTTGCCCGAATATTGTATAAATCAGTTTTGAAAAATACATGAATAAATGTGGTGCAGCCTGAGAATATTTTAACGGCTCAATATAATTCCATGTATCCCGAATGCTGAGAGCAAGAGCACATTCATCATTCCAGAACGGTCTGTTGTAAGAAAAAAATATAAGTCTTAATCCGCATCCAATCAAAAATAAAATTACAAGTGTAATTTTATACACATTGATTTTCGTTAGTATTTTCATGATTTTTATTATACACTCTTTATTTTGGTTCTCAAAAACCGTTCTGATATTTAACTCTCTAAACTGTTGTATAAATCGTAAGCTTTGATTAATTTTGAATTATTTTGGATTTCGTAAATTTTTATCAAAGCCCATTCGGCATGGGAATTTATATCTGTGACATAACCTGCGTCTGCGGAATTTTTAAGACTTTTGTCTATAATGTTATAAAGTCTTGCCAGCGTTTTATTGTCCATTCTGTGTATCGGTCTTGAAAAATAATCTGCCAAACCGCCCGAATTGTATTCAAGTGTCTTATAAAGCTTTTGAAGCGTAGTTTTCACATCAGATAACTCATACTCTAAAAATGACTCGACCTGCTTTTTTGTTCCGTGTCTATAAACATACATTTTCATTTTTTCAATATTGTCTATATCGGTTTGGTTTTGGATAAGAAAATTGGTATTAATAACGGAATTTATATATTTGTTAATTTCACTCTTTTCAATGCCCAGAGCTTCAGCCAGAAGTTTCATATCGCCTTGTTTGGTAAAAGAGTTTTTAAGCGGACGAAAACGAATGAGTTGTCGATTTTTTAATATTTGCTCCAGTTCTTTTTTTGTTATGTTTTCCGGCGAAATGTTCTTCAATATATGTGCATTATTTTTTAAAAACTCAACTTTTTGCTTGTTAGAAAGTTTATTTGATGTAAGAATTTTGTGAAGTTCAAATGAATCAATAGAACTTATCGCAGAAATTTTATCCATAAGTGAATTTTATCACAGAAAAAGCTATTTTACAAAGTGTAATCGGGAGGATTTACTAAACCGACAAATTAAGCAACGATTGGTATTATGAAATTTTTGGGCAGATCAGGAATGCCCAATCTACATGCTGGAAAGAAAGTATGATGATGTATTTTTGTAAATTTTTTTTAAATTAATTAAAGTTTTGAATTAATTTTGCCGTAAATAAAAATGTTACAAAATAAAAGGAGAAATTTATGTGTGAGAATGTGAATTTTAATAGTGGTAAACCGCTTAATAATCAGCCACAGCAGCCTAATGCAAATGAGTCGGTTAATACTGTAAATAATGAGATTGATGAAGCTATTAAACAATCCTTCAATTTAGGTGAGAAAAAAAATAGTCATAAGAAAAATTTGCAAGAATATATAAATTTAAGTACAGAAATGCCTAAGGAACCGTCAGTATTTATGAGACAGGCTGATCAAAATATAGAATATCTAACAATGACATACAAAGACAAGCAAGACATGTTGAAAAAGCTTAAGGAAGATGTTATGAAACGCTCGATAGAGAGATTTGATATTTCATAAAAAAGCTCCCGAAAGGGAGTTTTTTATGAAATCAAAATAAAAATGGGTGTAAAAAGGCTATAGGTTGGGCAGATCAAGTAAATCCGACCTACAAACTTTTACAGCCCCCAAACAGCCCCCTAAATTGCAAAATTAAGTAATTTCCGCGATTTAATAATAGGGCGGAAATGCACTAAAAAAGAGCCTTTTCAGGCTCTTTTTAAAATCAGGAGGAGGTGGGATTCGAACCCACGGAACGCGTGAACGTTCGACAGTTTTCAAGACTGCTCCAATCAACCACTCTGGCACTCCTCCATAGGTTGGTTAGATATTACTATATTATGTGATAAATATTATTTGTCAAGAATGTACTACAGTGTTGACTCAAAGTATGTTATCGTTTGTTTAAGCCCGTCTCTTATACTGATTTTGGGGCTATATCCCAATTTTTCTTTCGCAAGTGTTAAATCAGGTCGGCGTTTGCAAGGGTCGTCTGACGGTAACGGCTTAAATATTATTTTCGATTTTGAACCTGTTAATTCTATTACCATTTTTGCAAGTTCCAATATGGTAAATTCACCGTCGTTACCCACATTTACAGGTCCAATAAAACCATCGGTGTTCATTAATGCGGTCATACCTCTGATTAAATCGTCTATGTAGCAGAATGAACGGGTTTGTGAGCCGTCTCCGTAGATAGTTATATCTTGATTTTTTAATGCCTGAAGTATAAAGTTTGAAACAACTCTGCCGTCGTTTTCTGCCATTCTGGGACCGTAAGTATTAAATATTCTTATTATGCGTATATCGACATTATGCTGTCTGTGGTAATTCATCATCAGGGTTTCCGCAACACGTTTACCTTCATCATAACAGCTTCTTAAACCTATCGGGTTAACATTGCCCCAGTATTCTTCTTTTTGCGGATGAATAATCGGGTCTCCGTAAACTTCGCTTGTGGAAGCTTGTAAAATTCTGGCATGAGTTTCATCTGCCAAGTCAAGCATATTGGTTATGCCGATTACATTGGTTTTAACTGTTTTTATTGCATTGTACTGATAATGTATGGGGCTTGCGGGACAGGCAAGATTATATATTTGGTCTACTTCCAGAATTATCGGATTAACGACATCGTGTCTTATTAATTCAAATTCTTTGTTATCCATTAAATGTTTAACATTATTTCTTGAGCCGGTAAAAAAATTGTCAAGGCAAATTACATGATTTCCGTCATTTAAAAGCTTTTCACATAGATGTGAACCTATAAAACCCGCTCCGCCTGTTACCAATATATTTTTCATAATTCCCTCTTTTTTTTTCTATTATAACATAAAAATTTAGTCTGTTTTTTTTTAATACTAATAATTTATAAAATTCATTTTTAATTTTCTTGACAAAAGTTAAGAAAAGTATATAATCATGTTTATAAATTCATAAAATAGGGTATAAGAATATTATATGGTAACGAAAAAGAGCGGGAAAAACTTACATGTGACGTGTAAAGTCACACAAACGGGGGGGGGTAAACCGCTCACACCAAAGGTTTTGGCGATTTTTTGATTTTTTATTAAGCCCCAAAAATTTGGGTTCTCATCCTGTCATCCTGAACTATCATGTCATGCTGAACTTGTTTCAGCATCTTATTTCGTGGCATTGGTTCAGTATCTTAATTGCACGAAATCCCCTGAACGCCCATGTCATCCTGAAAAATCAT
>CANPZB010000072.1 GCA_947588755.1 Candidatus Gastranaerophilales bacterium | reverse complement strand
TTTGCTCCACGCTCACAGAGTTTCGCAATAGTGGCTTTGCCACAGTATGCTCAATCTGTTCGCTATCCGGACTCGTTTACACTCCGTCCGTCCGCAAATCCGCAGTTCAGGATGACAGACACGCATTCACTCTCGCGGAAGTTCTAATCACCCTCGGAATAATCGGCGTTGTCGCCGCGGTGACTATACCAACATTAATTGCGAAGTACCAAAAGAAAGTTTTTGCAACGAAAGTTAAACAAACTTATGCGATTTTATCCAACGCATTGACCGCTTCCATAGCTGCTAACGGCACACCTGCCGAATGGAGTTACGGTGCAACCAGTGATAAATCAAGTACGGGTTCGGAAGAACAACTAACATATATTGTTAATACCTATTTTAAACCTTATTTAAAGGTGGCGGAAGATATTGGTTTTAAAAACCCGGGTTATCATATAGTGTTAAGTAACGGGACAACTTTATCATTTTATACCGACGGCGGTACAACGAATGGCATTTATACACCTGAAGCTGTTTACATAGTTGCAAGTAACAATAAAAATACAAAAGGATATGACCATAGTTCACGTGATTATTCGCGGCATGATATTTTTTATAAGATAAGTAATTCTGACAAGTTTATAAGTTTTTTCCTGTGGAATGACAGAACTCGTGAAAATATTATTAATTCATCTCCCTATGCCTGCAACAGCAGTATAGCTAAAAATAGAAGATATCAATGCGGGACATTAATTCAATATGACGGCTGGGAAATCAAAGACGATTATCCGTGGTAAAAAGCAGTATAGCAGAAAGTATATCTAATCCGTATAAATAAGATCCTGAAACTAGTTCAGGATGACAGATGATGACTAAGACATGCATAAGCTTCGTCCGGTGGGAAATTAAAGACGATTATCCGATAAAGTTGTAGACTACTTGCTAAATTTTTTTTTGTATTATATTATTATTCTACAAAAGAAAAAAGAGGTTAAGTATATGGATCAAATAATAAGAGTTGCCTGGGACTTAAATGAAAATACCGAAAACAGATATCAATTAGTTTATGAAATAGCCGAACTGGCTAAAAAATTGGTGGATGAAAATCAGGCACAAAAAGCACGTGACGATTTTAATTTTGAAGAAAATTTTGATAACAACTACAAAAAAGAAAATCCTGTTGAACACGCTATTATGGTAAAAGCTGCCGAATCTGATGATGACAGACTGGTAGGTTAATATAAAAAGTAAAAATATTAAGGCAAGAAATATTATCTCTTGCCTTTTTATATATTTAATCAGGTGATAAATGGAAAAAGCAGTAGAATTTTTATCTGAAAATACAAACAATTTTAAACCTGAAATCGGCATAATACTCGGTTCCGGTTTAGGTGAAATTGCGGATGAATATTGTGATTATGCTTTTTCTTACGGTGAAATACCTGATTTTATATGTTCTACGGTTCAAGGACATAAAGGAAGGCTTGTTTTTGCGGTAATTAACGGTAAAAATACCGTAATGATGCAGGGCAGAAATCATTTTTATGAAGGTCATTCAATGTCCGAAATTACTTATCCTGTCAAAGTTTTAAAAAATCTGGGGGTAAAAACACTTATTCTTACAAATGCAGCCGGAGCGGTAAACGAAGGTTTCAGACCGTCAGATTTAATGATTATTACGGATCATATAAATTTCATGGGTAGTAATCCTTTGATAGGTAAGAATGATGAACTTTGCGGGGAAAGATTTCCCGATATGACAGAGGTTTATAAAAAATATTTAATTGAAATTGCCGAAAAATGTGCAAAAAAACTCGGTATTGAAATCCAAAAAGGTGTATATTGGGCAAATTCAGGCCCTAGTTATGAAACACCCGCCGAAATTAAGATGATTAGACAACTTGGTGCTGATGCGGTCGGAATGTCTACCGTTCCCGAAGCAATTGTCGCAAATTATTGCGGTATGGATGTTCTGGGTATAAGCTGTATTACCAATGCCGCAAGTTCTTCCGCGGGAGCAAAGTTATCCCATGAAGAAGTTATTGAAACTACGCAAAGAGCCAAGAAAAAGTTTAAGTCTTTAATACTTGAAATAATAAAATCGCTGTAGGCATGGTTAAATCATGCGATAAAAATTTTGTGGAATGCCTTTATTACCTTGTAGTGTCAAGGTTATGACCTATTGTAAATTCATGTAAATTTTGTATATAAATGCTATTGCCAAAAATATAAATTTAGTTCAGAATATCATTTGGGTGGAAGAAATATAATGTTAAATATAACAACATACCGGACGATAGATAAGCGAAAATACAACTACGGAGATTTATCCTCTATTCGTATTCCTTCCGAGCCTTTAAAATACATGTCACAATTAAATAGTTCATTTAACGAAAGACCTTTAAAAAATAATTCTCAGAATTTATCTTTTAAAGGTCTTTCTTTTAAGGAAACAAATTCCGCAGATAAAAAAGAAAGACATACTATCAGCCCGACGTTAATAATGCTTGGTACAATAGCCGCATTAGGTTTCGGGCTGCGGCTTGCTCCTTCGTACAAAAAGTCGGGAACATACAAAATTAATGACGTAAAAAAATTTATTGATAAATATGTAGGTTCTGCTTCAAGTGAGTTAATAGACAGTTTAAAAAATTCTAAATTGAAGCAGGTAACAAAACTTTTGCAATTTGAAGGAGAAAATGTAACCGTTTACAAAAAAACAATACCGCAGTTAATTTGGGACGGTATGGTTTATCCGTTCAAAATTTTGCCGGGAGATTTAGCAAACGGTTTTATCGGTCTGCTGGGAAAAATTAAGCCCTTAAAAGCCTGGTCGCAGCGTATTTTGCATAAGCCGATGTTTAAAAATATCCGCCAGCGTTCAAAAATGGATGCTAAAGTTAATTCGTTCAGAGGGCTTATTGATTTACAAAACAGACTTGAAAGCCGTCTCAGTAAGGGTGAAATTACCGAAGAACAATTGAAAAATCTTGTTTTGCAAACCAAGATGAAAACTTTTGATACTTCAAAAGGCAATTATGATACAAAACACGAAAGAACTCTGGTAAGGCTTGTATCAGGTTTGCCGCCCGCAATATTTCTGGCGAATGATGCTTATAACCTGTCACGAATTTTGGATGATGACCCAAAATCGGCACAAAAAGAAAAACGTACAAGATTTAATCAGGAAACCGCAAGAATAGGTTTAAACGCATACATAACTCTTGTCACAATGGGTGCTTTACAAAAATATATTAATAATTCAAAATTCGGAAACTTTTTGTTAACCGCTGCTACCACATTATTTGCGGAATCGACTTCAAGGCTGCTGAACGGAAAATACATTACGAGAATGACTCCCGAGCAGGCAAGACGTGATAATTTAATTCATAATGCACCGGAAGCGGCTATAAAACCTGCCGAATTGCCTAAGAAAAATATTAATTTCAAAGGCGACATAAGCGGGCATGAAAAAGATGAACCGCAAAAACCTTTGCTTTCGTTTGATATATTATTGAAAGCTTCAGCAATGGTTATTGCAGGCGGTTATTCAATTAAAGCGGCAAGAAAATTGTCTCCGCAGCTCGATAATGTTATGCGTAATTTCTTTAAACATGTTTCCGAAAAATATAAAAATCTGACTGATATCAAGAATTATACAATGCCTAAAAAAGAATTTGACAATATGATTAAACGTTTGGAAGAAAGCGGTCAGACTAAACTTGTTGATGATTTTAAAACTATCGCGGATAAATATAAGGCATTTGACAATGCGGGTAATGAGGTTATCGATTTAGGCGGAAAAAGTAAAAAGATTAAGCCGTTAATAAAATTTGTTGTTGCTCCGTTCAAATTTGTTTGGAATGCCGTTACACTTCCTTACAATTTAACGGAAAATTTGGTAAAAATTGTTTCCCGCAAATCGGTTAAACCCAAAACTACTGCCGATATTGCCAAAGAAATCAGTAATAATACTTATAAAACTTTCTCCAAAAGTGTTGAGAGAATTGCAAAAGAAATTAATAAAACTAACTTTGCCGATGAAGTTTCGGTAAATAAATTCCGTTCGTTTGTGAACGATAATATAAACAAAGGCTTTAATATTGATACGATGTCGAATGTTCCCAACTGTGAACTTTCCAATATAGCAAAAGTAGCCGGAAGTGCCGCTACATTGTGGTTCTTAATGACCGATAACTATAATATGGTTATGTTAAAATCAAACGGTAATGATGTAGACGGTGCAAATACAAAATTTAAAGAAAGATTTGTTCAGGAAGTTTCACGTTTATTCTATCAAACCTTGTTAATTGATTTATTCAACAGTACATTCAGTTCGCAATATCACAAGTCTTTCTTCGGCGTAACCTGGATAACATTGACCAATACAACAATAAGCGAATGGCTTACCAGAAAATCCGTAGGTGTTCCGGTCGGAACTCACTCCAGACAGGAACTTATAAAACTTGAAGAAAAACAGGATAACGCAACGGGATTTTTGAAAGGTTATTACAACTTTATGAAAAGACTTACCGGTAAGCGTTCCATAAAGAGTTATAATGTTAAGAAAGAGGACATAACCCGTTTGAAGTCTGATTCTTCTTCAAACAACGTAACCTTCCAGAGCGGAAATGTAAACTTTACCAACAATTCGGCTGTTTTCAGACAAATTATAAATAAATAAAATTACCTCACCTTATTTTCTTCGCCTTTTACCAGTCTGAAAATATTAGTTCTGTGTAAATATATAATATACAATGCTCCGATAGCACAATAATATATGTACGCTACGGGTGCATGGAATGCCCACATTAAAAACGGTGATACAGCCAAGGCTATCATTGAGCCCAGTGAAACATATCTTGAAACAAAAGTGATTACCGCCCAAACGGCTGCAATAATTAATCCGACCTGCCAGTTTAATGCGAGAATTGTGCCGATGCCCGATGCAACCGATTTGCCGCCGGTAAATTTTAAGAAAATTGATTTGCTGTGACCGATAATTACCGCTACCGAAGCCAAAACAGGCAGCAGACCGATTTCTTTATATGAATTTGCAAACAATATTGTCAGGACAACAGGCAAAGCACCTTTTAACGCATCAAGCAGCATCGTAATAAAAAACCATTTTTTACCCATAACTCTTTTTACGTTAGTAGCCCCCGTCGAACCTGAACCGATTGTGCGAATATCTTGACCCGTAAAAGTTTTGACAATTATATATCCCGTAGGAACGGAACCTATTAAATAGGAACTTATTATTACGGCTGCAATTTCCCAAAAATTTTCCATAATTAAACTCTCCTGTAACAATATTGTAAATACGCTATATAATAATAACAAAAATATAAATTTAAAGGCAACATTGAAATATATTATATGTGTAATATAATAAGCTTAAGAAAAAGATTTTAAAAATAATTATTATGCTGAAAAAAATTGTTTCATTAATAATATGTCTGGAATTGTTTATTATGCCTGTCTTTGCGGCAGATGTATCCTATGATACTTATGATTTCAGTGATGAAGCCCAACAGCGTTTTAATGAAAATAATCAAATTTTACCTGTGAATACTAATTCGGGAACTGAGTTTTCAAAGCGTAAGCCGCGGCGTGAAATCAAGAATAAAAATACTCCGCTTGAATCTAAGGAAAATTCGGACGGAAATACTAATGATGAGAGCAGAAAAGACTATTATCCCGAACCCGTATATATTCAGGAGTATAATCCTTTGAATACCGATAAAAAGCTTTCAGGCAGAGTTATTTCGGTACCTGCGGGCGAAAAATTCTGGGTTGTGTTTAATTCCGGAGTAAGTTCCGGCAGTTCGGATAAAGGTGATATGATTACCGCACAATTAGCCGAGGACTGGTATTATAATAATATTTTGCTAGCCCCGAACGGCAGTGTGGTTTACGGGACTACACTGGATGCCAAATCCGCAGGATACGCTTATGGCGGCGGTTCACTTTCGGTAGTTTTTAATAAAATTTTGACCCCTGACGGTAATACGATTAATTTGTCATCAGAGGTAATCGCAATTAAAAAAGATTCCGAACGTGCAAAGCAACTGAGTAAAAATATATTAATCGGAACTGTATCTAGTTTGTTGTTGGGGGTAGTATTCACCGCACTCGGCGGTGGCAATAATTGGGGCAGAAACATGCTTATATACGGCGGTTTGGGTGCTGCAGCGGGCGGTATAAGAGGAGTCATGACAAGAGGAGTGGATGTGGAACTTCCTGACGGTTTGGTTATGGAAGTTGCCTTGACAGAGGCGGCAAGTATATCGCCGTATAATGAATAAAATAATTAATTTATCTTGACAAAACTTAAAGAAAATGTTAGAATTCGTTTGTAAATGGGAATAATAGAAATAGGGGGTAATGAAATGACAGACACAGAGATTAAAAACGGACAAGTGGGGGGGGGTAAA
>CANPZB010000071.1 GCA_947588755.1 Candidatus Gastranaerophilales bacterium | reverse complement strand
AAATTCCATTTCATTGTCGATACTATACATGGTATAGGCTTGTGAAAGTGTGGAGTACATTTTTTTAAGTTTATTAATAGTGACTTTTTCCTGATATTTTTGAATTAACGACGGCATGGTCATTGCCGCAACAACACCGATGATACCCAGAGTTATAAGAACTTCAGCTAATGTAAATGCACAGCGTTGTGAAAAGTGAGAAGTGAAAGGTGAAAAGACCTTATCGGGTGCTAAAGCACCAAAACTACACCTGAACCACCCCATGTCATCCTGAACTCGTTTCAGGATCTTACCATTTTCGGGTCCCACGGTTTTTCCCAAAATCGTAGAGTTTTTAATTTTTTCTTTCATTTTTTGTTCCTTTCTTTTTTTATTTATTACTTCTTTATTGTTATTCAAATACCTTCATATCATCACGAACGTGTTTCGGGATCTTTTTGTACGAATGTTGTATATGTAAGATCCTGAAACAAGTTCAGGATGACATGTAAAGGGTTTACCATGACATGTAAAGGGTTCAGGGTCTTTCGTACAATTAAGATACTGAACCAATGCCACGAAATAAGATCCTGAAACGTCTTGGATTTGCTCCACGCTCGCAGAGTTTCGCATTTGTGGCTCTGCCACAGTATGCTCAATCTGCTCGCTATCCGGACTCGTTTACACTCCGTCCGTCCGCAAATCCGCAAGTTCAGGATGACATGGGGAGAATTAAGCACGACAAAATTTTTGTGTCTTAACGCTTTCGAAAACACAAAAAATTCATGGGCTGAACCCAAATTCTCTGGGCTTAATAAAAAATCAAAAAATTGCCAAAACCTATGGTATGAGCGGTTTACCCCCCCCCCGTTTGTCCGTTTTTAATCTCTGTGTCTGTCATTCCATGACCCCTTATTCTTATTATTCCCATGTATGAGTTAATTATAACCCTTTTTTAAGTTTTGTCAAGAAAAAAAATTTTTACTTTAAAAAGGTTGATTTTTAATTTTTTTTTTGTCACAATAATTTTCGTCAGAAAAGTTACCCGCGAATATTTTACCAATAGCTAACAATTTAGCTGTTTTTTGGTGTATTCGCTATAAAATACATATAACATCATTCTGAAATATTCAGAAAAAAAATGAAAGGTAAAGATTAATGGACTTAGAAAACAAAGATGAAATGAACGTTGAAGCAGCTGCAGGTAATACGGTTGATGAAACGGAAAAAGCCGTTTCTCAAGCTGATGAAACCGCTCCTGCTGAGGAAGAACTTCAACCCGAAGATGAAAAACCTTCCAAAAGAAGATCACGTTCCTCAAAAAAACAAAGAATTGAAACTACGGAAGAAAAACCGCAAAGCGAATGGATTGAACGCGTAGTACAAATTCGCCGCGTTACAAAAGTTGTTAAAGGCGGTAAAAAATTAAGCTTCCGTGCAATAGTTATTGTAGGAAACAAAAAAGGTCAAGTCGGAGTCGGCTGTGCAAAAGCTTCCGAAGTTATCGTAGCTATTCAAAAAGCGATAGCTGACGGCAGAAAAAATCTGATTACCGTTCCCGTATTTAAAACTACTATACCTCATCCTATTACAGGCAGGTCAGGAGCGGGTTCGGTTATGTTAAGACCCGCATCACAAGGTACAGGTATTATTGCAGGCGGTGCGGTTCGTTTGGTGCTTGAATTAGCAGGGTTTGAAAATATTCTTTCCAAATCTCTCGGTTCAAAATCACCGTTGAATGCCGCAAATGCTACTTTAGATGCACTTCAAAAATTGACTCCGTTTAACGATGTTGCTAAAAAACGCGGTTTGACAATGGCCGAATTGCTTAACTAATCAACAAGGTTATTGACTGATACGGTTTATACAATAACGTAGGAAAATAAAAACGGATATTTAAACTAAAAAAGGAAAATAAAAAATGGCAAAAAAAGATACAAAACAAATAAAGATAAAACTTGTAAAAAGTTTAATCGGAGCTTCCGAAAAACAATGTAAAGTTGTAAGAGGCTTAGGTTTAACCAAACAAGACCAAATTGTTGAACATTCAAGCAGCCCGACAATTTTGGGCATGATAAACAAAGTTCCTCATTTGGTACAAATAGTTGAGTAACCGACAAACTCAAAACACAACTGGTTGCGTATAACTTTAAAAGTGATAGTGAAAGCGAGCAATCATACAAGAAATAAAAGGAAAAAACAAAATGACAATAACATTAGAAGATTTAAGACCCGCAGAAGGTTCAACTCACAAATCCAAAAGAGTAGGCAGAGGACGTTCATCAGGTCACGGTAAAACATCTTGCCGCGGCAATAACGGTGAAGGACAGCGTTCGGGAAGTTCCGCTAAAAGAGGATTTGAAGGCGGACAAATGCCGGGATACAGACAATTACCGAAATTAAAAGGTTTTAAAATTATCAATAAATTAGAATATGCCGAAATAAATGTCGGAAGAATTGAACAACTCGGCTTAAAAGAAGTTTCTTTTGAAGCATTAAAAGAAGCAGGAAAAGTTCATCCTTCTACAGTAGGTTTAAGAGTACTTGGCAACGGTGAAATTAAAAAAGCTGTTACCGTAAAAGCTTGTTACTTCACTCCTTCGGCAAAAGAAAAAATTGAAAAAGCAGGCGGAAAGGTTGAGTTAGTATAATGGCACAAGGAATGAGAATGCCTACGACGGATGATTTAATGTCAATGTGGCATGCATCCGGCTTAAAAGAAAAAATTATATTTACTTTCCTGATGATAGCAGCGTTCAGATTTGGTGTTCAAATGCCGTTGTTCGGTATTAACAACGAAATTTTCAGTAACATTGCACAAGGGAACAATATAATAGGATTTTTGGATTTATTTTCCGGCGGTGCTTTGGGTAAAGTTTCCATATTTGCTCTGGGTATCGGGCCTTTCATCACATCATCCATTATAATTCAGCTTGTTTCCGTTGTAATTCCGTCACTGGAAAAGCTGCAAAAAGAAGAAGGTGAAGCCGGCAGGAGAAAACTTTCTCAATATACGCGTTTATTTACCGTGGTTTTGGCGATATTTCAGTCGCTGGTATTTATGTTGTATCTTCATCATCTTCCGGGAGCGGTTCTTCCGAATGTTAATCCGTTTATGTTTTTTATAAGTTCAGTAACGGTATTGACAGCGGGTTCCGTGCTGGTAATGTGGATTTCGGAACTTATTACCGAAAAAGGTATAGGTAACGGCGGTTCACTGATAATCTTTGTCGGCATTTTATCGGGAATTCCCGTATATGCTTCAAGGACGGCACAAATCGTAGCCAACAACGGTGCTATGCAATTAGGTTTAATGGTATTATTGCTGATATTTTTTGCGGCAATGATATTTATTGTTATAATGCAGGAAGCCGTAAGAAAAGTAATAATAGTAAATCCCAAACGTCAGGTAGGCAATAAAGTCTATGGCGGAATGAATTCATTTATACCGTTCAAACTAAATCCCGGCGGAGTAATGCCGATAATCTTTGCAATAGCAATATTATTGTTTCCGTCAACGGTACTGAGTTTAGTCGGACAGGCAAATTTCAAATCCGCTGCGGTACAGAATTTTGTTGTTAAATTATCACACTTTATGAGTCCTGACGGAATTGTATATTATGCATTATATTTCTTGCTAATCGTCGGTCTGACATTTTTCTATGCATCAATCATGCCTAACATGCAGCCGAAAGATATAGCGGATAACCTGAAGAAATACGGTTCGTCAATTCCGGGGATTAAGCCCGGCAAGCCTACCGCGGAAGCACTGGATAAAATTTTGTCAAAGACGACATTTATCGGAGCCATGGGTCTGGGTATAATAGCACTTGTACCTTCTCTTGCAAGCTACACAACCCATATAAAAACTCTGCAGGGGATAGGAGCAACGTCACTCATAATCATGGTGGGGGTTGCACTTGATTTAATTAATCAGGTTAAAACTCATCTTCTGGCAAGAAATTACGAATCGTTTTTGAAAGAATAAAAAATCCCCGAAAGGGGATTTTTTTAGGCTGTACATGGTTCATAAAAGACCATGAACACAACATGTCACCTTGAGCTCTCACCATGTCATCCTAAACTCTCAACATGTCATCCTGAACTTGTTTCAGGATCTTATTTCGTGGCATTGGTTCAGTATCTTAATTGCACGGTATTGGTTCATAAAAGACCATGAACCCTTCATGTCATCCTGAACTCGTTTCAGGATCTTATTTTGTGGCACTGGTTCAGTATCTTTTACATACAGTATTGATACGGGCAGGATTATAAACCATGTAAGACTTGAAAAGGCTTAGATGCTGAAATAAATTCAGCATGACATGGCGGGGGAAGTAATACCTACACATGTCACCCTGAACACTCCATGTCATCCTAAACTCTCAACATGTCATCCTGAACTTGTTTCAGGATCTTGTTTCGTGGCATTGGATCAGTATCTTATACATACAAGCATTGATACGGGCAGGTTTTAAGCCATGTAAGACTTGATATGGCTTAGATCCTGAAACGTCTTGGATTTGCTCCGATGCAGTCAGGGGCTTGTTATTCACCATAGTTGGGAATATTGACTTTGGTTTAGTATCTTTTCTATTTAATGACTTGATATGGCTAAGATCCTGAAACAAGTTCAGGATGACATGGGAGTGGGACAGTGCGACGGGAACAGGGCAAGGAGCGGGGGCGAAGAAACATTGCAAAAAGAAAACTCCCGGTTGGCTACGGGAGAAGGAATGAAAGTACAAGCACTTGCTATGACACAAGCACTTGTTATGTATTAATAAATCTATTTCGACTGCCGTTCAAGCCTGTCAAGACGGGCTTTTAACTCTTTATTTTGAGCCTTGATTTCCTTGTTTTCTTTACGCAGTTGTTGAAGTGTTTGCGTATGCTGTTTTAATACATTTGTATGCTCCTTAACTGCGACGGTCAAAGCCGTAACCTTTGCATCAAGTTCTTTAACCGCATTAATTAAAATATAAATAATATCGTCTATCCTGACCGATAAAAACCCGTCAGAACCTTTTAATACAGAATCAGGCAGGATTTTTTGAATGTCTTGTGCAATGACACCGATTCGAGGCACTTGCTTTTTATCATCTTTGAAAGTGTAATTATATACCTTCATTTTTTTGATAGTATCAAGCCCGATATGGTTTTCCGATTTAACGTATTTTAATCGTTTGTCTGACGTGACTTGAGTACCCTGCACAAATAAACTACCGGGAATTTTAACTTGGTTACTGCTATTTCCTAAGACAAATTCATCATTATTAGAAGCCTTTACATTGTAACCAATAGCTACTGTATTGCTACCTACTGCATAAGCTAAATTACCTATAGCTATTGAATTACTTCCACGTGCGTCAGTTGAAGTACCCAGAGCTATTATATCATTTCCACGTGCATAAGCTGATTTGCCCAGAGCTATTGAATTACTTCCTAGAGAAACTATTGCGGAAGTACCTATAGCTATTGAACTACCTTTAGCTATGTTACCATAAGAATAATAATCAGTTTGAGCAGAATATCCAATAGCTATATCATAATCATTTGTTACAGTTGCTTGATGTCCTATAGCTATTGCACTATTACCAGTTTCAACATCAGGGCTAAATGCTGATGAAGTTATCGCATTGTCACCTATGGCTATTGAGTGTTCCGACCATGCAGCGAAAGCATTATCACCTATACTGATACATTTAAGTCCAGAACGTACTGCACGACCTATAGCTATAGCACCCTCGGCGTAAGCCCAAACAGTACCAGAACCTATTGCTACTGACTGAACTCCTTTAGCTTCGACATCATGACCAATGGCTATTGAATTCTCATTAGCACTTGAGCCAGTCCCCATAGCCATTGAGTATTTCGCATAAGCATTTACACCATGACCTATAGCCGTTGAGTAGGCATTAGCATTTGCACCATTACCTATAGCCGTTGATGAAGAAGACGTACTTGTTGCACCATTACCTATTGCTACTGCATTACCAGCTGTTGATTTTGCGTTTGACCCTATAGCTACTGTATTATTTGCTGTCGCTTGTGCTGTATTACCGATAGATACAGCACTTGCTGCTGCAGACGTGCTTGTACCGATAGATATAGCATTATTCGCTGTCGCAGATGTTCCTGAACCTATGGCTATTGCAGATTCTTGATTAGCCTTTGCTGACTTGCCTATAGCTATAGATCTTGATCTTGCTACAGTTCCCGTGCCAAAAGATATTGCATAATTCCCTATCCCTTGTGCTGCTCCGCAGGTATCATCGGTTGTATTACAAGTAGTATCTGTCTCGGTTGTATTTGTACCTATGGCTATTGCACCTATAGCATTATCAGGTTGTTCGGATGATGAAGTTATCGCATTATTGCCTATCGCTATTGAATTTTTCCCGTATGCAGTAGTCCAATCGCCTATACTGATACTTTTAAAATCAGATTTTGTTCCATAACCGATAGCTATTGCTGACTCCGCATCATCCGCTGTTGATTTTGCGTTTAACCCTATAGCTATTGTTTTTTTCGCTGTCGCTTGTGCAGCATTACCCATAGATATAGCGTCATCTGCTGTCGCTTGTGCGGTTTTACCCATAGATATAGCACTATTCGCTGTCGCTTGTGCGGTATAACCAATGGCTACAGAATTATTGCCGGTTGCATTAGCACCATTACCTATAGCTACAACGCCTTTTGCGGTTATTCCGCCATTACCGATTACTATACTGTTTTGACCCGCTACATTAGA
>CANPZB010000070.1 GCA_947588755.1 Candidatus Gastranaerophilales bacterium | reverse complement strand
TCGCGCCCTGAAGGACTCGAACCCTCGACATCCGGTTTTGGAGACCGACGTTCTACCAACTGAACTAAGGACGCCTGTTGTAAAAACGGAAATTGTAAAAAACTAAATCGATTTTATTTTTAATAAGGAACAAAACAAACCGTTTTTTACTATTCCTTTTTTACTTATTTTGTTTCCTTGTGGTTGGTGTGTTTTCTGCAAGTCGGGCAATATTTGCTCAACTCAAGTCTTTCTTTAATATTTTTTTTGTTTTTGGTTGTTGTGTAGTTTCTTTCTTTGCATTCTTCACATGCTAAAACTACCATTCTGTCATTTTTTCCTTTGATACCCATAAGTTATTTCCTTTTTATTTATAGTTTCTTTCAAATTGTACAAGCCGCTTTGCCTTGATTTATCCGAACTTTTTGTCCTTTAAAAAAGAATGTGAGTCATATCACATTCTTTTTTCTTCGGCTTGTAATAGTATAATAAAACAAACAAAATAAATTGCAAACTTTTTGTAAACAAAAACTAAGCACTTGTAAAAAACAAGTGCTTAATTAAAAAATTGAGTATTTATAAAAAAGCTTATTTTATATCAAAATTAACGGCGGGTTCGGGTCTTTCGGAACGCATACCGTAATTATTTCCGTAAGTATCCGTTCTGAGCTGTTCCATATATACCTGACCGTTTTTAACGATTTGTTGTAATTTTGTTAAATCGTGTTCCAAATTGGTGAGAACTTGTTCCGCATAAAGTTCGGCACCTTCACGTGTTTTCATTGCTTCTTCGGTTGCCTGAATACGTATGTTTTCCGCTTCATCAAGTGCTCTGCGTTTAATTTCTTCGCATTCTTCCTGAACCTGAGTTCTTATACGAATGCCTTCACGCTCCAGAGCCTTAATAAAATCAGCTTCTGACAACTTTTTGTCAGCTTCCATTTGAGCATCGGAAATTATTTTTTCGGCTTTCTGTTGTGCTTCCGCCTGAAGTTCTTCTCTGCGTCTTAAAAATGCACGTGCTTCCTGAACTTCTACAGGCAAAGTATTATATATTCTGTCAATTATAGCTTCAATTTCCTTTGTTTTTACAACCGTAAATTTACGCGGTATAATAGGGAAACCTTCCTCCAAAGAAATTTCCAACATCTTTAATAAATCATATACACCGTTTTGCTGCATTTTATATCCCTATACCTTTCTTAATAATTACATTCTACATAACCATAAATTGTTTGTCAAACAATTTTTAAATAAAAAAACTTTATTGAGAAATATTTTACTAAACTTAATATTTTAATTTTCTTTTGTGTAAATACTCATTAACAGGTTCCGGCACAAATTTTGATATATCACCGTTATTAAGAAATATTTCTTTTATTGTACCTGACGAAATAAAATTGTATTCGGGTTTTGTAATAAGGAAAACAGTCTTTAAATCTTTTGCCAATGCACTGTTTGTCTGTGAAAGCTGCATTTCATACTCAAAATCGGAAACCGCTCTCAAACCTCTTAACAATATTTGTGCCCCTTTTTGTTTGGCGTAATCTATCGTTAAACCGTTAAAACTGTCAACTTCAACATTCTGCATACCCGCTACACTCTGTTTTATAAGCATAACTCGCTCGTCAACAGTTAAAAATCCCGTTTTTTCCGAATTTTTTGCAACTGCAATAATAACCTTATCAAATAATTCCGTGCCTGATTTTAATATATCCAAATGCCCTTTGGTTACGGGGTCAAAACTCCCCGGATAAATAGCTATTTTCATTTTTCCCTCGTATAAATAATTATATCTTTAAATATAATACAACAAAAAAAAGACGGGCATAAACCCGTCTTGATTTATTTAATTAAAACTTGCTATTCCGTTTTTTCCTCATCAGCGGAAGCCTGAGTTGTATCGGCACTTAAATCAGGTTCTTTTGCCGTAAGCGAAATACGTTTGTCGGTAGGATTAAATTTTAAAATATAAGTATTAACCTTGTCACCTACCTGTAATATAGTTTGTTTTTCATTTTGAAGTTCAATAACTTCTGTATGCGGCAGTAAAGCTTCCACACCCGGGAATACTTCCACAAATGCACCGAAATGTTTTATTCTGGTAATTGTACCTTCAACCATATCGCCTTCTTTGATTTGCTTTTCAGCTTCCAGCCACGGGTCGGGTTCCAAATTTTTCAAACTGAGCGAAACTCTTTGTTTATCGTGGTCAACGGCAATTACCTCAACATCAATTTTGTCGCCGACATGCAGAATATCAGTCGGATGGTCAATCCATCTCCAGGAAAGTTGTGAAAGCGGGAGTAAACCGTCTATTCCTCCCAAATCAATAAACGCACCGAAGTCCGTAATTCTTACCACGTCACCTTTTACAATTTGTCCCGGTTCAATTTGTGAAAATACGTTCTTCCTTGCCTCTACAACACTTTCATCGTAAACCTTTTTGTTAGATAAAATAAAATTATTCTGCTGCATATCAAGAGTGAGTATTTTTAATTCCAGTTTTGTACCCACTTCAATTTCAGTTTCCTTGGTACGTAGTTGTGATGAAGGTACAAAACCGCGAATGCCTGATATATCAACCAGAACACCGCCTTTGACTATACCCGCAACAGTACCTAAAATGGTTTGTTCTTCGGATTTTGCTTTTTCAAGTTCTTTCAAAGCATAAGCCTGATTTACTTTTTTGTATGATAATAAAAATTTGCCGTCCTCATCTTCTTCATGAATTATTAAAAATTCGTATTCTTGACCTTTAATTAATATTTTTTCTACATTTTCATCTTTATCTGCAGCTTCACGAGAAGGCACAAGTGCTATAGTCTTAGCACCTATGTCGACCATTACCCCCTGACTATCATAACCGCAGACAATACCCTTAATTAAGTCGCCTTTCTGAAACTTGTAATCATACTGTTTCAGCAACTCTTCAAAATCTAAGTCTTTGGATGTCATAAATACCCCGTCGTTGATTTTTAAGTATCATCAACTTTATGTTATCAGACGTAGGGTAATTTGTAAAGGTTCTGTAAATTTACTTAATATTTCTTAAACATTTTTGTTCATTGATTTTAAAAGTTCTGCGAAAACATCAACACCTTTTTTGGCAATACTTTGTAATTTTTCCATAAAAACCGTAATGTCTTCGGCGTTTTTTGAAGAACCTTCCAAAATCACTTTGTCTCCGTCAAGTACGCTAAATCTTAAATAATCCAATGTATCGTTAGTTTTTAAAAGAATTTTTTCACCGTTGGCACCCGGAATTATTGATTTTACCGCTTTAACAGGCCTGTCTGTAACACTAAAAATTTTCATAGACCATTTCCTTTCTTTTTTTTTGTATAAAAAACGAACATAAATTTTTTTGCTTAATGTTCGTTCTTTTTTACATTTTTTTTAATATTTCTTAAGAATTTAAGGATGAAATCAAGTCGGAAACCGCCTTTTCCTGAACTTCAATTTCCGCAATCCTGTCTTTCGTTTGAATTAATAATTCTTGAGGAGCATTCGCTACAAATTTCGGATTATTAACCCTTCCCAGAAGTGATTTTTTCTCGTTTTGAAGTTTATCGAGTTTTTTGTTTTGTCTTGCAATTTCTGCATCCAAATCTATCAAATCTGCAAGCGGAACAACTATTTGCGAAGCCGCGACTATTGCAGTTGCGGATTTTGGCGGCATTTCTGCATCTGATTGCCCGTAAGTTATTTTTTCGACACGTGCAAGACGTTTTATATAAGGCTCAATTTCTTCAAAAACCGATTTTTCGCTTTTTTCGGCACGAATTTCAATATCAATCTTTTGTGAAGGTGAGATATTAAAACTTTGTCTGAGATTTCTTAAAGAAGTAATTGTTTCGAAGCCTAAATTCATTTCGTCGGCTTCTTTCGGAAATTCCAAATCAGACTTAAACTGCGGAAATTCGGAAATAATTAAGGCTTTTTCCTGACTATTGCAGTCCGCTTTGGGTATAAGTTGCCAAACAGCTTCCGTAATATGGGGCATTATAGGATGCAACAGTCTCAATACCATATCCAGAACGTATCTGAGAACTCTTTGGGTATTAAGTTTCAGTGAATTATCCTGAAGTTGGATTTTTGCAATTTCCACGTACCAATCGCAATAAGAATTCCAGAAGAAATCATACAGAATATGAGCTGTTTCGCCAATTCTGAATTCTTTTATATTTTCGTTAATTTCTTTTGCGGTTTTATTTAATTTATCCAAAATCCACTTATCGGCAATTGTAAGGTTGTTAAAATCAATATTTTTGTTATCAACGCCTTCCAAATTCATAAGTACAAATCTTGAAGCATTCCATATTTTATTTGCGAAATTTCTTCCGTATTCAAAGCGTTCTTCGCTCATTTTTATATCCTGACCGCCGTAGGTGCAGAGTGAAGTCATGGTAAATCTTAAAGCATCACAGCCGTACTTATCAATAATCTTAACTGGGTCAATAGTATTTCCCTTAGATTTTGACATTTTTTGACCTTTTTCATCTCTTATGAGCCCATGGATATAAACTGTTGAAAACGGTGCTTTTTGGGTAAATTCAAGCCCCATGGTAATCATTCTTGCTACCCAGAAGAATATAATATCAAAGCCCGTAACCAGAGTTGAAGTCGGATAGAACTTTTTAAAATCTTCGCTTTCCGTATTCGGCCATCCCATAGTGGAAAAGGGCCACAACCCCGAAGAAAACCAGGTATCAAGCACATCCGGATCTTGAACATAATTTCCGGGATCGGGATTTTCGCGAGCTACAACCATTTCACCTGTTTCTTTGTGATAATATGCGGGAATTTGATGTCCCCACCAGAGTTGACGGGAAATGCACCAGTCGCGAATATTTTCCATCCAGCCGAGATAATTTTTTTCCCACCTGTCGGGTACAAATTTTATTCTGCCGTCTTTAACAGCATTAACTGCTTCACGGGCTAGCGGTTCCATTTTTACAAACCACTGTTCCGATAAGAGCGGTTCAATAGTTGTTCCGCAACGTTGGCATTTGCCGACATTGTGTTCATGTTCGCGTGTTCTCAGAAGGAATTTTTCATAAGAGAGCATGCCGATAATTTTTTCTCTGGCTTCATACCTGTCGAGTCCGTGCAATTCGGGAGGAACTTCGCCGCATGCTTTCATTTTACCTTCTTCATCAATAACCCAAATCGGGTTAAGACCGTGGCGTTTTCCGACTTCATAATCGTTGGGGTCATGAGCGGGGGTAATTTTAACCGCACCTGTTCCGAAATTCTTATCGACATATTCATCGGTAATAATTGGAATTTCTCTGCCCGAAAGCGGAATTACGACTTTTTTGCCTACGAGTTCCGAATATTTGTAATCGGTGGGATGAACCGCAATTGCGACATCACCAAAAATAGTTTCGGGACGTGTGGTAGCTACAATAATTGCTCCCGATTCGTCTTTCAAAGGATAAGATATTTCCCACATGTGACCGTTTTCGGTCGCGTATTCGGTTTCCACATCGGATATGGCACTGTTACATCTGGGACACCAGTTAACAATGTATTTTCCTTTATAAATAAGTCCTTTTTCATAAAGCCTTACAAAAACTTCTTTAACCGCATCCGAACAACCTTTATCAAAGGTAAAACGTTCTCTTGACCTGTCAAAAGAAGCACC
The DNA here is from genome assembly GCA_947588755.1 of Candidatus Gastranaerophilales bacterium. Taxonomy (GTDB): domain Bacteria; phylum Cyanobacteriota; class Vampirovibrionia; order Gastranaerophilales; family Gastranaerophilaceae; genus CANPZB01. The sequence continues at coordinate 1,583 of CANPZB010000070.1, read as the reverse complement.
TAAGCGTTTACACTGATCCAGAATTGCTGATTTATGTTCATTAGCCCATTTCCAGGTTTCATCAAGAAATTTTTCACGTCCTAAATCGTATCTGGAAAGCCCGTTTTCTCTGAGTTTTTTTTCAACCACATTTTGAGTGGCGATACCGGCATGGTCGGTACCCGGAACCCACAGAGTCTCATAACCTGCCATTCTGTGATATCTGACAAGAATATCCTGTAAAGTTTCATCCAGAGCATGCCCCATGTGAAGTACGCCCGTAACATTTGGCGGCGGAATTACTATGGAATAAGGGGGCTTTTTGCTTTTAGCATCAGCTTTAAAATATTGACCGTCCTCCCAAAACTTGTATATACGTGCTTCGGTTTGAGCGGCATCATAAACGGTAGGCAAATCATTTATCTTTGTAGACGTCATAAAAATTCCTCTCTTTACCTAAAGTTTAACACAAATAAAATTATTTAATATATAAATAATTAACCCATGACTTTACCGACTGCGGCAAGCATTTTTTCATCATCTTTTGAGTCAGAACCTGATGTTGTCAGGTAATTCCCGACAAGCAATGAATTTATACCCGCTTTTATACCTAATTTTTGGTTGTATTCGCTCAGCCTTGTCGTTCTTCCGCCTGCGTAACGCAAAAGAGCATGAGGCAAAATCATTCTGAAAATACAAATAGTTTTGAGAATTTCTTCTTCATCAATTTTATCTTCGTAACCTTCTAACGGCGTCCCTTTTATCGGGTTTAAGAAATTAATCGGAACGGTTTTGGGGTCAAGTTCTTTTAGCGAAAAAGCCATATCAATTCTGTCCTGACGGGTTTCTCCCATACCGATAATCACGCCGCAGCAAGCTTCCATGCCGTATTTTTTAATCATTTTAACCGTATTAACCCTGTCTGAAAAATTGTGAGTTGTGCAGATATATTTGTGGTAATTTTCCGAAGTGTTAATATTGTGGTTATATCTTTCAACGCCTGCTTCTTTAATTTTCTTAATCTGTTCTTCCGATAGCAAGCCTAAAGAAGCACAACAATGCAAACCATCTATTGAAGCGACTTCTCTAATCATTTCGAGAATTTTTTCAAAATCCTTATCTGTCGGCACTCTGCCCGAGGTGACAATGCAAAAACGTGTTGCTCCGTTATCTCTTGCACTTAGTGCTGCTTTTTTAACGGTTTCGACGTCCAATAAAGGATGGCATTCGATTTCGGCATGGTTATGACTGCTTTGTGAACAGTATTTGCAGTTTTCCTGACAAGCACCTGTTCTGGCACTTAAAATACTGCAAGCTTCCACGGTGTTATCAAAGTTGTCCGAGGTAATTTTACTTGAAATTTCAATAAGCTCTGATAACGGCTTATCATACATTTTGAGGTAATCTTCTTTTGTATAATTCATATTTAATCTTCTCCCGTTTACACAAAACATACTATCACGTAAATTTTTCAGTGCAATGAATAAATTAAAACAGGAAAATATCGTTTGGCACTTGAAATCTTCAAAATATATGTTATAATGTTAAAGTAAGGTTGAAATATTTCAATCGGGAAGTACTATGCTGCGAAGCACCGAAAATTT
>CANPZB010000069.1 GCA_947588755.1 Candidatus Gastranaerophilales bacterium | reverse complement strand
TCATGGGACGGAAAGCACAAATGTTCAGACTAAAATCGTCAGACATGGCAAAAAAGGATGGTAAACATAAGTGTTCTGACTAAGCCTGTCCAAGCGGGCTACGTGCGTAGCACTGGGACGGTAAACACAAATGCTCTGACTAAAACGGTGTGAAAGGTGAAAAGTGAAAAGTGAGAGGTGAGAAGTCCTTATAGGCACTGCGTGCAAAGTAATAGGCTGGATTGCTTCGCGTTCGCTCGCAATGACGCTACATCTCCAAATACTTCATGTCACCCTGAAACCTCTCCATGTCATCCTGAACTTGTTTCAGGATCTTATTTTTCGATACTTGTACATAAAAGACCCCGAAATGAATTCGGGTGACATGTTGGTATTTAGAATAACAATGAAGAAGTAATAAATAAAAACAAGAAAGGAACTAGAAATGAAAAAAGAAATTAAAAACACTAGAATTTTGGGAAAGACTGTAAGACCCGATAAGGCTCAGATGCTGAAACAAGTTCAGCATGACATGGAGAGAGTGGTTAAGGATGAACCTTGCATGAAATAAGACCCTGAAACCAGTTCAGGATGACATGGGGCGGATTTAGTCTTTCCACCCCTGCCGTCCGCAAATCCGCAAGTTCAGGATGACATGTTATGGTTCAGAATGACATGTTATGGTTTATCCTCACAAAATAACCTTCCTGTGACGAAATTACACAGGAAGGTTTAATTACTTATTTACTTGAAAACACGAGAAATTTATTTAGTTGACATAACAAGACAAAACTTCCTGACCGACTATTGAAAATCTCATTTTTTTCAATGCTCTTAGTTCTGTCTGTCTTATACATTCTTTCGTAACACCGTAAATGTTTCCGATTTCCTCTAATGTAAGCTTGTCGGTGTTATCAAGCCCGTATCTGAGTTTTACTACCTGCTGTTCTCTGTCTTTGAGTGTCGAAAGAACCGTTTTTATATCGTTCTTTAAATCCTCAAATTCCGTAATCTCTGTTGCTGATGCTTTTTCATCTTCTATGGTATCCGCTATGCACATCTCTTTTCCGTCGCCGTTTTCCAAACCGCTTTCTATTGATATCGTTTTGGAATATGCAGATAAAAAGCTTTCGATTTTATCAGCAGGAATATTCATCTTTTTTGCAACATCTTCGGTTTTTATCTGTAAATTGTTTTCTCTTTCCATATCACGTTTGATTTTTGAGAATTTGGACAGCGTTTCTTGTATGTATACGGGGATTTTCATGCAATGTGACTGCTCTGATATGGCTTTAAACATGGCTTGTTTAATCCACCAGCCCGCATAAGTTGCAAATTTGTATCCGAGTTTGTAGTTGAATTTTTCGGCAGCAACCATCAAACCCAGATTACCTTCCTGAATTAAGTCCACCATAGGTATTTTAGACATGTGAATAGCTTTTTTCGCAATGGTAACAACTAATTTCAGGTTGGCTTTAATCAGTTCTTTTTTTGCTTCTTCGTCGCCTTCTTTTGCTCTTTTGGCAACCGCTTTTTCTTCCGCGGGAGATAAATTCCTGTAATCCGATATCTCTCTGATGTATTCGGATAGCAATGAATCTCCCGAGTAATCCAAAACTTCATTTTTCGACGGGTTTGAAAATTCTGTTGTACTTCTCATTTTTACGGGTAAATCTTTTTTCATAATTTTAAAACTCCTCTTCTTGCCGCAAAGTTAACCGTTAATTGAAATTTCTTGCAGGGGCAAAAGTCAACTTTACTAATTTTTAAACACGAGACTAAGACAAAGTATATATAAAGTATATACCCAAGTATATAACTTTTGAAACCTGTTGTTAAGAAATATGAAGCAATGTGCTGAGTATTTTGACAGAGAAAAATTTTTTTATATTTGATGTATAATAGTTTTAAGGGGATTACTATGAAAAAAAATATTTTTATTTTAACTGTTTTAATTGTGGTTTTATTGACTACAGTTGTCGGATATTCCGCGGCTAAGGGTTTTATGGATAAAAAAGAACCGTCTGATTATCATATCGGGATTTCTTATGATGAGTCTTTAAAATCCGATAAGCCTTCAGTAGTTTTGTTTTATGTTGACTGGTGCGGATATTGCATGAGATTTATGCCAAGATATAAAATTTTAAGCACTTTATATAAAGATAAGTATAATTTTGTAATGGTTGATGCCGAAGGCGAAGGTAATCGTAAAATAGTTGAAGATGCTTTAATTTCAGGCTTCCCCACGGTTTATATTTATGACAACAAATATGATAACAGGGTGCATTTAACTCAAGGGCTGTATTCCGATTTGGGTTTGATGCGGAAAGAACTTGACAGATATTTAAGAATTCGGTCAATTCTCGACAGTGCGGATAATGATAAATAATAATTTAAGCTAAAAAAAAAGACCTTGGTATTCAAGGTCTATCCGTTTAAATAAGAAGAGAGAGCTTTATATTTATATAAAGTACGGGAGTCATAAAAAATTGCTAAAAATATATCTGATTATTAAGTAATATTAAGGAAACAATGAAAGATATACAAAATTTAAAAGACAACAGGGATGTTGATATTCAAAAAGTAGGCATAAAACATTTGGAACTGCCTTTAATAATTCAGCGTAAAAACAGTTCTAACCAGATAGTTTGTGCAAAAGCCAGAGTTAATGTATCTTTGCCTCGTGATTACAAAGGAACTCACATGAGCAGATTTGTGGAAGTTTTGTCGGAATGGCAGAATAAAAATCTTTTGGGTGTTGATATAAAAGGATGTTTGGAAAAAATAATTAAAAATCTGAACGCAAAAAGCGGCGAATTGGAATTTAAGTTTAAATATTTTATCGAAAAGCATTCCCCCGTAACGAATTTGACTTCAACCATGTGCTATGACTGTTCGTTTGAAGGAAGAATAGAGAACGATATTTACAAATTTATACTGGGGGTAATTGTTCCCGTGACAACACTTTGTCCATGTTCAAAAGAAATTTCCGATAACGGAGCTCACAACCAGCGGGCGTTTATCAAAGTAAAGGTTTCATACGATGAAAGCCGCCATATTTGGCTCGAGGATTTAATTGAACTTGTCGAAAGCTGTTCGTCTTGTCCGGTTTATCCGTTGTTAAAGCGTGAGGACGAAAAATATGTTACCGAAAAAGCCTGGAATAATCCTAAATTTGTTGAGGATGTCTTGCGGGATGTCGTTGTTTTGTTAAGAAAACACGACACGGTAAAAGAATTTGAGGTTGAATGCGAAGCTTTTGAAAGTATTCATAATCATTCCGCATGGGCTTACCAAAAAGAAGTTTGTGACTAGAAGTTATAAGCTACGGAAGCGTTAACACTCCAATTTTTCTTTTGATTATCCGTTATATTTTGCAGATTATATCTTTGTCCTTCAACCCAGAAAGTTACTTTGCCGTCGCATAAACTTTGTTTTACGCCGCAAAATGCCCCCATGCTGTTTGTCCATTTGCCTTCTCTGAAATTCATTTGTCCGCTGTAATGCGGATTTAAATAGATACTCGTACCTTTATCGCCTACGGGTATGTTCAAAGTCGCAGGCGAAATCCTTACCTGTAAAGATTCGGATTTCTTGCCCAATTTTGTTCTCAGTCTTACGTTTGCACCAACAATACCTTGTTTGTCGTAATTCTTTGACCCTTTAATATCAAGCATTGCTCCGACATCTTTTTTAAAGTCGGTGTATAGTGCCAACATTGCTCCGATATTGGCGCCCCTGTATCCGGCACCGGATTCGACACCAAATGTGGTTAAGTTTTCACCGTTCATTTGCTGATATGTCGTAATGTTTACATTAGAATTGATTTTTGGATTTCCCATAATTTCCCCGTTTGTTTCCCCTTGTTTATATAAACGATTTTTTGCGGGATAAATTGCTTAAAAAATTATTTTTTTGTAATATAAATTAACATTTAAAAACTGCGGGTTGTGATTAAATCCGCAGTTTTATATTTAATAACGATATTTTATTCATTTAAAAGTTTTTCCGCCAATTCGGATTCTGTACGACCGTTAAGAGTTTTATTTATTTTTTGAAGTTTTTTTGCTATCAAATCCATATTTTCAGTCCAAATAAAATTATCTTTTACATATTTTTCCGCCTTGGTAAAATCGCCGTCAATTTGTATTCTGATAATTTCCGCAAGCATTTCTTTTGCTATCGGGACAACTTTGTCAATGTTAACATGAATTTTGCCGTCAATAATTTCGTAAGCTGAGCGTTCGGCAAAATATTTATTCTGCATAACCGTTCTGACTCTGTGAGCCTGACTCATTTCAGGCTTTGATTTAAGAAAATTATCCGCAATAAAGGTTACGATAATTTGTTTCCGCTGAGTTTCATCATACATTCCCAGTTCCGTAAGTAAATCGATAAATGCCAGAGAACCCATATCGGCTTTGTTTTCCTCAATTATATTGCGATACTTGCCGAGAGTTTCACAAGCTTTTTTCGGTCCGAGGGAATGTGCATTTTCATGTCCTATGGTAAACCAGTGATCCGCTTCATCAAGATAGTATTTATGCTGCTCTTTATCCAAAATGGCATCAAGTCTTTGTTGAAGCTTGTTATAATCACTTATAAAACGGATTTGTCTGTGGTAAACATTTCTTCTTCCTCCGCCTATTGTAAGTGAAAGTTTATCGTCGTTGGGAAGATTTTCGGCAAGAGTAATTCCGCCCCTGTACGCACCTACATCACCCGTAACAGCGACCAAATCAACATCTGCCATTGTTTGTTTCGCTTCCGAATTTGTTGAAATGTTTTGTTCATATTCGTCATTATACGGCATATTCTTTGCCAGTTCGGGAAGAAATTTCTTAATGGCAAGCAGTCTTTCGGTACCTTCTTTGTTCACTATTCCTACTCTGCCACCCAGAAAATCCTTCGGAACGGGTGAAATTCCGTGTTTATTTAAAAGTTCACTCAATTCCTTATTTTCAACAATAGTTCCCGTCATTTCATCTTCGTAATTTTCTCTTGTAATTGTAAATTCAAGCGGTGTATCCTGTAATGTCGCCCATTTTTTGTCGGCATAAGCGTCAAGCATGGGGTCTGCTTTTCTTAAAGCCGCAGCCTGCAGCTTTAAATATTCATTAAAGTCGGAATTGGTTGATATTTCAGCCGCCTGTTCAAGTTCATCTGCCATTTTGCCAAAATCGTCTTTAAATTTGTCTATGTAATCAATGCCTGTTAACTCATTTCCCGCTCTTTCAACAACCGAACGCTGGGTAAGTATAGCCCGAACCTCATCCGTTTTGCCGTTATTTATCATTTCAGTCAAGATTTTATGAAATTCTTCCTTGGACAAATCCTCGGGATAAACGCCTTTACCGGGAAATTCTTTAATATCTTTTGCCAGATTAATCTTGTTTGACATTGTATCTATTGCATTCATGCCTTTTTGTGCATCAAAAAGTATTTTGGTCAGTTCCGCCTGTTTGTCGCCCTGAGCGATTTTACGATTAAGAAAATCTTTAAATTCCAAATTGTGATGACAGTCTATCTGCATATTAATTTTTTCAAGAATATATGCGGCTTTTACAAGATGCTTAAGTGCTTCTTTATCGTTTTGTGCCAGATTTACAAATTCCGGTGCATCAGCCGTAAGCATTTTTTTTGTCATAAGATAGTCTTTGTGGGTTCTTTTTTCAAGTTCTTCCAAGGAAAGGTTAAATTCAAAATCTCTCATTTTTATCTCCTTATTTATTTGTGATAAGTTTCATTTTTCAGTATTTTAAAAGCCCGATAAATCTGTTCCAACAGTATTAATCTCGCAAACTGATGTAAAAACGTCATTTTTGACAGACTTAACCTGAAATCTGCACGTTTTGAAACATTTTTTGAAATCCCGCAAGATGACCCGATTACAAATATAACTTCACCTATTCCGTCATTTATGAGATTATTTATCTGCCCCGCAAATTCCTCGGATGAAAGCATTTTCCCGTTTATTTCCAAAGTTATTACGTATGAATGAGGCTTTATTATAGACAAAATCTTTTCTCCTTCTTCGTCAAGAGTTTTTTCAGTTAAATGCTCATCTTTAATTTCAATTGCGGGAATTTCCGTTATTTCAACTGACACATAAGGCATAAGACGTTTCATAAATTCATTTATGCCGTCTTTTAAAAATCTTTCTTTAATTTTTCCTGCAGCGATAATTTTTATGTTCATTTTTTTGCCGTATAAATCGTTGTGGACGGGAACGCAAAATCAATACCTTCCTGTCTGAAACGCCGTATGGTTTCAAAGTAAATGCAGCTTCTGATTTTTACGAACGTATCGTAAGCTTTTGTTTTAGCATAAGCCAAAAGCCTTATATTAACCGAACTTTCCGCCAATTCATCTATGAAAATCGTCATTTCCTTATGCATGTCAGAGCGTTCGGTGACTATTTCTTTTACAATTTCCATAGCCTGTTTGATTTTTTCATCCGACATGTCATAAGTTATTGCAAAAGTTAAATCAATTCTGCGTTTGTTGGCTTCTGATATATTTGCTATAACACTGTCTGCCATTACATCATTGGGAATTGTTACCAGATAATTATCAAGAGTTCTTATTTTTGTTGAACGCAAATTAATGTTCTCAACAATGCCTTCAGTGCCGTTAACTTTAATGTAATCCCCCATTTTGTAGACTTTGTCCGTTAAAATTGCAAAAGTCCCGAAAATAGATGCAATGGTTTGTTGAGCGGCAAATCCGACTGCCAAACCTGTAATTCCGAACCCCGCAATCAGTGACGTCAACGAATAACCTTGACTCTGCAAAAATGACGCGGTAAGTATAAACACAATGATAAACTTAATTAGTCTGTTAAGTATTATCAAAACATTATGAACGGGTGTCATGTTAACATTGTTTTTAAACTTCAGGTAAAGTTTTTTCATAAAAATGTCCGTTAATTTGAACAAAACGACGATTATTATAATGTTAACAATAATGCCCAATATAAAACTTATTTTAAGTGTGCTGTACGCTTGTTCAAATTTGTCGGCATTTGCCAAAAGTTCGTCTAACATAATTAACCCTCTTTTTACAGAAAGATTATAACATAAATCCCGTTAAAAGAAAGACACTATTCCTAATTTGATGTTTTTCTTACTCGCCGTTTAGTACTCCGAACAGGCTCAGTCTGAACACTTATGTTTCCCGTCCTTTTTTGCCATGTCTGACGATTTTAGTCTGAACATTTATGTTTACCATTCCAGCT
>CANPZB010000068.1 GCA_947588755.1 Candidatus Gastranaerophilales bacterium | reverse complement strand
CTGAACTTGTTTCAGGATCTTATTTCGTGGCATTGGTTCAGTATCTTAATTGTACGAAAGACCTTGAAATGAATTCAGGGTGACATGTTGGTATTTAGAATAACACTATTGAAGTAATAAATAAAAAAAAGAAAGGGACAAAAAATGAAAAAAGAAATTAAAAACGCAACAATTTTAGAAAAAACCGTGAGACGTGAAAATGGTAAGATCCTGAAACGAGTTCAGCATGACATGGAGGTGTACGGTCATTGCGAGCGAATGCGAAGCAATCCAGCCAATTATTTTGCACGTAGTGCCGATAAGGTCATCTCACTTTTCACTTCTCACCTTTCACCCAAAGATCCCCTCACTTCTCATTTTTCACGTAAATTTGGTTTTACCTTGGCAGAGGTTTTAATCACCCTAGGTATCATCGGTGTTGTAGCGGCAATGACCATGCCGTCATTAATAAACAAGTACAAAATAAGTCAGTATGAAACAGGTATAAAAAGAACTTATTCTGTTGTCACTAACGGATTTAGAAATATGATAGCAGGCGAAGGTTCGGAATTGGATAATCTGGGGATTTTTTCGGATAACGTTGATGTATTTAATGAAGAACTTGATAAGGCTTTAAGAAAATATTTCAAAGTTGTAAAAATTTGTAAAATAGGTGATACGGCAAGCTGTCCGGGATATGATGTAAAATATTTAAAATCAAATACCGGAACATCGATATCTCGTTTTAAAGCTGACAGTTATTTAATAGTTTATTTAAGTGACGGAACCATGTTTTCTGTGGAGAATAAAAAATGTGAACCTACAACCGAAAAACCTGATGTGAAAATATGTGCTTGGATTTTGGCGGATATTAACGGAGAAAAAGCCCCTAATACTTATGGAAAAGATGTTTTCGGGTTATCCTCACTAACAAATCAAGGTACTTTATTCCCTGATGCTTCACGTGAATATTTTGAAGCATATAATAGTTATTATTGGAGAAACAATTCTAACCAGTGTGGTGAGCCTGACAAGAAGGTTTCAAAAAGCAGTGAAAGCGAAATTTCCGGTCAAAACTGTCTTGCACGTATAATGGAAAACAGTTGGAAAATTGATTACTTGGATTAAAAAATGGTTTTTTAAAATTTAGGTTAGCATTACTATGCTAACAATAAAATTTTGTCGGATAAGTAAATCCGACCTACGATACTGATTTAATATACAACTTTAATTTTTCAATTCCAAAAGCCTGCAAATATCAATATTTAATGCATTTGCCAATTTATTGAGTGTTTTAACCGTTATATTTTGTTTACCTGTTTCAATTTTTCCAATGTATTTTTCGTGAACGTCAATAATTTCGGCAAGCTGTGCCTGCGTAAGACTTTTTATTGTCCGTTCCACACGAAGATTTAGTGCAATTCTGTGAAGTAATTCATTATCATTCATAAAATTTATGATAAGAGTATTTTAACTTACTATAAACAATATATTATACTCTATAATGTAGTATTATATATTGACATAACTAAAAAGAAATGTTATATTGTGAAAGAATTTAAGAAAGGAATAAAAAATGAAAAAAGAAATTAAAAAATTAACAAATTTGAAAAAGTTGGTGAGACTTGAAAGTGCTAAGATCCTGAAACGAGTTCAGGATGACAAACTAGGTTTTACATTGGCAGAAGTCCTTATCACCCTTGGCATTATCGGCGTTGTGGCGGCGATGACCATGCCGTCATTAATTCAAAAACATCAGGAAAAAGTTACTGTAGCGAAATTAAAAAAAGTTTATTCGGTGCTTTCACAAGCGTTTTTACAGGCATGTAACGAATACGGAACTCCTGATAGTTGGGAATTAGCAAAAAATGGTGAACCTGCCGTTAATGCAGCACCTAAAATAAAACAGTTTCTCAAAGTAGCTGATGACTGCGGGGTAAATGACTGCGAAAATTACAGTATCAGAGGCGGACATTTTCGTGTACTACGCGGTGGAATTTATGGCTCCAGCTACTACAGCAACGATTATAAGTTGAAACTAACTGACGGAACTGAACTATCGTTTAGGGAAAATATAGATGGAGGCGGCATAATGATATTAGCTGATTTAAACGGTCAACAAGGACCTAATACCATGGGAAAAGATATTTTTTATTTTGCTTTTCTTAATGATGGAAAAATAATTCCGGGGGGCATCGGATATGACCCGAAAGACACGACAGTTTTTCAGGCATGTAACCCTAAAATGGAAGGCTGGAATTGCACAGCATGGGTAATTTACAACGAAAACCTGGACTATCTCAGATGTGCGGATGAACTTAGCTGGAATGGAAAGACTAAATGCTCTGATTAAGCCTGTCAAAAAGCACAATGTTGTGAAAAGTGAGAAGTGAAAAGTGAGAGGTGAAAAGACCTTATCGGGTGCTAAAGCACCAGAAAGACCACACCTGAAACCTCTCCATGTCATCCTGAACTGCGGATTTGCGGACGGACGGAGTGTAAACGAGTCCGGATAGCGAGCAGATTGAGCATACTGTGGCAAAGCCACAAATGCGAAACTCTGCGAGCGTGGAGCAAATCCAAGACGGTTTCAGGATCTTATTTCGTGGCATTGGTTCAGTATCTTAATTGTACGAAAGACCCTGAAATGATTTCAGCATGACATGTTGGTATTTAGAATAACACTATAGAAGTAATAAATAAAAAAAAAAAGAAAGGAACAAAAAATGAAAGAAAAAATTAAAAACGCGACAATTTGGGGAAAGACTGTAAGACCCGACAAGGCTAAGATCCTGAAACAAGTTCAGGATGACATGGAGGTGTGCGGTCATTGCGAGCGAATGCGAAGCAATCCAGCCAATTATTTTGCACGTAGTGCCGATAAGGTCATCTCACTTCTCACTTTTCACCTCTCACCTTATCACTTTGATGAAAGTCTTAATCCCTCTAAAAATCAAAAATATTTTTTATAACTCATCAGTTTAATATAAAATTTTATCGCGTAATTTTTTAAGTCCCGCACCGTAAAAATACCTTAATTGTTCGGGGAAATGGTCTTCTATATCAATAAGGTACATATCACGGAATATTAATGATTTTATTAAAAATACTATTTCATGATTTTTTGACCACAAAGCGTTCGGATTTTCATGTTTCAGGGTTTCAATTTTACCGAAAAGTCCTTCTTCGTCACCGGATGTTATAAAAATAAATCTTTCGCCCTTGTAATGCTCGGTTATGCCCGAAATATTGTTTTTGAACACAGTGGCATAACTTGTGTTTAAATTGTCATAGCCGACAATTTTGATATTTACTCCGCGGTTGTAGGCTTCTGACAGATGTGTTTCTATATATTTAAAATCCTGAGACCATATTTCAAGATAAATATCTTTTTTTGCGGTGTCGATAATTTCACAAGTTTTGTTAATAATGTTTGTACGTCCGCTTATATGCAGTATGGGTTCATTGTATGTTTCTTTAACATGGGGAAGTTTTTTGTTCAAAAAATCTATTGCTGATTCGATTTTTCTTTTATATCTTCCCGTTAATTCTGCGGGTTTTATTGGTGAATAGGTTACGGGTTTGGTTCCGGAGCTGATTACGATATGTTGGTTTTCAAGTGATTTTAGTGTGTCATAGGCTCTTGCCTGCGGTATTCCGGCTGCTTGTCCCACTTCATAACCCGTGGCGGGATATTTTTTTAATAATGCCAGATAAACTTTGGCCTCATAACCGTTTAAACCGATTTCTTTTAATTTTTCGATAATATCATTCATAGAATAATTTTATCAAATTTCAAATTTCATTGCAAATTACTTAAGGTATCAAGCTCTGGGGTGTGCTTCGTTATAAACGTCTTTCAGGTGTTGAGCGGAGACGTGAGTGTAAATTTGGGTGTTTGAAATGCTTGCATGTCCCAAAAGTTCTTGAACCACCCTTAAATCAGCACCGTTTTCAATCAAATGAGTGGCAAAACTGTGACGGAAAACGTGAGGAGTTACATGTTTCGGCAGACTGATTTTTTCAACTATTTCATTGATAACATTTCTTACGGTTCTTGTTTGTAACCTGTATCCCGTGTTATTTATAAATACGGGGGTATTTTCATCGGGTTCTTTAAGTGCAAAACCTTTCGGAATAAGCGAACGGGCAGTGCTGATATATCTTTCCAGATAGCTTTTTGCTCTGTCCGTTACAAGAATTATTCTTTCTTTTGCACCTTTGCCGAAAACGCGGATTTCGTTATTTTCAAGATTTAAGTCTCCGAAATTTAGCCCCGAAAGTTCGGAAACACGCATTCCCGTAGCCCATAAAAGTTCCAAAATCGCACGATTTCGGTATCCTGCGGGAGTTTCTATCTTCGTATTATTTAGAATTTGTTCGACTTCCTCCGGTGTTAAAAACTTCGGCAGCGATTTGGGACGCTTTGGAGTATTAAGATTCATTGCGGGATTTATGTCAATTTTTCTCTCTCTGTTAAGATATTTGTAGAAAGTCCTTATACTGGCAATCTTCCTTGCGACAGTGGTTTTCTTATAATTAAATTTTTGTATAAAATGAATATAATCTCTTATTTTGGAAAAATTTACGTTTTCGCATGACTGTTCGTCAAGCCAGACAATATAACTTAAAATGTCACTGTAATAAGCTTTTGCAGTGTGTGCCGAAAAATTTTTCTCAACTATAAGGTATGATTTAAAATCTTCTATATCGATTTTTGAGTCCGAATTTATGCTCATTATTTACTTCGTTTATATTATTGCTTTTTACACATATATATTATACAATATTTTTGTAAGAATTAAAATATGTAAATTGTGCGGAAATCAGGAGATAATATGAACTACAAAAAAATATTAACAGCATCATTAATTGCTTCGGCAGCTATTTATTCTTTTGCGGAAGTTAATGCGAAAGAATTACAGGCTCAGGTACAGAAAAATAAACCCGGTAATGTTACCAAAGCCAAACCGGCATCCGTAAATAAATATCCGGATATCGAAAAATTAATTGAGTATAACAGATATAATGAAGCTGATGCGAAAATCAAAGAAATTTTGAATGAAAATCCGAACGATATTTCGGCACTCTCGCTGCGTACTATTTCTTTGGCTAAGCAATATAAACTTGAACCGGCACAGAAAGAAATTGATAGGCTTATAAAAAAATACCCCGATAACCCTGATTTATATTATGCACAAGGTCTGGTTTATATGATGCGTCAAACATCTTCCGATGTTGATTATATTAAAAATACACGCGGTTTAATAAACTCCGCTATTAAAGAATTTGTTAAATCGGTTAACATAGATACTAATTACTATCAGGCATACAATGCACTCGGTGTTGCCACTTTGAAACTCGGCAACAAAAAAGATGCTATTGATTTGTTTAATATTGCTTTAAAAATTAACCCCTCATTTGCAACCGCTTATGATAATTTGGGTATAGTTGAAATGATGGACGGTAATCTTGACAAAGCGGAAGACTATTTTAAAAAAGCCTTGAAATATAACACACACAACCCGACGGCATGGTATCACATGGCACAGGTGGAAACAAGACGAGGTAATTATTCACAAGCTTTAACATGGATTAACCATTCAATTAACGTAAATCCCAATTCTTCGCCCGCATTAAACCTTCAAGGCGAGTTGTATTTACAGCAGGGAAATCAGGCTGCGGCTATCAATTCATTTAAAAAAGCCGTAACGGTTAAACCTGAAAATTCACGTCCTTACCTGAATTTGGCTAACATTTATGAAAACAGAGCCGATGAAGAATTTGCAATGGAACAATTAAAAACCGTTCTTGCCATTAACCCTAATTATCAGGAAGGCAAATTGAAAATAGCAAACCTTGCTTTACATACCAGAAAATATGATCAGGCACTTGACTACTATTCAAAACTTGTCGGTGATGAAAACTTTAATGAAGATGCAATAATCGGGCTCGCCAATACTTATTATGAAATGTCAAAAGACAGAGCAAGCAAAGAAGGCATTACTACAAACAAAGAGTTGTATCTCGCTTATGACTATGTAAACAAAGCTATAGAAAAATGCCCCGATGATTTGGAACTTCATCTTGCAAAACTTAAATTGGCAAGTCTTACTCATCAAACGGCATTGTCTAAAGAAAGCCTGAATTATATTATTCAAGCTGCCGATAATAATCTTATGGATACTGTTATAAAAGGTGAGGCGTATCTTGCTCTCGGCAGAGAAAAAGATGCAGTTTACACTTTTGAAAATGCAATTAATTTTTCAAACAGTATAGATGACGATTTGTATTTGGCGGAAATTCTTGTTCACCACAAACAATTCAGAACCGCAAGAACAGCATTGAAAAAGGCTTTAATGAAAGATCCCGATAATGTTATTGCTAAAAACGGTATCGGATATATTGATTTATGCGAAACTAAGTCTAATGAATTCTTTGAAGTTGCACAACGTCAATTTAAAGAAAAGAATTATGCTTCAACTATCGAGTATTGTAACAGGGCGATAGATTTTTATCACAACAGTCCTGCTATAGCTAAATTGAAGGCACAATCTTATGAAAAAGAATTGAATTACAGGGGAGCGGTTAAATATTATCAACAGTATTTAACTTTAGACCCTAACGCTGCCGATAAAGCCGAAATAACAAAGAAAATTAATAAATATAAAAACAAAGCAAAATAACCGGACTAAAATGAAAAAATTTGATATAAGAAAATCATTTGAGATTTTTTGGACAGAACCCTTAAGTGTACTAACTGAGGGTCTGTTCCAACTTGTTAATATTGAAAATAACATTTTCAGTCAAAAACCTGCGGTAAATATTGATTTTGTCAACAGAAAAACGCAAATAACCGTTGTGAATAATGAGAAAGTATATAATTTATTAAAAAGGGTTTTATTCAGAAATAAATTAAAACAGAGTAAAGAACCTGTTACCAATAAATAAAAAAATTTTTAAAAAATCTTGACAAAACTTAAAAAAGGGTTATAATTAACTCATACATGGGAATAATATAATAGGGGGTCATGAAATGGCAGACGCAGAGCATAAAAACGGACAAATGGGGGGGGGGTAAACCGCTCATACCAAAGGTTTTGGCGATTTTTTGATTTTTTATTAAGCCCCGAAAATTTGGGTTCTGCCCATGAATTTTTTGTGTTTTCGAAAGCGTTAAGACACAAAAATTCTGTCATGCAGAACAACCATGTCATGGTGAACCCCACACATGTCATCCCCCATGTCATCCTGAACCATGATGTCATCCTGAACTCGTTTCAGGATCTTATTTCGTGGCATTGGTTCAGTATCTTAA
>CANPZB010000067.1 GCA_947588755.1 Candidatus Gastranaerophilales bacterium | reverse complement strand
CCTTTCGGGTCAATGAATGTAATATACTGCTTATCTTCTTTAATAAGCCATAGAATAAAATCAGGGAAGAAACCTGCCTCTTGGAAAAATCCTACACCTTTGCCCTTGCTTTGGTTTCTTAATAAATATAATTCCTTACCAATAAAGAACAACGGATTATTTTCATAATATTTCTTCAAATCCTCAACGAAAATCATTTCATCAGCATTTAATTGAACCGGTGAAATTTTTATTCCGTCATCATCTTCAAATGAAATCAAAGGAGAGAATAAATGTTTTATCCAATCCATTGTTACTATGTTATTGAATTTAGGTATAGAATAGTTTCCGCTATCTATTTTGCTTTTTAATTCTTCTAACTTTGTTATGATATCTCGTCTTGATTCTTCGATGTAGATTTTGTATTCCTTAACCATATTACGGTCATCTTCATTAACGGAAACATATTCTCTATAATCAGATTCCCATTCATCCTTTTTTACATTGTAAAATCTTTCAAGATACTTCTTCATAAGACGATTTGCAATATCTTGATACTTAATAACTTTATCAAAATTAGTAAATTCAAAATCTTCATTCGGAATAAGAAGCTTATACCAAGAATTATTACTGATTATTTTTTTAACCATATCAAACGGGATTGAAAAGTTATAATATTGCTTTTCGTTCTTAAATTTCTGCAATTCAAAATACAATTCCTGATAATCAATAAACTGCAATTCTTTTATAGTCAGTTTATTACCTTCATCTTTATGTACTTCGCCTGCATTTCTTGCTTTAGATTCATTTATATCAACTTTGGAATACAAGTCTAAAATAATGGGTCTTTTTATAAAACTATCAGGAACATCTCCTAAAACAAATGTTCCTCCATCTTTCTTAAAACTTATACCATCTTTTATTCTAGGCATTTTTAAGTCATGATTAACATTGCCTAAGTTTGAGATAGCGGGCAAGATAAATTCTACTTTATCACCTGTCGGAATCCCTTCTTTTTCAAGATATTCTTTAAATGTTGCCATGTAGTCTGCTTTTACGCCAAATATGTTAAGTGTTTCTACAAACCTTATATGTTCAGGCACTCTGCGTAATGGTATCACATCTTGTTCATTACTTCTTTTCATGGTAAAATTAGCACCTTTCAGACGCACTCCACGCCCAAACAGTTGAATAATTTGTGAACCCTCTGATTTACCTATATTCATCAAGCCCATTGTTGAAACTCTCCAAGAACTCCAACCTTCTGTAAATTTCTTTGAACCTATAAGAATATTGATTGTTGAGTCTGCTTTATTTATTCCATGGAATAGAGATTCTGAAAAATCTTTTGCTGAAGTAACAAGACCATTTGCATCACATAGTTTGATAAGATTATCATTATCTCCAACATTTATTACACCAAAATAGTCATTATCACCTAACCTTAAACCTATTTCGCCATCCACACCTTTAAGATTTTCTATATATAAATGGGCTTCTGTTTGTTCAGAATTAAATATTTCTTTTAATATATCAGAGAATAATGTTTCTCCTGTATATGTTTGTGTTAAAAGATAACTGAATTTATTTTCAAATATATTTAATCCTCTGCTATCTAAGAATCCGTCATGACCGTTTAGAAGATTATTTAAGAATTCAATACTCTTTTGTCTGTTTGAAATAAAGTCTTTTATAAATAACAGAATATCTACAACATCAGACACTTGTTTTCTATTTTCGGTTCTTACGGCATTAACACTTCCTCCTACAAATACCCACAAAGGATTTTCAAGCAAGAATGGATAAAATTCTCTTTGCTTGTTCTTGTACAAAATTACTTGTTGGAAATAAGTTAATAAGCAGGCTGTTAAATATTGATTTCTTCTTTCTTCATCACTATCATCAGCAAGGTTTAATATCTGATACTCTTTTCCATACCCATCACCATAAAAATATTTGTAAGAATAATCAAAAAGAATACATTTAGCATATTCTTGAGTAAGTTTTTCATCTTTTGTAACTGCTTGACCAAATGTTGCAGAGTATTCAAAGCAAAAACCGTCAGAAGATATTGCATTTCTTCTTGTTATCCATTTCCCGTCATTAGAGCCGCTTGTTCCTCTGTGTCCTTCATCTACAAGTATAAGATTATTTGTTTCAAATGCATCTACTGCTATGGTTTTATCTCCATCTTCTTCGGATAGTTTAGTAATTTCAATAATATCAACCGTAAAGTCTTGATTTATTCCTTGCATAGTGTTCATTGTTAATTGAACAGGTACTTTTGATAAAGAGTTTTTATCAAAGTAATCAGCAGAGATATTTGATAGTTCCAGTTCTTCTTTATGCTGTTTAGACAGACCTTCATTGGGCGTGATTAAGATTATTCTATTAAAGTCTTTTTGTTTATTATATTTCTTTATGTAGTGTTGAAATTGAAGAATATTTACATGTAAAATTAAAGTTTTCCCTGAACCCGTAGCAGCCCAAAAGGCAAGTTTGTTAAGGTCAGATTCAGAGTATTCTTCTATTTTTTCTTCACCTAAATCAGCATTAAACTTTTCTCTAAATGTATTTAGGCTTGATAACAATTGTTCTTTATCAGAAAAATACTTGTCTAAATATATTTCCGTAAACAATAATTCAAGATACTGAAAATACTTCCATTTTATCGGTCTTTCCCGGTGTTCTGATATCTGATTTGTAAACCTTACAATATTTTCATCATACTGTTCTAATTGGGACTTTGTTAAGTATTCTCCGCTATCTCCCCAAACGGCTTCATCCCAGTTAGAATTATTCCAGCTTGCAACCATATCTTCAAAAATAGTTTTATTTGAGATTACCTCATAAAACCTTGTATGATTTGTATTAAGGTCAATATCTTCATACAAAGAAGCTTTAATATTTTGTCCTATGTCTTCAATTTTATCTATTCTAAAAAGACTTAAAATGTATTTAAATAATATTAATTTCTTATGAAAATCTATTCTGTTTTGCCTTGCCATTGTTTAATCCTATTATTGCTACACCCTAACCCTCTTGCAGGGCGGGGGAGAAAATTAAATACTGAACATCCTTTTCTTGAATTCTTCTTCTATTAAAGAAACTTTAAATTCATTTTCTTCTGCTTCTTGGTTTTGAAGGTTATTGTCTCCATTTACATAGATTTTTTTGAATTCAAAATCTTGTGTGCTGATTCTTCTTTTCTTTAAAAATTCATCTAAATCAGAGTTTGATTTTTCATTTGTGTTTCTCCAAATAACAAGAATATTTTCTTCTTCTCTGTTTATTCCTTCCACAAGCATAAATCCGTCTTTTTGATATATTGAAGACACATTTAGACCGATAAGGTAATTAAATGTTTCAACAAGGTCAATATTTTTTTCCTTTGTTTCATTGCCTGTTGTTATCTTCATCTTATAGTCAAACGGATTTTCAAACATTTCAATATTTAGAAGACTATCAGAGTATTCAAAGTCAAACATGTAGTTGAGTTTGTATTGCTCATCAAGACCATCTGTTAATGATGTTTGTATCGTTTTTTGTTTAAGGTTATTGCAAGCATCTTCATAACTTTCGAGCATCATGTATTTGAATATTTGTGAAACACCATCACGATTAACAGGTTTACCGTCTTTCCATTCTCTTGAATAAACAACTTTTTGAATACGTGGTTTAGTAACAGTATTAAAATACTTGCCCATTTCAACAAGAATATATTTTCTGTTCCCGCCGTCATCCCTATTAAGTTCAATGGTTGCATGTCCTGTTGTTCCCGAACCTGCAAAGTAGTCAAGAATAACAGAACAATTACCTGCACCAATGGTTAAAGTATCTTTAACGGTATATAAACTTTTTGGATAATTAAATGGATTGTTTGGAATAATAGATTCTAATAAATTAGTTCCTTTGGAAGAAGCATCATATTGTTCCCCAATCCACATTGATTTTGGTTTTACCTCATTATTTGCGATATCCTTTTGGTATACATTATAAGTTCCTTTATTTGTTTCTCTTACAAAAAGTATACCGTCTTTAACACCTTGAAGACAAGAATCATATCCCCATCTCCATCTTAAATATACCCCTTTTTCATCTATTGGAAGTATCGCAATAAAATCTTTCTCTAAATAAGATGTTACTAATTTATTTAAAAAATCATCATTAAAATTACCTGTTGATTTGTTATAAATCAAGTTATATTCGTCTTTTGTAGGTAAAATTGTTATATTTTTTTGTTTATTATAAAAGAACGGAAAGAACATAAATGGTCTATCCTCGCGGAATTTTCCACTGCCGGTTCTTTTAAGAGGTAGTTCTCTGCAAATATCATCACCATCTGATTTAGAATATTTTTTGCTTAATTCCTCATCTGAAATAATAAAGTTGTATGTTTCTGCAACAGTTTTATTTTTTGCATATATAAGTGAATAGTCGTGTGCTTGAGCGACATATTCTTGGTCTCTACCTTTTGGATTAGTTAAAATTGCAATATTAGAAATACTATTTGATATTCCAAAAATTTCATCCAGCAATAAATTTATTCTGCGACATTCATAATCATCTATTGCTAAATTTATTATTCCATTTTCTGTCATTAAGTTTTTAGACATACAAATTCTGTCATTCATTAGTGATAGCCATGAAGAATGTTCATATCCATTTTTGTATGCGATTTTACTTGCATTTGTATTATATGGAGGGTCAATATATATGCATTTTACTTGTTCTTTGTACTTTTCCTGCAACAAATTCAACGCATGAAAATTGTCAGCATTTATAAGCACGCCATTTGTTTGTTCATCAAGGTTATCAATTGCGGAAAGTAATTTGTACTTAAATTCTGTTGAGAAAAATTTTGTATCAACCTGTAAATATGGATTTTGTTTTAGGAATTCTATTTTTTTATCTTCATTTGTTCCTGTTAATAAAACTTCTCCACCGAGTTTAGTCAGGTCTGCCTTAATATCTGATATTGCAAAAAGTTTTTCCCATTCTTCTATTTGTGCTTTGTTTTTAACAATTTCAGTATAAAATTTTTCATCAATTTTATCTAAAGTAATACAATAATTTGTTTCTACTACAAACTTTTTTTTCAGCCAAAGTTTTTTCTGAAATTCTTCTAACTGTGCTAAAAATGTAATAAGTTTTTTAGCAATCTCTTTTATTGCTTTTGCTTTACCCAAATTTTTTTGAATATTTTTTTCATCCAAATCATCAAGGTTTAATACTTTATTTTTGATATAGAAATCAAGTTCTCTGTTTAAAAATCCGCCTAAATCTTTATGAATAAAATAATCAAAGCTGTTTTTTGCCGTATAATCAGTAAGATGTTTTTCTAAAAGAGTTCTTGTTTTATTCTTTTCTGTTGGTGATAACTCCAATAATCCTTTAAATTCAGAATAAACATTTTTATTTAATTCAGGTAACAATTTTTCTATAGTTGAAGTATTATGAACCTTTTGGTCTTTTTTATTTTCATCAACTTTGTATTCAAACTTGATATAGAGTTCACCCTCTTCTATATAGATAGGTTCAGCTTCTGCCAACATAAACCTGCGTTCTTTATCTGCTTTATTGTTATCTTTTTCTGTTTCAGCTTCAACGAGTTTAAAGTGAACAGATTTTTTATCTTCATCTTCACCTATAAAGAAAGAATAATCCTTAAAGTTTTCCGAAGTTTTTATATAATATTGGTCAGAGTTTGCCCAATGTAATTTAACTTCTTCTCCTTCATAAGGGATTGCATAAACATCTTTTTTATATCTTCTGAGAGACATAAAATCTCCGCTTTGATAATAACGTGAAAAGAAACTGATAAGGTGGGAATAAACATCATTTTCTATAAGAGTTAAATCAACAGAATCTCCTAACTTTGCCTTTAATTCTTTTACCTTTGGTATATCATCAGGATTTGCACCTAATGATTTCGCCTGTGTAATTGCCTCATCCAATTCCTTTTGGATATTAGATTTATCACCACTGGCAAGCTCTTTTAAACATTCTCTTACTCGAGGTATAAGTTTGTTATCAAGAAAATCAGTAACTTCAGCACTTTTTTCATTCATTATTTTATAAATACCAAAATCTAAATCTGATTGGTCCAACTGAAAAATCTCTCTTAATTTTCTTTTTAATTCCTCAAGTTTACTCATCTTTTCACCTATATATTTTTATATCACTTTCCAACGTATTTTAAACAATGTTTCTGTTACTATTGCTGCGGTCATTTGTTCTTTTAGCTTTCTTATATTTTCATCTTTCTTTTTAATAATTTCTTCTTCTTTTTCATCAATTTCTCTACGGAGTTTTGAAACTTTCTTTCTGCAAGCCCCCGCTTTTTCTTGAAGTTCTATATATTCAGCATTATTTGTTGCTTGTGTACTTTCTTTTATGTAGTTTCTCATTTTTCTTTTTTCATCAGCGATTTCTTTATCAAGATTTCCTATTAAATCATCAGCCCATTTATTAAGCCTGTTGATTTCGTCTTTTAAATATCCGTTATTCAAATCTTCATTTTGGGTTATAGTTGCCTTTATATGCTGTTCAGCATCTTGTTCCAGTTTCTTATCTATATCATAAGGGATTACTATGTCATTTTTAGATATTGCACCAACATCAAATAATTTTTCACAAAGTTCTTGGTCTAAATTTTGCCCATCATCATCAAAAGCATTGAACAGAAGATAATCAGCATTTTCAAAAGATTGAATGTTTAGTTTATTTAATACTAAATAACCAGATTTCCCTTTTAGATTTTTAACTATTGAAATTTTCCTTGGGTGATTAGTTATATCAAAAATAACTTCTTTTGCCGGTGTATCAACATTCATTGCCTGCTCTAATACATACTCGCCAAGCGGATGAGACATTCTGTATAAATAATTACCTATAACATTTTCTTTGTCTTTATCTTTAGAAATAAGGTAATAATTTCCTGTTTGGTTATTGTCTATACGCTTTTTAAGATTAAAAGTCAGATTTTTGTCATCAAAACTTGCATTATTACCTAAAACAACTTTTGTAGTATTCCAAAACAGTTTTTCAAACCTGCTCATTTTCTTTTTAGTATCTTCTAATTGTGTTGCAAGTCTTCTATGTACATCTTCATCAAAATTATTAAGCACATTTTGCTTCGTTAGTTTCATTTGTGCTTGGATTTTTTCGTCCATATCCTTTTGCAATTTATCAAAAGCTTCTTTAATTTCCTTTGGAGTTCTGCATTCTTGATAGATTGCCATAATTCTTTTTTCAAAATCAACACCTGATTCTAACGTCCCTAAAACAGTATCAGAAGAACCAAATACACCGGAAAACAGATTAAACTTTTCTTCTAATAATTTATACACTCTTTTATCAGTTTCATTTGATTCATTCAAAAAATTAACAACTACAACATCGTGTTTTTGACCATATCTATGACATCTTCCAATTCTTTGTTCAATTCT
>CANPZB010000066.1 GCA_947588755.1 Candidatus Gastranaerophilales bacterium | reverse complement strand
AGTACTAATCACCCTCGGAATAATCGGTGTTGTTGCGGCAATGACCATGCCGTCACTTATTCAAAAATATCAGGAAAAAGAAACTGTAGTTAAAGTCAAAAAAATATACAATACTTTATTTAACGCTTACCGTTTGGCCATATTAGATTACGGTACAGCTGGCGAGTGGGGCATAACAGGCAGAGATGCGGGTTCTCAAAACGAAAATGAAGAAACATATAACGCAGTTAATGCAATACTGGTTCGTGACAGGCTTTTAAAAAATGCAAAAATTGTTAAAGTTTGTGATAATGCCAAAGACCAAAAATCCTGTGGTGTCGCTGATAAAATTTATCGACGTGATGGAGGAATAGATACAGGCGTTTCCGGCTCAAGTGCATTAACAGCATCAGCGTTGCTTGCTGACGGTAGTACTGTTATAACTGCTGCGAATGATATTTACAATCGCGGTTTAGGAGAACTCTCACGTACTTATGCAAATATACATTTTGATATAAACGGAATTAAACCGCCAAATACCTACGGAAAAGATATATTTATGTTTTATTTAACAGAAAACAGTATCATACCTTGCGGGACTACAGATGAAACAACATATGCTTTTCTCGGTAGTTGCAAAACCTTTGGAGTTGCCTGTACTGCTTGGGTTATTTATAACGAAAACATGGACTACCTGCATTGTGATGATTTAAGCTGGGAAGGCAAACATAAATGCTCTGACTAAGCCTGTCCAAGCGGGCTACGTGCGTAGCAATGGGACGGTAAACACAAATGCTCTGACTAAGACGGTGTGAAAAGTGAAAGGTGAGAAGTGAGAAGACCGTATCGGCACTTCGTGCAAAATAACTAAGTTTTATTTCAGAGTCTTTCGTGCAATTAAGATACTGAAACAATGCCACAAAACAAGATCCTGAAACAAGTTCAGGATGACATGTGGTGTTCGAGGTCTTGTATGAACCCGGTTCCGTGCGATTAAGATACTGAAACAATGCCACGAAATAAGATCCTGAAACAAGTTCAGGATGACATGTGGTGTTCAGGGTCTTTTATGAACCGGTACCGTGTAATTAAGATACTGAAACAATGCCACAAAATAAGATCCTGAAACAAGTTCAGGATGACATGTTGAGAGTTCAGGATGACATGTTATGGTTCAGCATGACATAGTGCAGAATAAATGTTCCGACTAAAACTGTTCTGACAATACATAACAAAAGAACCTCTTTTTCAAGAGGTTCTTTCTGTAATTGTATAAGTGAAAAGAAGTTATTTTTTTGTCGGGTAGTAATCTCTTACAATACCTTTATATGCATCTTCATATATAGCCTTAATATCCTTCATAAGAGGATAAGCGGGGTTTGCACCCGTACATTGGTCATCAAATGCCAGTTCAACCATTTCATCAAGCTTAGCTTTGAAATCATTTTCACTTACACCGAAATCTTTAATAGAATTAGGCAAGTTAATTGATTTCATAAGTTTATCAATAGCTTCGATTAACAATGCGACCTTTTCATCATCATCTTTACCGCCAAGTTTAAGTTCATCAGCTATCTGACCGTATTTAGCCTTTGCATTGGGGAACTTATACTGCGGGAAAGTACATTGTTTTGTCGGGCAGTCAACCGCGTTGTATTTGATAACCTGTCTGATTAACAATGCGTTAGCTACACCGTGAGGAATACTGAACATTGCACCGAGTTTGTGAGCCATAGAGTGACACAAGCCCAAGAATGAGTTTGCAAACGCCATGCCTGCTATTGTTGCGGCATAGTGCATTTTTTCTCTTGCTACAGGGTCATTTGAGCCTTCACTCCAAGAGCGTTCCAGATACTTGAATACAAGTTTTGTAGCTTCAAGTGCGTTAGAGTTTGTGAAGTTTGTTGCCATAGCGGAAACGTATGCTTCTAAAGAGTGAACCAATGCGTCGATACCCGAAGCTGCGGTTAAGCCTTTGGGCATACCGTCAACAAAGTTCGGGTCTATAATTGCCATATTCGGAGTCAGTGCATAATCTGCTATAGCATACTTAACGTGAGTTTCATCGTCAGTAATAATCGCAAACGGAGTAACTTCCGAACCTGTTCCTGAAGTTGTGGGTATAGCAACCATTGTAGCTTTCTTACCTAAATCGGGAATACGGCAGATACGTTTTCTGATATCCATAAATCTCATAGCGATATCTTCAAACACCGTATCGGGTTGTTCGTAAAGCAGCCACATAATTTTTGCCGCATCCATCGGAGACCCGCCGCCCAGTGAGATAATAACGTCAGGTTCGTAAGGTCTGATTATTTCCATTGCCTGATTAATTGTTGACAATGTCGGGTCAGGTTTTACATCAAAGAAAATTTGGTGGTCAATACCGATTTCGTCAAGCACATTAACGATACTGTTAACCGCACCGGAATTAAATAAAAATCTGTCTGTAACAATAAATGCACGTTTTTTGCCTTCAAGTTCACGGAGTGCCAAATCAACAGCACCTCTTTTAAAGTAAACTTTAGGCGGAACCTTAAACCAGAGCATATTTTCTCTCCTTTCAGCAACTGTTTTGTAATTTAATAAGTGTTCAACACCTACGTTACCTGAAACAGAGTTTCCGCCCCAGGAGCCGCAGCCGAGTGTTAATGACGGTTCCAATTTGAAGTTGTATAAATCACCGATACCGCCTTGTGATGATGGTGAATTAATAAGCAATCTGCAGGTGGGAAGTTTTTCCGCAAAATAGTTTATTCTGTTTTGTGTTCTTTCATCAGTATACAATACCGAAGTATGACCCGCACCGCCTAAAATAACTAAGTCGTGTGCCATATCTACGGCATTTTCGAAATCTTTTGCTTTGTATAATGCCAAGACGGGTGAAAGTTTTTCGTGTGCAAAAGGATTTGCAATATCTACTTCTTTTTCTTCACCCACAAGAACCTTAACGGACGGGTCAACTTCAACCCCTGCCAGTTCCGCAATTTTATATGCGGGTTGTCCTACAATTTTCGGGTTAACCGAACCTGCTTCGGTTAAGATAATTTTTGCAACTTTTTCCGCTTCTTTGCTGTTCAAAATATAAGCACCGCGGAATTGTAATTCTTTTTTAACATCTTCGTAAACATCTTTAACGCAGACTATAGCCTGTTCCGAAGCACATATCATACCGTTATCGAAAGTTTTTGAAAGAAGTATTGAAGAAACCGCCATTTGAATATCGGCTGTTTCATCAATAATAGCCGGAGTGTTTCCGGGGCCGACACCCAATGCTGGTTTGCCTGATGAATAAGCAGCCTTAACCATTCCGGGACCGCCTGTTGCCAAAATACAGTCTACGGAAGGATGTTTCATTAATTGGTTAGACAATTCAATGGAAGGAACATCTATCCAGCCGATTATATCTTCCGGTGCACCTGCTTTAACGGCAGCTTCAAGTACCAGTTTAGCAGCTGCTATAGTGGAATTCTTTGCCCTCGGGTGGGGTGAAAATATTATTGCATTACGGGTTTTTAAAGCTATTAACGATTTAAAAATAGCCGTAGAAGTCGGGTTTGTTGTCGGTACAATACCTGCTATAACTCCTAAAGGCTCTGCTACAATTTTAATACCGTTAGCTTTGTCATGTGATATAACTCCGCAAGTTTTCGCGTTTTTGTGTTTGTTGTAAATGTATTCGGAAGCATAGTGATTTTTTATAATCTTATCTTCAACTACGCCCATACCTGTATCTTCCACTGCCATTTTAGCAAGGGGGATACGTGCTTTATCCGCAGCGGTAGCTGCAGCTTTAAAAATCGCATCAACTTTTTCCTGAGTAAATGTTGAGTAAATCTTTTGTGCTTTTTTAACTCTTTCTATTAACAATTCCAGTTGTTCCGCATTGTCAACAAGAGTAGACTTATTCAATGTCTTTTCAAGATTTTCAACAGTCTTTTTGCTTTGTGTTGTCATTATTTATTCTCCTTTACAAGTAAATGTATTAAATATTGTTATTCGTGATTTATTTCACAATTTAATTATAAAACAAACAACTTATAAAAGCAAGTGTATTTTTTACAATCTTTATACATTTTTAATAATCAATGCCTGTACTGACAAACAAAAACTATTTTTTCGACGGACAAATCGGTTTGTCTGTCAATGGAACGCACATTTCCTTGACTATCAACTACCCCTTCAATACTGCAAACATACTTGTCGGAAACGGAAGAATTTTCATTATTCCCGAGAGCATTTCTGATTTTGTCATCGACACTGTTCATAATACGTTGCTCCATACTTGAATAATCATAATTTTCATAGTCGTTTCGTGGCGGAACATATTGATTTTCAGTTTCGGAATTGTTTGTTTTATACTTATCCGCCATCATTGGAGCACTTATTATCATTATTATGCCGAGAACTATAACAAAAATTATTGCATAACCCGTAGTTGACATACCTTTTTTGAAACTTTTCATATAACCTCTTTTTTCTTTATTATAGCACGCATAAAAAATCGGACTCATAATAATGAGTCCGAAAATATTTTTTCTTGGTAATCGATTAAACATTAACAAGATTTGCCTGTTTAACAACAGATTCCAGAGCTTCAAGAGCATCAGCGGGAAGTTTATCTATACCTGCTTTTTCGGTTTCTCTTGATTTTACAAAGTTAATTCTGTCGTTCATACGTGCAATAAATTGTTCCGCATAATCTTTATTTGAGAATGAAGCATCAAATCCTTCAACATCCATAATTTGAATATCAGTGAAGTTTTCCCATTTATGGAAGTTAGCCGAACCTTCAACAATAGCTTCAATAATACCCAGAGTATGTTTCGGCTGAACTTTAGTACCCATAAATTCGCCTGTGTTCAAAATGTAGCAGTCAACGCCGTCAGCGATTAACTGTTTAAATCTTGTATAATCAACTGACAAAGGATATACTCTGAACGGATTTGCATAAGGTTCAACAACTAATGCATTAGGATCAACCCCTGCAGCAAGTCTTTCTGCCGATGAACGTTTAGTCGCAAGAGTTGCACCCATTGCAGAACCTAAAGCAGCACCCGATAATTTAAGAACAGGCGGTATTGTCGGGTCTTTCATCAACCAGAAAATAGCGTTTATCGGCTGGTCAATTCTGTCAACTCTGTTCGGTGACCACAATTTTGACTTAACGGCACGTCCGTTACCGTTTCTTATATCTTCCGTTACGGAAACTACTTTACCGTCAGCCAGTGCAATAGCACCCGCATTTTGCTGTGTAAGAATGTATTTGTTGTCGTCACAGCCTATCGGATAATCTGCGGTTTTGTCAAAGTAAGCAGGTTCCAAGGCTATGGTATATTTATCTTCAACATTGATGATAAACGCATCATCGTGAAGAACGGTAATATTGTATTTGTTATTATGTTTAGCGTGGGTAATTGTTGATTTACCCGAACCTGAAAGTCCGAATACGGCAACCTGGAATGACTTTCCGCCGTCCAAATTGTAGCGTTTCATACCGCCATGGCATGATGCATAACCGTTACGTGCCGCACAACCCCATGCGAGTGTCAATGTACCTTTTTTGTGTTCACCAAAATATCTCATACCCAAAATACAAGCACAATTGTGTTCGGGATCAAAGAAGGTTAAACCGTAAGGGAAATCGGGGTGTGACCAGTCAGGATCTGAAAATACATAAATATCGCCTTCCGGCAATTCTCTTGAATTTGAATACATTTGAGAATATGCTTCATTAATATATTGGAAATTCAACATCCAAGAATACATAATGTTTTCAAAACCTTCAGGTATTAAAAGATGAGCTTTAATCATAAAGTCTTCTTCCAAACCTACAACTGCTTCGGTTCTATACATTAATTTGTCGCGTGTAGCATAAATAGCTTCACGGATAATCGGCAATAAATATTTTAAATCGCAATTGGGTTCGCCGACAATTTTTCTTGCTGCGGCACATCTTCCGACAACCGTACCGTCATTGAATAACAACTGGTTTGCACCTTGCGGAAGTCCGATTTTTTCGGGTTGGTATACCGGCATACCAGTAAGTTCAATAGTTCCCGGGCTGTTTTTAGCAAGCTTGTATGCCTCAGATACCGACTTAACTTCTTCTACATTGTTACCGAAGAAGGGGGCAGTGATAGTTGCTCTTGCAGCCGACATAAGTTTTTTTAATTCTTCCGAATTTGTAAAAAATTCTTTTGTAGCCATGTTTTTCTCCTTGTTTAATACAATTTATTAAGTGTACTTAATACCATTTATATTTTTATATTAGCACAATTAAACAAGAATTTCAATATTTTTAATAAAAAAGAATATTAAAAAAATGTTAATTTGTTTATTTTTAATGTATTAAACACGGCAAATTATAAAATTACCAAGGATAATCGTTTTATCCCCGCCCGTACAAAATCGGTCTTTTTTCCGCCAACTTTCAACTACTTTCCGTAGAAAGCTTTTTCGTACATTTGAGTGTTTGTTAAGCCGCCCTTTGCAGGTGCCATACAACCTGCAGGTCCAAGGGAAAGCCCGCCTTTTGATCTGGTTAATTGTGCTGTAAACATATCGTATCCCCACTTGTTCGGGCCTTTTTTACCGTTTATATCCAAAAGGAAAAATTTTAATCCCCAATTCGGTAAATAAGATACAATTATAGTCCCGTCTGACAATACCAGAGCAGGATTACTATTTTTTATTTGATTTTTTTCATAACCGACACAATTTTTATGGACAAAATCTTGTATATCTTCATCAGACATATTATTATCAGAGTCTTTTAACATAGTGTCCATGCCGTCATAATCCGGGATACAGCCATTACTAAATGCATTATTCTCACAATACTTGGCTACTTTTAAATATTTTGGAATATCATTAAACATTTCGGAACATTGACTGAGAGTATCATAACCGCTCCCGTAATAACATTCAAAATAAACACCGTTAGCGGCATATTGACTTGCTACAGCCTGACTTATCAAACTAATAGCCTTTTTATACTGCTGTATGCGTACTTTTTCCTGATATTTGTGAATTAATGACGGCATAGTCATTGCTGCAACAATGCCGATTATCCCGAGGGTGATTAAAACCTCCGCCAGAGTGAAACCGAATTTTCGGTAGGGTGCCGTGTGAGCGATAGCGAACCCAACCCGTGAGGTGGAGCGGGACGTTACTCCCGCGACAACCCGAATAATTCGGGAAGCGGCTCTACGTGAAAAGTGGGAAGTGAAAGGTGAGAGGTTCTTATCGGGTGCTAAAGCACCAAAACTATGCCTGAACCACCCCATGTCATGCTGAACTTGTTTCAGCATCTGAGCCTTGTCGGATTTTACAGTCTTTTCCAAAATCGTTGCGTTTTTAATTTTTTCTCTCATGTTTTTTCCCTTTCTTTTTTTATTTATTACTCTTTATTGAAAACTATAACTATTCATGTCATGCTGAATTCATTTCAGGGTCTTTCGTACAATTAAGATACTGAACCAATGCCACGAAATAAGATCCTGAAACAAGTTCAGGATGACATGGGGTG
>CANPZB010000065.1 GCA_947588755.1 Candidatus Gastranaerophilales bacterium | reverse complement strand
GGTGAATGCTAAAACTTCAAAATTCGATTTTTTCATAATTTTTTCATTAACTCCCAAATTTTCGGTGCTTCGCACCACAGTAACGCCAGATTGAAATATTTCAACCTTACTCTATCATTATAACATATATTTAAAAAATTTCAAGTGTTATTACGGTAATTTACAACTTTTGGATAAAGTGCTATAATAGGCTAAAAGAGGAGATTACAATATGAATATTAAAGTTATTGAAGATGCCAAAAAATACAAATGTGATGTTATGGTAATCAGCAAATTTGAAGGCGAAAGAACATTTATTGCCGATATTAACCAATATGTTGTGGATGATGACGGGTTTGAAGGGAAATTTTGTGATACGTATATTTATCACGCTCACAATACTCTTGCACAGAAAAAAATTCTTATTCTCGGTATGGGCAAACGCGAAGAACTTTGTGAAAACAAGGTATGTAAAGCCGTTGCAAAAGCCGTAAATAAACTTCGACAAATTAAAGCGAAAACTGTTTGTTTTGAACTCGGGCTGGACAAAGATTACGGTAAATCTGCCGTAATCGGTGCTTATATCGCAGATTATGCCTATGATAAGTATAAATCCGAAAAAGTTCATCACCTGCAAGAAATCGTCTTTGGCGGTTTCACCCAGGAAAGTGTTGATGAAGGAAGAATTTTTGGAGAAGCAATGAAGTTTACGCGTGATTTGGCAAACACACCCGCACAAATCGCAACTCCTGATTATCTTGCCAAAACCGCATTGAGCATTAACGGCATACAAACCAAAATTTATGAAAAAGATGAAATTGAAAAAATGGGTATGAATGCTTTTCTTGCCGTCGGGCAGGGCAGTGTTAATCCGCCGAAATTTATTCACATGACATACTCAAAGGGTAATCCCCGTAAGAAAATAGCATTAATCGGCAAAGGTATTTGTTTTGATTCAGGTGGGCTTGATATTAAACCGCCCTCATCCATGCTTACAATGAAAGATGATATGTCGGGTGCAGCTTGCGTTCTCGGTGTTATGCGTGCACTCGTTGAACTTCAACCTGATATTGAAGTTCACGGTATAATTGCGGCTTGTGAAAACATGCCTTCGGGTTCTTCTTACAAACCCGGTGACATTTTGACGGCAAAAAACGGCAAAACTGTTGAAGTAGATAATACCGATGCGGAAGGCAGACTTACACTTGCCGACGCATTGTGTTATGCCTGTGAACTTAAAACGGATGAAGTTATTGACATAGCGACACTAACAGGTGCTTGTGTCGTTGCTTTGGGAAGTATTGCTTCGGGTATAATGGGTAATGATGAGGAAATGATTAAAAATCTTATCGAAGTCGGTGCAAAAAGCGGGGAAAGATTTTGGCAGCTTCCGATGTATGAAGAATACAAGGACAGTTTAAAATCAGACATTGCCGATATGAAAAATACAGGTTCAAGGCAAGGCGGTGCTTCTATTGCAGGCATTTTCCTTAAAGAGTTTGTAAAAGATGTCAAATGGACTCATATTGATATTGCGGGAACCGCATTTTTGGAAAAACCTCAAAAAGAATTTATCGCCGGTGCAACAGGTGCAGGGGTAAGAACATTATTGAATTATTTTATTAAATAAAATTAATCGCAAAAAAAAAGACTCACTTTTTTAAGTGAGTCTTTTTTATTAAACAAGATTTACAGATTTATGTTTGGCATAAACAGCATCTATCATATCATCAAGTTTTTCAAAATCCGTTGCTTTCGGTTTACCTTTAACAAGAACTGGTTCAATTACATCCAATTTTAAATTTGCAAGCATATCGCCTAATTTACCGAAAAGATTACCGCCCCAGCCATAAGAGCCTACAAAAGAAGCGAATTTTGTTTTCGGTCTTAAAACTCCTGCCAGATAAGCAATATTTGCCGCCATAGGATGAGGGCCTGCAAGCACCATTGAACTGCCAAGAATTACGGTTGCGGCATCTACAAGTCCCATTGCCAAATCACCCAAATCACCTTCGACAATATCGTATTTCAATGTCTTTATGCCTTTGGCTTCCAAACCTTTTACCAGATAATCAATCATTTCTTCGGTACTTCCGTACATGGATACATAAGGGAGCAAAACAAGGTTTTTACATGTATCGGATGACCAGTCCTCGTAAGCATCCAAAATATATGAAGGTTCTTTATGAACGGGTCCGTGGCTTGGAAGTACCATTTCAGGTTTAATTTCTTCTTTAATCATTTTTGTATAATTTTTGCACATCAGCCTGAAAGGCATCATTATTTCCGCATAATATCTTTTCGCACTTTTGTAAAGTTCGTCGTTATGAGGTGCATAAATATCTTCAAACGTGAAATGTGCTCCGAGAAAATCGCATGTAAACAGAAGATTATCTTCAATTAAATATGTAAACATTGTGTCAGGCCAATGAACTCCGGGGGCAAAAATAAACCTTAATGTTTTATCTCCGAGCGATAATTCTTCTTTATTTTCAATAATTTTAATTTTGTCATCGGGAACATGAAGCATTTCTTTGATATTTCCCGCACACACAGGATTTGTAACCACTATTGCTTCGGGGTATTTTTTTAATAAAGCGGGAATTGAACCCGAATGGTCTTGTTCTCCGTGATTTGCAATAATGTAATCAATTTTTGTAATGTTATTTTCATCAAAGTTTTTTAAATATTCATCGGTCTTTGGCGGATACATAGTATCTATCAAAGCGGTTTTTGAACTTCCTTTGATTAAATACGAATTGTAACTTGTACCGTTTTCAAGCGGAATAAGTTCATCAAAAATCTTTCTGTTTCTGTCGTTAAGACCGCAGTAATATACGTTGGTTTTTATTTCTTTAAATTGCATTTTTAATCTCCTTTAAACTAATTGGGTACTTTAAAGAAAAATACATCTTCCCCATGACACAAAGGACAGTATTCAGGCATATTTTTGTCCTGAAAATATGCACCGCAATGTGAGCATTCCCATTTAAAAGTTCCGTCAGCCGCGGGTTGTACGTAACTGTCCTCTACACTGAGTATAATTTTTCTGAGAAATTCCTGATGTTTTTTCTCTAAATTGTGAATATGACTGAATAAATCCGAAACATGATCATAGCCTTCTTCTTTAGCTTTTTGAGCATATTGTTCATACTTTGAACATAATTTTTCCTGCTCGGTCAGCAAATTTTTTAATAATTCCTCAATATGAGGTACATTGCCGTTATAGAGCCATTTAAGCCAAAGTCTTGAATGCTCTTTTCGGCTCTTTGCGGTATCCTGCAAAAATCTTGTTATATATCCGTAATTTTCCCGTTCCGAAACTATTGAATACAAATCATATTTAGTTCTTAGTTCGGATTCAATACCGAATGTGTCTAAAAGATTTTTTTCTGTTTCACTTCCTCTTATATCAGCCATATATCTCTCTCCTTACGGACAAATTATTGTTTTTCAAACATATCTTTACCGACGGAACAAATCGGGCAGGTGTAATCATCGGGTAAATCTTCAAAACTTATGTTACCGTTTTCCGCCGGATCATAAACGTATTGACATACCGTACAAATGTATTTTTCCATATTTTTCCCTTTCTTTAATTGTGTATGTAAAACTCAATTTTTTGTGAAGTAAATTAATATTAAGCAATAACTTTGGAAATGTCAATTGCATATTATAAGTTATTTTAATATAAATTTGTGATAAAGGCAATTTTTTAATGTCTTTTGTTTTATAAGAAATATGTCGGTAAGTGTAGAAAATAATTATGATACTTATATGAAATCAATGAAGTGCAGCAAGCCTCAGGTGGGAATACTTGCCGTACCTGATGACCATTTCAAGCCTGTTTTATATTCGGATTATCAGGCAACAAAAGCGTATAATGCACTTGACAGAGATATTTATGAAAAAGTCGGGAAAAACGGCAGCAGGTACAAAAAAACTCCCGTTTCGGTTTATGTTTTTTGCACAATAGCTTTAATTACCGCAGGCATATTGGGGATTAGAAAATTTATAAAAAAATAATTATCAAACAGACTACTTTTTTTTAACGATTATTTATTATATTATTTTTTCAAGGTTTAATCAGAAAAAGAGAGAGATTTATGAAGAAAATTATTGTTTTTTTATCGGTATTTTTAATCGGTTTAAGCGTATTAGCCGCGGATTACAATGTATACAAGCTTGATAACGGTCAAACTGCCGTCATTCAACGGGTAAGTTCAAATCCTATTGTCACAATAGACACCTGGATAAAAACGGGGTCAATAAATGAAAATGACGGCAATAACGGTGTATCACATTTTTTGGAACATCTTTTTTTCAAAGGCAGTACTAATCATCCGACAGGCGAATTTGATAAGATATTGGAAGCAAAAGGTGCAGTTAACAACGCAGCTACAAGCAAAGATTTTACGCATTATTACATAACCGTTCCGTCAAAATTCTTTGATTTGGCACTTGAAATGCATGCAGATATGCTGCTTCATCCGCTTATACCGAGAAAAGAGCTTGAAAAAGAAAGAAAAGTAGTTCTTGAAGAAATCGCAAAAGATGCAAATTCTCCGAACACAATGGTTTATGACAATCTTATTTCACTTTTATACACTAATCATCCTTACAAAAGAAAGGTTATAGGTACATCCGAAATCATAAACGGCATACACAGAGATGAAATACTTTCTTATTATAACACATATTACGGACCTTCAAATATGGTAACGGTAATCGTCGGCGACATTGACCCGCAAAAGGCTGTTGAAAAAGTTAAACAAGAGTTCGGTACGGAATGCAAAAAAAGTGTTAAAAACAATTTTCCGCCCGAAAAACCTTTGTCAAAACAGCTAAGAAAGACCGAATATACCGACACAAATTCCGGTTATATGCTAATCGGTTTTCGCGGAGTAAAAATTAATGACAAAGATTCTTATGCTCTTGATGTTTTGGCTGCAATTCTCGGCAGCGGTCGTTCTTCAATTTTATATCGTGACATAAAAGAGCAAAAACAACTTGCGTTTTCAACGGGTGCGGCTAATGCGGGATTTAGAGAGGACGGTATTTTCTACATCTCGGCTAACTTTATTCCCGAAAAACAAAATAAACTGGAAAATGAAATTTTTAATGAAATAAACAATATTCAAAAATCAGGAGTAACTGACGAACAGTTAAAAGTCGCAAAAAATATTATAGAAAGAGATACATACTACAGCAGAGAATCGGTTTCCAACATAGCAAACGAAATCGGATACACCTATGTAACCACCGACGATATAAAGTATTATGAAACATATCTTGATAACATAAAAAAAGTTACGGCAGATGAAGTTAAACATGCCGCAAACAAATATTTAGGTAAAGATAAAAGTGCGGTTTCGGTTGTTCTTCCGCGGAATATGAAGGAAGTAAAAATTTCAAATACCCGTAACAATGAAGATATTGCACCCGCACAGCTTATAAGCGGCAATTCAAAAACATCAAAATACAAACTTTCAAACGGTGCGGAACTTCTTATTAGTCCGAACGACATAAATGATATTGTCGCAATAAGTATTTATGCAAAAGGCGGCGAGTTTATTGAAAAAATCCCCGGAACGGCTAATTTAACCGCGTCACTGCTGTTAAAAGGCACAAAAAAATACTCCGCATCCGAACTCGCTCAAACTTTAGAGGACAAAGGTATAAAAATTGAACCGGGAATAAGACCGGATGCATTCACCTTAACGGTTTTGACAACTAAAAATGAATTAAAGCAAACTTATGAAATTTTGGATGAAATTGTTAATAATGCTCTGCTAAGTTCTTACGAACTGGATAAAGTACGTGATGAAAAACTTAACAATATTAAAAAGAGCAGAGATATTCCTTTAACTCTTGCAGCCGAAAATTATAAAAACCTCATCTATGAAAATTCACCATACTCAAACGGGTCGATAAAGTTTGAAAAAACTTTCCCGATTATCAAAGCTGATGATATAAAGTCTTATTATGACAAAGTTTTCGATGCGAAAAATGTTGTGATATCAGTTAACGGCAATGTCAATTCACAAGAAGTTATAAATGAGTTCGGCAAAATATTCGGGGATAAAAATCTTCCTGAATTTTCATACAAAGCTCATTTGTCGGAAATCCCCGCTTTGAAATCGGTAAAAACCTCTGTCAAAACGGTTAAAGATTTAAAAACCGACTGGATAATAATCGGCTGGCAGACTCCCGGTGTTATGAACCAAAAAGAATACGCCGCATTGCAGGTTATTGACTCACTTTTAGGCACGGGAATGAGTTCAAGGCTGTTTAGAAACCTGCGTGATAAAGACGGTTTAGCTTATCAACTCGGTTCGGAATATTCACCCAATATTCTCGGCGGGTCATTTATTGTCTACATAGGGACAAACCCCGAAAATCTTGAAATTGCCAAATCCAAGTTGTTTGAACAAATTAATATACTGAAAAAAGAATTTGTCGGCTCAAAAGAGTTGCAGGAAGCAAAAGACAAGCTGACGGGACAGTATTTAATTTCCAAAGAAACAAACCTTGATAAAGCGGCAACAATAGGATGGTTTGAGATATCAGGAAGGGGTTACGAATTTGATGATGAGTATGAAAAGCTTATTAATTCCGTAACCGAATCTGATATTATTGACTGTGCAAATAAATACTTTAATAATAATTACGTAATATCGGTCGTAAAACCGCAATAATCACAAATAATTATTTTTTACAACTGTGTTGTTTATCCCAACCGAGTTTTTCCGGACAATGCAAATAATCCATGTTTTCGAATTGTATTACCCAAGCTGTGCAACCGTAACCGTTTACATTATCTGCGGATGGTTTGTTAATATCACAAGTTCTGTTCTGCCCTGTCGGAACAATTCTGTCTTTTAAAAACTCAAATGCAAATATATCTTTCCCAAAAGTATTCGGTCCTGTTTTCAATCCGTTTATATCAAACCAAAAATCACCGCAAGATGCTTCATTGTTACAATTTGACAAACGATGTACAGCTCCATAGCCTAATGTTGTACCGTCGTTTAAGTTTAACACGGCAGTGTCTTTAGTGTATCCTTTAGGGCGTTCCGTTCCGTCTAATGTATATACCACATCATATTTTCGACAGGTTGTGTCGGATACTTTACATCTTGAAGTGACTTTTAAATACGGTTCAAATCTGTCCCACATTATATCCATGTTTTGTTTTGAGTTATCTGAAAAGATTAAGTTACCATCTTCATCTTTTAGCTGCTCACCAGCCTTGTCATTAAACCATGTACCGAATTCGCCGTTATCAATTTTTGCAAACTGATATGCATTGTTCATCATTGAGTAGGCTTTTTTAAGCTTGCTAACAGTAACTTTTTCTTTATAATGCTGTACCAAAGATGGCATGGTCATTGCCGCAACAACGCCAATGATACCTAAAGTGATAAGGACTTCTGCCAGTGTAAAAGCACAGCGTTGTGAAAAGTGAGAAGTGAGGGTATCTTTGGGTGAAAGGTGAAAAGTGAAAAGTGAGAAGTTCTTTTCGGGTGCTAAAGCACCAGAAAAA
Source organism: Candidatus Gastranaerophilales bacterium (assembly GCA_947588755.1). Classification (GTDB taxonomy): domain Bacteria; phylum Cyanobacteriota; class Vampirovibrionia; order Gastranaerophilales; family Gastranaerophilaceae; genus CANPZB01. The sequence goes on along the minus strand of CANPZB010000065.1, from coordinate 172 downwards.
TCACCCCTGAACCACCCCATGTCACCCTGAACTTGTTTCAGGGCCTTACCATTTTCGCGTCTCACGGTTTTTTCGCCCCCGTCATTTTTAATCAACATGTCATCCTGAACTTGTTTCAGGATCTTAGCTTTTTCAAGTCTCACCAACTTTTTCAAATTCGTTAATTTTTTAA
>CANPZB010000064.1 GCA_947588755.1 Candidatus Gastranaerophilales bacterium | reverse complement strand
GGGTCTTAGACATACATTATCGATACAAATAGCCATTTCGCATAGGTTATGTTGCGGAATGACACCAACCCATGTCATGCTGAACTCGTTTCAGCATCTGAGCCTTATTAAGTCTTTAAATAGAAAAGAAACTAAACCAAAGTCAATGTCCACAACTATGGTGAATAACAAGCCTCTGCATGCATTGGAGTATATCCAAGATATTTCAGGATTATGTACCAATACCGAATAAATAAGACCCTGAAATGAATTCAGGGTGACATGAAGGTTTTTGAATGACAAATAAAAGAGTAATAAACAGTAATAAAAAAAAGAAAGGAACTAAAAATGAAAGAAAAAATTAAAAACATTACGATTTTAGAAAAGACAGTGAGACGCAAAAAAGATAAGATTCTGAAACAAGTTCAGAATGACATGGTTGTTCAGGGTGACAGACACGCCTTTACCCTTGCCGAGGTTCTAATCACCCTCGGTATCATCGGCATTGTGGCGGCGATGACCATGCCGACACTTATTCAAAGTTATAAAAGAAAATCATATTCGACAAAATTGAAAAAATTTTACAGCACAATGCAGCAGGCAATACAATTATCGGAAGTAGAAAACGGGTCGACTAAGGAATGGACATTCCCCGCAAGCAATACAAAAGAAGATTGGGATATATTTTATAATCAGTATTTTGCAAAATACCTTAAAAGTGTAGAAGTATCTATACCTTTTAACAGTACCTATCCGCTTTTAATAAAATTCCCCGATGGCTGTATGAAATGCAGAAATGGCGGAGTATTAATAGATTGTGACTATAATTTAGTAGGTGACACGAGTTTTAAAAAACCGAATACAAAAACTTTTAGTTATCTGATGGGCAGTGGCGGATTTCACCCGAATACATGGAGAGAATATTCATCATATTATAAAGTTCCCGAAGGTGAAGCCCCCATAAATACGGATTTATCCAAGCGGGAAAATGTTTTGCGTGGGTGCCGACTTGTGGGGGCATGGTGTACTTATCTTTTGTATTTAGACGGTTGGGAATTTAAGGACGATTATCCTCACAAACTATAGTGTCATTACATAATTTCTTAAGTTTTGTCAAGAAAAATAATACTGTCCGGAGATATAAATCACGGACAGTATGTTATTATAAAAATAAATTACTAATCATCTTCCGTCGCTAAAGTTTCATAAACACCATTAAGACCAAATAATCATTCAATGAATAATTTAAAATCAAATATGTCTTTAGCTTTCCATTAATAATCCTGCACCGATTACACCTGCGGAGTTACCTAATTCCGCATGAACCACTTTAACTGCGGAACCTGCAATTTTCATTGCACGGCTTTTCAAAGTTTCCGTCAAAGGTTTAAGCAAAAGGTCACCCGCATCAGCAACACCGCCGCCAACTATAATTTTTTCGGGATTTAAAAGATTGACAACACTTGCCATTCCGATACCGATATACTCACCCATTATACTAAATATTCGCTGTGCTACGGGGTCACCGTTTAAAGCAGCCTGAGAAACAATATACGGAGTTATCTGCCCGCCGTTTGCCATTTCGCGGAATTTAGTTGATTTCCCGCCTTTTATATATTCTTCGGCAAGTGCAACAATGGAAGGACCTGAAGCAAAGGCTTCCAAGCAGCCTGTATCACCGCACCCGCATATCGGGCCGCCATGCATTTGCATTTTTATATGTCCTATTTCACCCGCCGCATTAGAAGCACCGCGAACCAATTTACCGTTAACAATCAAGCCCGAACCTATACCTGTTCCGACTGTTATACATATAAGATTTTCACACCCGCGTCCCGCTCCGTAGTTCAATTCTCCCAAAGCCGCACATCGTACATCGTTATCCACACGGGTCGGCACTCTGAACTCATCTTCTATAAGCGTTGCAATGGGAACATCAACCCAGCCGGGGATATTCGGAGCATTTCTTACTATACCCGCTTTGTAATCAACCTGTCCCGGAAAACCAAAACCGATACCTTCTATATCTTTTGTAGAAAGTTTAGTTTCGTATAACAGGTCATGAATTGCGTGTTTTATATTACTGACTGTGTATTCATAACCCATTTCGGCACGCGTTGGAACGGAGTTTGAATAAATAATTTTTCCTTTGTCATCAACAAGTGCTATTTTTACGTTTGTACCGCCTACATCTATTCCTATTCTGCTTTTTGCCATAACCATCTTACTCCGAATAATCTGTTCGCATAAATAATAATAAAACAAAAAAAACGGATATGAAACGGAAATATGAAAAAATTTATTAAATATCAGTCAAAACTCTGTCCAAACAAGCTTTTGGAGAATAATACCATTCTCTGAAAGTTATTCTTTTAACCTTAAATCCGCATCTTTCAAGTATTGCCTGCTTTTTCATATCGGAAACGCGGTTCGTAAAGTTGTCCTGTAAGCCGTCAATTTCCAGAACGAACTTTTCATCAACAAGCAAATCGGCGTTAAGTCCCGCAATTTCGATACCTGCCTGAACTTTATGTTCAAGGAGTCTTATTTGTTCGGCGACTTCTTTTTCGAGATTATTTTTGTAAGTATTCTCGTCGATATCACCTGAAAGCAAAGCCTGCTGCTTGTTTTGGTATTCCTGTAAAAATGAAATATAGTTTCTGAAATGACCTTCGGGCAATTCGTAAGGATTACGGGAAATAAAGTTTATAACCTTGTTACGCCCTCTGGTTATTGCAACATTAAACAAGTTGGGTTTTTGCAAAAATGTTAAACTCTGGGTAAAACTGTTATCTGCAAAAGCCCACGAAATGAGCATTATATCTCTTTCATCGCCCTGAAATGTATGAGCCGTACCGATTTCTATCTGATGTTTTCTTATCATGTGGTCGGATAAAACTTTTGACACGGAAATCTTCAACTGCTCAACCTGAGCTCTGAACGGTGAAATTATGCCTACCGTCACGGGTTTTTCGGGGTTTTTACGTTCATCTTCTATAATAATTTCGTGTAATTTATTCACGACAGCTTCGATTTCGGGTAAATTTCTTGTGGCGTCAAAATCCACTTTACCGTCGGCTACATGCACAAGTTCAAGAACTTTTTCATTATTAAAATCTTTACGCATAACACGTATTCTGTCGTTATAAAATTCATGGTTTGAAAAATTTATAATCGGAGGTAAACTTCTGAAATGTTCATCAAGCATAACCGAATTTGTAGAGTAATAATCCGCCAAATCATACATGGAATTCGTTCTGAACCTCCACATTAACTGGTATTTATCCGGTATTCCGTACTGGCTCAAAAACGATTGTTCTTTTGCCTTTTCCAAAAAAGACAAATGCGGAAGCTGTTTATCATCACCGACGATTACCGCCCTTTTTGCACGGAACATAATCGGAAAACAGCTTGCTATATCGCATTGTGAAGCTTCATCAATAATTGCAACGTCAAACATGCCGGGTTTTAACGGAAGTGAATCCGAAACCGCATAGGTAGTCACACACCAGCAGGGGAAAGCTTCCAAAAGCGGTCTGAAATCTTCTTCTTCCAGTATATTTGTTTGTAATCTTTTTCTGTTTGCAACAAGAGAACGTGCATGAATTTTGAGCCTTCTGCGTTTATTTTCATCTCTCAGCAAGCATTTGAGGGCTTCTCTGCGTTTATTTTTAAGTATATTAACCGCCAGTGTCTTTTGTTTCTTTTTCATCGAACGAATTTGTTCCGTCAAGACATGCAAATTACCGGTCTTTTGAATTTCCGATTCTATATTTCTCAAGTTCCATTGCATTAACGAAAAACGTAATTCCTCTTTTAACACCGACAGATTTTCGAAATTCACTTCAAAATCTTTTAATTTAAGAATTTTTTTAAGCCTGTAAAGACTTGTAAAATTAGCAATATTTGATAAAAATCCGACTTTTTCCATATTGCTTTCAAGGATTTTTACAGTATTAGAAATAATATCAATTTCTGCTTTTTTAAGACTGTTTTTGATAAAACGCGGTTGTTGAGCGGATTTTTCCTGTTCCTGAATTTCAAGAAGCTTATCATGCCAGTTTTTTTCGTACTTTATAATTTGTTCCGCTTTATTTTCAAGGTTTTTAATTGCATCAAGATGTTCTTTCATATCCTTGTTATCCAGAAGCAAAATATCTTCCACATCATCGTCAAGTTCTTGCGGTTGAGAAAGTAAATTATCTAATTCGTTGCTCAACTGCCTTTGATAGTTTAATCTTCCCGCACGCAGTGCCATGTGGCTTGCACCGAGTTCATTCAACCTTTCCGCAACGACATCGACCGCTTTATCCATACGTGAAGCGACCAGAACGGTTTTTCCGTTTGCAACAAGATGTGCAGCAAGATTAACTATTGTTTGTGATTTTCCCGTCCCCGGAGGACCTTGAACGGCAATGAACTTGCAGTTATCTATATTTCTTATAACCTGCAATTGACTGTCGCTTAAAGAAAGCGGAGTTATCGGGTAAAAATCGGTAATTTTATTCAGGTCTTTTATCGGAACCGATTTTTCTTTACTCTGAGCATATTCTTCATTTATTATATTCAAAGCTGTTTCTCTGTAGATGCCTGAAGGTTTTTCGGCTATTTGAGTCAGTTCATGCAAAACCCCTGCGGTAACAGACGGTCTTTTAGTCAAAATAATTGCACTTTGATAGGTTAAGGTTATTTTTTCAAGTTTAACTTTCTGTTTTTCCTGATTAGTTTCGGCTTCAACAATATCTTCAATATTATCGGAATTTATTTCTTCTTTGTAAAAATCTTTTGCCGGAGTTTTGGAAATATTATCTTCTTCCAAAAACTCGTCATTGGGGGAAGCTATTTCAATTTCAGGTACGAGAGATTTTAAAGTAGTAAGAAATATATCAAGTTTTTCTTTAGTAATCGGCAAATCGGGTACAACATCCAAAATACCTTCAAGAAGCAAATCAACTTCATCTTCATCGTCATTTTTGCTCATCAAAGCCGCAAGAGCACCCGTATTCAAAGACAACACTTCATCAAGAGGAATACAATTAATATTTACGCCGTTACGTTCAAGTTTACAGGGCATATACAAAAGAGGAGTCAAAAATTCATTTTGTCTGCGGGTTTTGCTGCTTTTTCCGACGATAAAAAGATACCCGTAAATAAGATACTTGTCTTTTTGCCCCAAATCGCTTTGTATCATCATTTCGGTCAATTTGGGGTCGCTTCCGTCAAGTGCAAGATATTCTTCAAAATCGGTAAAAAGTTTTTCTTCACCCTTCAAAAATATCCACTTATTCTCTTTATCACCTTTCAAATTTCTGAAAGTAGAGCTTTTAACTTCTTCCCGCACGCAGTCATGAAGGTATTGACTCAATTTTTTTATAAAACTGTTGTTAAATGCCGAATTTATTGCTCTTGTAGCTTCCTGTAACATAAATATTTCTCCGATAAGTTTTATTTTTTTTGAATACGGTTAAACTTGTAACCTGATATATTTTAAGTTAAAATTCGCTTATGAACATCATTAAAATAAATGATACTTCAAATAAACTCTTTTACATCGGCGGTGTCGTAAGAGATGAAATTCTCGGACAAGAGCCTTTGGACACGGACATAGTTTATACGGGTCGTGATATTGAATACTGTGCTAAATTCGGAAAAGTTATAAAAGAGAACCCGAAATTCGGCACTATTAGAGTTGAAATTAACGGCAATGAAATCGATTTTGCTTCCGCAAGACAGGAAATATACGAAAAAAAAGGGCATCTTCCCGTTATAACAAATCTCGGTTGTTCATTAAAAGATGATGTTTTACGCAGAGATTTTACGGTTAATGCTCTTGCCAAATCGGTTACGACAGGCGAAATTATAGATTACACAGGTGGTCTGGACGATTTAAAGCATAAAAAATTGCGTGTTTTACACGATAAAAGCTTTATTGATGACCCGACAAGAATTATACGCGGGTTAAAATTCTCGGTAAGACTCGGTTTTGAACTCGAAGAACATACAAAACAGCTTCAAAAAGATTATTTAGATAATATTAATTATGATATGAGCTACAAAAGATTAAAAAAAGAACTTGTTGAAACATTTAATCTTAACTCTCAAAAGGCTTTTGACGAATTTATTGACGAAAAAATCTACAAACTCGTTACGGAAAAAGAAGTAATTTCACCGAATATTAATATAGAAAATTTGGTAAATAAATACTCTCCCGAAAATGTTTGGCTTATATATATGGGGGTTTTAAAAGACTTATCACGTCTGCCATTGACCGCTAAAGAACAAAAAATTCTAAATGATATTCCGCAAAAAATCCTCAAAACTGATTTTGAATTATACAAAGCTTTTGAAAACGCTTCCGTTGAAACCGTAATTTTATACGGAATATTAAAAGATACAGCAGGTGCCTGCCGTTATTTGGATAACTTACGCAGTATACGTATTGCAATAAACGGCAACGACTTGCAAAAAATCGGAATTCCGCCGTCAGATAAATATTCTCAAATTTTTGATGAAGTGCTTAAACTTAAACTGCAAAATCCTAATATAACAAAGACCGAAGAAATTGACTTCGTTAAAAAATATACTGATATTTAGTTTTTCTCAATAATTTACGGATGTTTTAATAATCGAATTTTTCTTCGATAAGCACCTTTGCGGCACAGTCAAGTCCTGCTAAATTGCTTGTATTATTAACACTGCATTTGGGTGACTCGGTTTCGTAGCCTGCAGGAACAACTATTCCTTTATCACTCAATACAACTAAAGCAAACACATCTTTTCCCATCATATTCGGTTTTTTATCCCCGTTAACATCAACATAGAAATATAAAACACCATAATCTGCGGAACCAATACTTAAATTGGTACCATCCCATTGGTCAAATGTCACATTCATGCCATCAGCCATAGAAACGGCACAGGTATCTATTCCAATAGCTGAATTATAGGCATATGCAAATCTTTGTCCGTTTAAGGCTTTTGTAGGCTCTTTACTCCAACAGCCTGTTACATTATTGCCGCAGCCGCAGTCTTTAGCTATTTTCAAATATGGTTTGTATAAATCAAACAATTTTTGTGTACTTTCAAAATCGTTATCTGTCATATTCCACTCTGAAGATGGATGTTCTATCTGAACCATTGTGTTTGCCTGTGAAAGAACGGAATATGCTTTTTTTAATGCCGTTACTAAATGTTTATCTTGAATTTTATTCATCAATGACGGAATGGTCATTGCCGCCACAACGCCGATTATTCCAAGGGTGATTAACACCTCAGCGAGAGTAAAGGCTGATTTGTCATGCTGAACTCGTTTCAGCATCTTAGCTTTTTCAGGTCTTACCAACTTTTCCAAAATCTTCAAGTTTTTAATTTTTTCTTTCATTTTTTGTTCCTTTCTTTTTATTTACTACTGTTTGTACTCTTTATTTATTATTTAAAAACCATCATGTCACCCTGAACGACCTCCATGTCATGCTGAACTTGTTTCAGCATCTGAGCCTTGTCGGGTCTTACAGTCTTTCCCAAAATTGTTGCGTTTTTAATTTCTTTTTTCATTTTTAAGTCCTTTCCTTTTTTATCTATTACTTTCATTGAAAACTATAACTATACATGTCACCCTGAATTCATTTCAGGGTCTTATTTATTCGGTATTGGTACATAATCCTGAAACGTCTTGGATTTGCTCCAATGCGTGCAGGGGCTTGTTATTCACCATAGTTGTGGACATTGACTTTGGTTTAGTTTCTTTTCTATTTAATGACTTGATAAGGCTCAGATGCTG
>CANPZB010000063.1 GCA_947588755.1 Candidatus Gastranaerophilales bacterium | reverse complement strand
ATAAGGCTCAGACCCTGAAATAAATTCAGGGTGACATGTTGTTCAGGATGACATGTATGGGGTTCAGCATGACATGGTTTTGTGTCGCACTGACATGCGGTAGTGTCATTTTCAACCTCAATGTCACTTGACAACTCAACATGATTTAATACGTCAGATATCCACTTACTAATCCCCAAACAATTAAAAATAGCTGAAACACTGTCTACGAGAGCGTTACAGGTGGGGGGGGGGTGAAGGCTAAATTTTCATAATTAGATTTTTTCATAACTTTTCATTAACTCCTGATTCTTGGTGTAAAACACCATTTACTTTCCGAGTGATATATTTCAACCTCGCATTGTAATTATAACAGCTTTTTAAAAAAAATTCAAGTGTCTGATGTTAAATATTATTTTTTTTTCATATAATCATCAAATTTTTTATAGTGAACAGTATATCCGCAGCCTTCGTGCAATTTTCCTGGATACAAAATCCGTTTGGCGGGGTATTTTCTGCACATTCTTAAACGCTTATTGTAAACTGAGCATAAACCGTCTTTTGTAACGAATTTGCAGGCAAATATTAAGTTTCCGCATTCATCTTTTCCCTTTATATAAAATCTCTTATAAGCAGGGAACAAAAACTGCATTATTTTAAATTCTTTTTCGCTGTAAGTATCATAACTGTACATATAATTACAGCATTTGCCGCATTTTTTGCATTCCCCCGTTATTTCGTATGTTATTTTCTCGGGAACAAAATATGACCGTATTTCATTAAATATTACGGATAAGAAATCTAACATATTTACATATTATCATGTAAATTTGCCATGAAAATTATTTTATAATAATATTATTGGATAACGAGGAATACCATGTCGAACAAAGAATTTAGAACGGGAGTATCTGCAAAAGAGATGGCAAAATCTAATATTTCAAGAAAAAAAGTGAAAGATGAAAGCTTATTTTCAAAACTTAAATTTTTATTCATAGTCGGCGGTGCTTGTGCTTTAGCCGGAATAGCTTCTTTACAGCTTTATTTGTCATCGCTTCCGCCGATAGAAAATTTAGACCATTTTAAGCCCAATATTGTCACAAAAATTTATTCCTCTGACGGTGAAATTATCAAGACCTTTACGGCTTACACCTATGAAAAAATTGAGTTAAAGGATATCCCCGATAACTTGAAAAAAGCACTAATCGCAACCGAGGACAAGAATTTCTATCATCATAACGGTTATGATATAACGGGGCTTGTCAGGTCTACGGTTCAAAATATTTTGGCGGGACATGTCGTTCAGGGTGCAAGTACGATTACTCAACAACTCGCAAGAGTTCTGTTCTTAAATAACGAAAAGACATTTGACCGTAAATTAAAAGAATTATTTATTGCGGCACGTATTGAAAAAACTATTTCAAAAGACCAAATTCTGGAAATGTATCTGAATAATGTATATTTGGGTTCGGGGGCTTACGGAGTGGAAGCTGCCGCTCAGATATATTTTGATAAACATTTAAAAAACTGTACACTTTCCGAATTGGCTTTGATAGCGGGTTTACCTCAAGCACCTTCGGTTTATTCGCCGTTTAATAACAAGGATTTGGCGATTAAAAGAAGAAATCAGGTTTTAACGCGTATGTACAAAATGCGTTACATTACAACAGATGAATATAACAAAGCCAAAAAAGAAGACGTTAAACTCGGACCTGTTCCGCAGTATTACACGACAAACAAAGCCCCTTATTTTTGTGATTACGTAATGAAAGAACTTGAAGCGTTAGGGTTTGACGAAACGGAAATATCTCAGGGCGGTTACAAAGTCGTAACAACTTTGGATTATAAAACTCAAAAAGCGGTTAACGAATCTATTCCGCGTAACTTGATAAATTGGGGATTACGTGCGGATAACAATCAGGCTGCGGTATTTTCATTCAGCCCGATAGACGGAAAAATTATTGCCTATGCGGGCGGACGTGATTATACCAAAAGTCAATATGACCGTGTTACGCAGGCAGTACGTCCGCCGGGTTCGTCTTTCAAACCCATAGTTTATGCGGCAGCGTTGGAAAAAGGTATTACTCCGAACGATTTGATAGATGATTCACCGTTCTCTATCGGCTCTTGGGCTCCGCGTAACTACGGAAACAAATACAGAGGAAAAATCCCTGTTTATAAAGCTTTGATGGTATCTTCAAATGTTTGTGCCGCAAGAGTTATAAAAGAGGTCGGAATTCGCTCGGTTATTCAAGTTGCCCGTACACTTGGAATTGATACCCCGCTGGAATTCGATTATACTATTGCTTTAGGCTCAAACGGAGTGAAATTGTTTGAATTTACACGTGCTTACGGTGCTTTTGCAAACGGCGGTTATGTGGTTCAGCCATACTCGGTGGAAAGAGTCGAAACTTCACGCGGAAAAGTGGTTTACAAAGCTCCGAAAACTAAATTTTCTCATCAATTAAGTGTTATCACGGCGGCAGAGATGACTGCAATGTTAAAAACAGTTATAGCAAGCGGTACGGGACGTGCCGCAAATATCGGAAAGCCTGCCGCAGGCAAAACAGGCACTACCGATGATAACAAAGATGCTTACTTTGTGGGCTATACCCCGAATATAGTTACGGGTGTCTGGGTCGGTAACGATGAAAACGTTGCCATGACAAAGGGAGTTCAAGGTGGTACGGTTCCCGCAATAATTTGGAAAGACGTTATGAAAGTCGCTACCGAAAAATACGGGAAGGCGGAATTTAACTATCCCGAAGTTACCTTAAAGTCTTACAATTCCGCCGCAAATACAAAAGTTATCGGTCAGGAGGAGCAGGTTGAAGAAACGTATCCGGAAGAAAATAAAGAACATAATTCCGAAGCGGTCACTCCTGCTGATGTTGTGAAAAACTTTAATAAGGAGCATGAAAATTCTCAAAATCATACCGCTCAGCCTTCGGCTCAACAACCTGCCAAACCCGTTGAACAGCCAAAACCTGTTTCTGTTCCCAAACCCGCCCCAAAACCTCAGGCTGCACCGATACCCGTTCCGATGGCGGTACCGGACAGTTTGCATTAATTATTAAGAAATGTTTCAAAAGGCAATTATTAAATCCGACATGTTTTTATATATATAATATATACTTTTTATATAAGAGGAAACATGTCAGGTTTTCAAGTTAATTACAATTTCAACCCCAATTACAATATGTGGAATAATTTAACTTCACAAAACAGGGGTAAATATATAAATAAGCAGGACAGTTGTTGGAATAATTATGGTTACAACTATTCACCGTATAATTACAACAATAACATGATGTACTCTTATAACAGATATATGCGTACTTTAACGATAAGCAGTTTGATAAATAGTACATTCGAGATGTTGAGCGATTTTGTAAAGTCTCTGGGTGATATGTTCAAGCCGGCGAAAACAGAAACAAAAACTGTGACGGCGAATAATGAAATGGTTACCGCATACGAAAAATTTGAAAAAGATTTTGTTAACGGTAATAAAAAAGGTTCATTTGATGTTACCGGTGATGCTTGGCGAGCGTTAGTATCAAAAGAAAACAAGACAGAAGAAGAACAGAAACAAATCGTAACGGATTATAAAAAAGCGTTTGCTAACTTTGGTGAGGCTTATATAAATAAATTGGATGCCGAGTTTGGTAACGGTGACGGTAGTTTAACAGAGAAAGAATTTATACAAACACAGATTAGTGATGTTGACTCCCCTGATGAAGATGCCGTATCGGCAGCAAGAAATATTTTTAATCATGCCGATATCAATGATGACGGAAAAGTGGATAAAAAAGAAATGGCTGCGATGTTCTCATTGTTCGATATGGCACGTGCTAACAGCGATAACGGAAGCAAAGAAGGTCAATTAAACGGTAAATTATATGCTCCCGATATTCAGGCTTATAGCGAAATCCTTATTAATCCTAATTCAGGCGACACGGCAAATATCTATAAAGCTATTGATGAAAAGCTTAAGTCAAGATACAATAATCTTTTTGGCGACAAACAATGAGATTAAAACCTATTTGTTGAAGGAGTAGGTTTTTGTTTTATTAACTGTTTTATATCCCCATTTAAAATCCGTACAGTTTTCACTGTTGACATATACGGGAACTTTTCCGCCGGAAACCATCATTGATAAAGGAGTTCCGTCTGTTGAGGTATTTAATAAAGTATTTGTATAATTTCCTTTTGAATCATAGGCTTTTATGCGGTAAAAAATTACATTTTCATTATATTTCTGACCGATTTCTCTTTTGTAGGATTTTACAAAATAATCACTGTCGCAATAGCCTTTGGGCAGTTTGTTTAAATCTCCTAAAAGGATATCTCCGCCTTTAAATACATCCACATTGGTATAGCCTTGATATAATCCTCTTTCAGGGTTGCGGTTAATAATATATCTTCCGATTACCTGATTTTCATTATTAAAAATAATACTGTCGGTAACTTTATCCCCAAGAGTATTTGACCAACCGTAATTTACTATTGTGCGTCCGTCTTTCAGTTTTTTAAAGGACTCGGGCATGGCATTCAAATACTTGGGTACGAATGTTTTTAATTGATTTTTAATTTTTTTATCTAATTTTTTAAACGGTTTGGTTTTAAGTTTTTCATAATATTCGGAAAAGGTAGTTTTTTTACCCTTTAACAATAATGAGCCGCCGATAATGCCCGTGCCGGCTCCCGCCAGACCTAAGCTTACATTACGAATTTTGTCATTTGTATCGGAATTTTGTTTGTTTATATCCTTAGCGGATTTAAACGACGGTAGTGCTGATATTTTGAATATATGCATATTTTCTCCTTGAACGATAAACATTATAAAAACAAAAAAAATATTTTTTGCCACAAAAAAGAAAAAATGTTACGAAATATCAACGGTATTTTATGTTATTATGTTGTTATGAACGAAAATTTGACGGGAAAAATAAACAGTCTCAGGCAAAAGTATCGGGAAATATTTAAAACAACCGCTGAGGAAATCCAAAAACGCACGGATGAACTAAAACCGACAGGTGCGGGTGACATATTTGACAGTTATGACGCTAATTCGGAAGGTGCAAAATGGCAAACCGCAGTATTAAAAATGTTTGAAGATGATATTTCAAAAGATATTATAAAAAAATGGGCTGAAATACTTGCATATCGGGATAATTTTAAATGTAAAGGGTGTGCGGTATGTTGTAATTTGGCTTGCAGTGAATTTTCGCCTGAAGAATTGAAACAAAAAGCACTTAGCGGCGATAATTTCGCAAACCAATTTTTAGGGATTTTTGTTCCCTATAATTCAAAGGATGAGGCGTCAAAAATTTATCCTGATTATATAAAACTTCTTGACGATACAATTACCGACCCCGTTTATTTTTATCATTGCCCGAAGCTGTCTGAATGCAAAAGATGTACGGATTACGAAAACAGACCGCAGATTTGCCGTAATTTTCCCGATAATCCTTTGAGCGTATTGCCTGACTCCTGCGGGTTTTATGAATGGAAACGGGAAGTGGAACCCGTTGCATTAATGCTTCATGCAATGGTAGAAATTATGGATTACTATAAGCAGAAAATCGAATTGGCTCAAAAAATCGATTTGCAAAATTACGGAAAGGAACTCTAATGCAGGTTTTATCAGGGTTAAGTCTCGCTGAAATAGAAGAAATTACCGATAAATTGAATGCTTCTAAATATCGTGCGAGACAGATACATAATTGGATATACTTAAAATCGGTTAACAGTATTGATGAAATGACCGATTTGTCGGTGAAGTTTCGTGAAGAACTTAAAAAAACGGCGATTGTTTCAGATATAAAAGTTAAAATTAAACAAATGAGTCTTGACGGAACAATAAAATATCTTCTGGAGTTTCCGGACGGCGAGTGTGTTGAAACTGTTTTAATGCGTTTTGATAACAGAGCGAATTTAACTGCCTGCGTGAGTTCTCAGGTAGGATGTGCAGTAAATTGTTCGTTTTGTGCGACAGGCAAACGCGGTTTTATCAGAAATTTAACTTACAAAGAAATAGTTGAACAGGTTTTGACAATTCAAAGAGATACGGGATTAAAGGTTACAAATATTGTTTTTATGGGGCAGGGCGAACCTCTTTTAAATCTTGATAATGTTTTGAAAGCAATGAAGATATTTAACGAGAATTTTCAAATAGGTGCAAGACGTATTACCGTTTCGACTTCGGGAATTTTATCGGGCATAGATAAACTTGCAGACATTGACATGCAGTCAACCTTAGCAATTTCCCTGCACGCACCTAATCATGAAATCAGAAGAAAATTAATGCAAATTGAAAATAAATATCCGATGAACGAACTCAAATCCGCTTTGAAAAATTATATTCAAAAAACCGGCAGAAGAATAACTGTGGAATACTTACTGATTAAGGATTTGAATGACACAATTGACAGTGCGGTTCAATTGGCAGAGTATTTGGATGATTTAAAATGTAATATTAATCTGATACCCTATAATTCCGTTAATGAAACAGGTTATCAAAAGCCATCAAAGAATTCAATAATGCGTTTTAAGTCACTTTTAGAGCAGTCAGGAAAGAAAGTTACCGTACGTTTGGAACGCGGGGCGGATATAGATGCCGCCTGCGGACAGTTAAGCGGTAAAGCTGATAAATTACCTATGTGATTTGTTCATCAAAATTATAGGGGAATTACAATTTCCTCGGATAGTCGTCCTTAAATTCCCAGTTATCGTACATTAATAATACCGTGCAAGAATTAGAATTACCCTCTTTTTTACACTCATTAACCAACTCGTCTCGGCTTTTAGTACTTGCATAACTCTGATAAAAAACACCAAAATTATGATTTGCATCAATGTAAGTTTTTTTAAAACTGTCAGAGCATATAACAAAACTAAACCTGTCTCTGCCGTGTACATTAGGTTTTTTATCCCCGTTTATATCATACAATAAGCCTGTGCAATATCCGCTCTCTAAATGTATCATCGAGCCGTCCGATAATATTACGGTATCATCTTTTTCATCAGTCGATTCTGACTTTACCGTCTTTAAATACGGTTTTAAATATTTGTTAAAAAATTCCCGTCTATCTTCAGGGTTTTCTATGATTGTATTATTTTTATCAGCCAATCTTTCAGGATGATTCCAGTCGGATATCGGACCGTTATGTGCTTCAGACATTAAAATAGCTTGCGACATCATACTGTAGAATTTTTTAAGCTTTGCAGAAGCTTCTTGCTTTTTGTAATGTTGAATTAATGCAGGCAAAGTCATCGCCGCAACAACACCGATAATGCCGAGGGTGATTAAAACCTCTGCCAATGTGAACGCGACTCTACGTTTGTTGTGTTGCCGGGCTACGTATCTTGGATTATGCACAGTTCGCAAAAGCGTGGTTTTGCTCACTTGGACGAACTCGCTTCGCTCCGTTCTTGTGCAAATCCGCTGCGTAGCACCATTTGCCAATGTAAATGCTATCTTACGGGAATTGTGTTGCTGGGCTACGTGCGTAGCACCTTCTGCGAGAGTAAAGGTAACATATTTCTTTTTCATTATAATATCCTTCTTTTTAATGAAATATAATTCCATATAATGAATTATATCAGGTACAAGAATTTTGTCAATACGTATAAAATAAATTTATGGAAGATAAAGAAATATTAGACAAAATATCGGACAATATTCGTTTAGCACGGTTAAAACAAAGAATTTCACAGGAAAAATTAGCTGAAATGGTAGATATTTCTACAAAATATCTTAATATGATAGAGAACAGAAAAGCTAATCCCACAATTGTTATAGTTGTAAAAATTTGTATTGCACTAAAAATCGAATTAAACTCTGTTTGGGAGTCGTGATAAAGTATAAAAGTTTTTTTTGTATCGGCATGTTTGATTAAGAATTTTCTTGACAAAACTTAAAAAAGGGTTATAATTAACTCATACATGGGAATAATATAATAGGGGGTCATGAAATGGCAG
>CANPZB010000062.1 GCA_947588755.1 Candidatus Gastranaerophilales bacterium | reverse complement strand
CCATATAATATTCTTATACCCTATTTTATAAATTTATAAACATGATTATATACTTTTCTTAACTTTTGTCAAGAAAATTAATAAACTTCTTCGTCAGACGGAAATGAACCGCTTTTTACATCTTTTATATATTGTTTTGCACACTCTGATATTAAGGATTTCATATCGCCGTATTTTCTGGCAAATTTAGGTTTAAAATCGGAATATTTCCCGAAAATATCATCGCTTACAAGCACCTGTGCATCACAAAATCTCCCTGCACCGCAAGAAATTACGGGAATTTTTAAATTTTCGCAAATGTATTTTGCCGTATTCTCAGGCACCATTTCAAGCACAAGGGAAAACGCACCGGCCTTTTCAATTTTCTTTGCGTCATTTAAGAGTTTTTCTGTTTCATCAGATGTTTTCCCCTGTATTTTATACCCGCCAAGAGTTTTTAAAAACTGCGGTGTAAATCCCAAATGACCCATTACGGGAATTCCGCATTCGGTTAATCTTTTTATAACCTCTGCTATATAATCATTACAGCCTTCTATTTTAACCGCATCGGCACCGTTTTTTATCATTAAAGAGCAGTTCTCAAGTGCTTTTTCCAAGCTGATATTGTAACTCATAAACGGCATATCGGTAACCGTCATGGCATTTGTAACTCCTGTTGATACGGCTTTTGTAAATATTTTCATCTCATCAACGCCGATACAATGCGTTGTTTCATATCCGAGAGCAACCATTGCAAGGCTGTCACCAACTAATATTATATCAATACCCGCTTCATCAAGGTATTTTGCGGTCGAATAGTCATAAGCAGTAAGAACGGTAAACTTTTCACCGTTTTCCTTGTATTTTTGAATTTTATTTACGGTAATTTTCCCTGCCATTAAAGTTTACATTCCTCTTTTGAAAGGTCTTTCATGTTGAAAAACAAAGTTCTGTCATGTTTATGTTCTTTTCTGTACCAGTAATAAATCGCTCTGGCAACTCTGTTTGAACTGTGTCTGACATAACCTTCTTTATTATCTTCAATAAGTTTTTTAAGAAAAGGTTTAACGCCGAGTTTTTTAAGGTTTTCCAAATCAAGTTTGACAGGGTAAGAACCTGACATTTGATATTTTTTCGCTAAATTTGAAGGCATAAAGTCATTGACCAGAACGGCATCAATAATATTTCTGCTTTGAGCATGTTGCATTAAAACACTAACGTGGTCACTTACGGTAAATCCGTCGGTTTCTCCGGGCTGGGTCATAATGTTGCAAACGTAAATCTTTTTTGCTTTTGCCTTTGCGATTTCATCGGCAATTTCTTTTACAAGCAGGTTAGGAGTAACGCTTGTATATAAACTTCCCGGCCCGAGAATTATTAAATCAGCATCTTTTATGGCGGATATAACATCATCAAGAGCTTTGCAATTATCGGGGTCAGTGTAAAGTCTTTTAATTTTACCGTGTGCTTCGGGAATATTACTTTCGCCATGAATAATTCTGCCGTCTTCCATTTCGGCAACGAGTTTCATATCATCAAGCGTTGAAGGAAGCACTCTCCCTCTTATGGAAAGTACGTTAGAGGATTCTTTAACGGCACGAACCATATCGCCCGTAATTGCACACAATGCGGTTAAAAATAAATTACCGAAACTGTGACCTTCAAGTCCTTCACCCGACTTAAATCTGTATTGGAATAATTTTGTAACAAGGTCTTCATCACCTGCAAGTGCGGCAATACAGTTTCTTATATCACCCGGAGGTAGTATTCCCATTTCATTACGGAGTCGTCCCGAACTCCCTCCGTCATCGCCTACGGTCACAACTGCCGTAATATTATTTGTAATATGTTTTATGCCTTTTAAAAGCATTGAAAGCCCTGTACCTCCGCCGACAGCAACAATTTTGGGACCGCGGTTCAATTTACGTTTTCTGTATAATGTTTCCAGTAATGTTTGATTATCTTTGCCGTCAATTATGGATAAATTAGTCTTTGTCCAGCCTTTAAAAAATATTCCCGCACCAAACATTACAAATGCAAATGCTATCCACTCGGTAGAAACATTACGTGCCAGCTTTTGGATAAACTCCATCATATAAAATACGGGTCTTACGTCAAAAAGTATTAAAACTCCGAGTGTCATAAATATTGCACCGAGAAAAATCAATGCAAACCATCTTTTAACTTGCAGTCCCGGAATCAGCCATCTGGCTTCCTGAAGCATATTTGTATTATTTTTTATATTTTTCATAATATTTTTCCTGTAAAAATTTATTTTTTATTCTACCCAGCCTGATAAACAAGCATTTTTATAATTAACCGGCACCGGAGTAATAATTTCTCTTGCTTTTCGGATTAATTCAAGAGAGTTTGACAGCCTGCCCGAAAAATGAATTGTATCGGCTTTAACCACTGTTTTACCGCCTTCAATGTTCGAAACCTGCGAGTAGGAAAGCAGTGTTTTTAATCTTTGAATTTCCATTTCCGTATTTTCGCTGTCACGTGCTACCGAATTAATTGTTCCGTCGGTATTATACATTTTTTCAAGGTAAACTTCATGGGCAACGGGAATATTTACGTATTCACCCGTTTTTTCGGTAACATCACCCGAAGCGCCGTAATAAACAAGCCATTGCGAACATTTTTTAATCGCTTTTGCTATGGCACAAGCAAAATTAAAATCCTCGCCCGCCATTTTGTACATTGCACCATGAGGACGTACATGTTCAATTTCCAAGTTCATCGTTTTTGCAAAAGACATAATTGCACTTACCTGATAGATAACAAGTGCTTCAATCTCGTCATCGGAAAGTTCAATAGGTCTGTAACCGAAGCCCTGAATATCATCAAAGCCGATATGAGCACCTATTACCACATTTTTTTCTTTTGCTTTTAACAGTGCATTCTTAATTGTCATCGGGTCGCCCGCATGAAATCCGCATGATATATTTACCGAACTTACGTAATCCAAAAGTTCATATTCGCAATTATTTTTGTATATCCCGAAGCTTTGTGCCAAATCACAGTTAAAGTCAATATTTTTTATAACTTTTTTTTCTGAAATGTCTTGCATAATTTTCTTTCTTTTAAACTATATTCCTGATGAAATAATTATACTAGCAAAATATATAATTATCATTTTCTTTACATAATTTTAAGCAAGAAACAATATAAAATCAAAAAATATGCCTCATTTGTTAAAGTTATTCGGTTAATCGGATATGAGTCATATACTCCACATGGACGATATTATAAAAAAATATTAAAGAATAAAATTTTTTTAAACGAATAACAATATAAGAAGAAATACATCTTTTTGGAGCTCACGGATGTCAGAACAAATACTAATTAAAAAGCCGCCTGCCAAAACGGCTCAAAGCAGAGAATACAAAGCACAAATTGCACTTGAAAAAGCACGTGCCGCTCATGAAAAATATCTTATCAGGCAGCAAAACAGTGACTTACAGGAAGCGATAAACAACTACATTGATGCCGTTAAGCTTGACCCCATGTTACCCGAATCATATTACAGACTGGCATCTTTGATGTGGGAGCAAGGACAAATCAGTGTCGATACGGCTATCGAACAATGTAAAACAGCGGTTTCTCTCGCACCTGACAGTGTTAACGCTCATTTATATACCGGTTTTTTCATGAAACTCGCACAGGATTTTAAGTCTGCCGAAAATGAGTTTAAGTCCGCAATTAAAATGGGGAAATTAAAATCAGGACGTCCGAGAATTGTATTATCTCAATCTTTACTCCAAAAAATAAATACCGATAATGCAAACGTTTCCGACTACCTGAAGTTTGTCTATTATCTTATTTCGGGCAGTCTTATGCTTGCGTGGGATAAGCCTTCCGTAAAAATGTTCTGCAAAAATATGTCCGATGATTTGTCAGTATTAAAATACAATACATTAGGCAAATTTCTGGAGAAGTGTAAATTATATTCCGCAGCGGAAAACACCTATAAAAAAGCGGTTATGGAAACGGGTCATGGTGAAATTTTCTTTCACAAAATGGGTGATTTAGCCCTTATGAATAAAGAAATTACCCTTGCCGTTGACTGTTACAGAAAAGTCGTTGAAGAAAACCCGCTTAACCGTGAAGTTTTAATAAAACTGGCTACGGTTTTACAGACGTATTTCCCCGAAAATGTTGATGACACAATTGACTGCTACGAAAAACTTTTGGAATTTAACATCGATAATTCCAAAATATATTATGAACTCGGGCATCTTTACATGCATAAAGAAGATAAAATCAATTCGATAAGTGCATTTAAACTTGCACTTGAAGGTAATGAAACAAATGCTTTTTACCATAATTCACTGGCTTATGCTTATTCAAAAGCCGAATTATATGACGATGCAATAGAGCATTATCAAAAAGCAATTTCGATTAATCCAGATAAAGAATGGACTTCCGTAATATGTCAGGCACTCGGCTCTATTTATGCGGAAATAAAAGGCAATGTTGAAGCGGCAGTTTCGACTTATCAGGCGGGATTAATTCTTAACCCCGAAAATTACGATTTATATTTGGCACTGGGTGATATTTATATGGCGGAATATGACCTTGATAACGCTATCAGAACTTACTGCGATGCAATAACTCTTAATCCCGAAGAATACAGAGGATATTCAAAAGCGGGAATTGCGTTGTGGGAAAAAGATTACCTTGAAGAAGCACTTGTTTCTTTCCACAAATCCATAGATTTAAACCCATCTAACGAATATGCACACAATAACCTCGGTATAATATATCTTGACGGTTTGGGAGATGCGGAAGAAGCTCTTGAATACTTCGAAAAAGCCATTGAATTAAACCCTAATTACACTCTGGCATACTTTAATGCGGCACGTGCATGCCAGACTATGGGATTTATTAACGATGCCGCAAACTATTATCAAATGGCAATAAACTTAAACAAAATAAATGAAGAACTTGACGAGAACGATATTACGGAAAGACTTCACAATTTATTCAACATTTAATACATTATTGCTCTGCAAAATTTTTTATTGTATTATTAAATTGTCATACAGGTAAAATAAAATGGGATATAAAATTTTATCTAAAAAAGAAATATGTCCGAACCAATATGAAATAACGGTAAAAGCTCCTCATATTGTGAGAAATGCTAAGGCCGGACAGTTTATCATATTCAGAGCGGAAGAATGCGGAGAGAGAGTTCCTCTGACCATAGCCGATTTTGACAGAGAAAAAGGTGAGTTAACTCTTGTATTCATGGCGGTCGGTCATTCAACAAAAAAACTTGCACAACTTAATGAAGGCGATGAACTTTTGGATATAGCCGGCCCGCTGGGTCAGCCCACTCACATTAAAAAATATGGTACGGTTGTATGTCTTGCAGGCGGATATGGTGCCGCACCCTGCTATTTGATTGCAAAAGCATTTAAGGAAGCAGGTAACAAAGTGTATATGGTTATGGGTGCGAGAACTAAAGATTTAATTTTCTGGCAGGATAAAATGAAAAATGCCTGTGACGAGTTATTTATAACAACCGATGACGGAAGCCTCGGCGAAAAAGGTTTTGTAACACAGGTTTTGGAAAGATTAATTAAACAAGAGAAAATAGATTATGCGATAGCGGTCGGCCCGATGCCTATGATGCGTGCCGTAGCCGATTTAACACGTGATAAAGGTATTTATACCGAAGCCAGCATGAACCCGATTATGGTTGACGGTACAGGAATGTGCGGTGCATGCAGATTAACGGTCGGCGGTGAAACAAAATTCGCCTGTGTAGACGGCCCTGACTTTGATGCACATAAAATAGATTTCGATGAGGTGATTAACAGATCGCGAATTTATAAGGATTATGAAAAAAAACGCGACGAGGATTGCAATTTGTTAAAACAGTCTGTATAATAAAAGAAGAAAGGTTATTATGATTAGAAAAGAAATTCCGTTTTGCCCGTTAATGTGTGCGGGACAAGAAATTGATAAAGTTTGTGTTTTTGAAAGATGTGCATGGTATGTACCGAGTGTAAAAAAATGCTCAATTTATCTGCTTGCGTACAATGCATTATTGGATTCGACAGCAAAACAAAAAGTTGCACCGTCTCCCATGAATTCAAACAGATAAGGCTTTAATCCATGAATATTATTGTCTGCATTAAACAGGTTCCTGATACGACAGATATCAGGTGGACTGAAAATAACACTATTCAGCGTGAAGGAGTTGAAAGTATTATTAATCCTTATGATGTCTATGCTCTGGAAACTGCTTTAGACATAAAGAAAAGATGTGAAAATGTTAAAATAACCGTAATTACCATGGGGCCTTTACAGGCGGAGGAAATCCTGAGAAAAGCCATAGCTCTGGGATGTGATGATGCCGCTTTGATATCCGATAAAAAATTTGCGGGTGCTGACACTTACGCAACAAGCAAAACCATAGCGGGAGTGATAAAAAACAAACTCGGCAGTTTTGATTTAATAATATGCGGTCAATTTGCAACAGACGGAGATACAGCCCAGACAGGTCCCGGAATAGCATATAATTTGGATATTCCGCAGGTTACTTACGTAAAAAATATTGAAAAATGCGAAAATGAAAATTCTCTGATTGTAAAAAGAGAAATTGAAGACGGCATTGAAACGGTTGAGGTAAAACTTCCTGCCTTGTTATGTGTTTTGAAACAAGATAAAGAACCTTCACGTGCGAAAATCAACGGTATAATAAAGGCTCAAAACGCTGATATAAAGATTTATACACTTGAAGATACAGGTCTTTCATCCGAAGAAACTGGTCTAAAAGGTTCACCCACATACGTAAGCAAAGCTTTTCGTCCCGAAAGCAAGCGGGGTGAATGCCGCATGGCGGAAAGCGTGGACGAAATATGCACAAAGCTCATTGAATACGGGTTAAAAAAATAATGACAAAACAGGAAATATTAATATACGCAGAAATAACAAAAGACAATTACGTTCACACTGTAGTTTTTGAACTTGCAAACAAAGCACGGGAATTATCGCAAAAACTTGATAACGCTGTAATATCCGCATTAATTATATCCAAACCCGGACTTGCGGACAAATACAGAGAAGCTTTCCAAAAAAGCGGATTTGACAGAGTTTATGCAGCGGAAAATGAAATTTTTGCGAATTATTCAACCGAATTTTACTCAAAAACGGCAACGGAAATAATAAAAAAGTATAATCCTTCAATAGTTTTAATAGGTGCAACAACGCAAGGCCGCGACTTAGCTCCGCGTATTTCGGGAACACTTGCGACAGGGCTTACGGCAGACTGCATAGAACTTAATATTAACGAAAAACATCAGCTTGCGGCAACGCGTCCGACATTCGGCGGAAAACTTATGGCAACGATTTTATGCAAAAATCTTCCGCAAATGGCAACGGTAAGACCGAGAGTTTTTAAACCCGCTCAAGACGATTTGGTCAAAAACACGGAATATATATACATAACCCCTGAACTTGAAAATACGAATGATAAAGTAAAAGTAATTGATTTTGTAAAATCTGCATCAAATATAATAAACGAACTTGACAGTGCCGAAATTATTGCAGCCGGAGGACGAGGATTAAAAAATGAAGAAGGTTTCAAGCTTCTGAAAGACTTTGCAAATACAATAGAAGCCGCTGTCGGTGCAAGCAGAGGTGCAGTGGATATGGGACTTGCCGAACATGACATTCAAATAGGTCAGACCGGAAAAACGGTTGCCCCCAAAATTTATATAGCATTCGGAATATCAGGTGCAATACAGCATATTGTCGGAATGAATGAGGCTGATAAAGTTATTGCGGTTAATACGGATAAAAACGCACCTATATTTGAACATTGTGATTGCGGAATTGTAGCCGATGCTTTTGAAATTTTGCCAAAATTAACGGAATATTTTAAAAAGCAGATAAATGAAAACTAAATTTCACGGGGCTAAAATAACATTTTATAAATTAATCTGACGGTATTATCGTCATTTTCCAGTTTTTTAACAATTTTTTTTCTTGACAAAAGTTAAGAAAAGTATATAATCATGTTTATAAACTTGAAAAATAGGGTATAAGAATAATAGAAGTATATAATATGGTAACTAAAATGAGCGAGAAAAACTTACATGTGACGTATAAAATCACACAAACGGGGGGGGGTAAACCGCTCATACCAAAGGTTTTGGCGATTTTTTGATTTTTTATTAAGCCCCGAAAATTTGGGTTCT
>CANPZB010000061.1 GCA_947588755.1 Candidatus Gastranaerophilales bacterium | reverse complement strand
GTGCTTTAAAAAATTACCCGATACCGTTTTCATCCGCAGTTCATGACAGAGCCGTAGTCGAAATAAGGCGGGGCTGCGGAAGAATGTGCCGTTTTTGCCAGCCGGGGCATGTTACATTACCTGTCAGAGAAAGACCTGCGGAAGATATCATTAAAATAACAAAAGAATTGGTTAAAAATACGGGATATGATGAATATTCACTTTTGTCTTTGTCGTCAAATGATTATTCCAATATAAAAGAAGTTATAAAAGAACTTGCGGTTGATTTTGACAAGAAAAAAGTATCAGTTTCATTACCGAGTCAAAGAATTGACGGATTTAGCCTTGAATTGGCAAATCTGATGCAAAGTGTACGTAAATCAACAATGACGTTAGCTCCGGAAGCGGGAAGTCAAAGACTAAGAGATGTAATAAAAAAGAATATAAGCGAAGAACAGATTTTAAATGCCGTTTTGACTCTTTATGAAAACGGTTGGACAAAACTGAAATTTTATTTTATATGCGGTTTGCCCTCCGAAAACATTTCCGATTTGGATGAAATGGCACTTTTGCTTGACAAAATAAAATATCGGACGAAATTGATTAAAAAAGAAAAAGGGCTTCAACACGGGCTTGATTTAACTTGTACACTGTCGATTTTTGTGCCGAAACCGTTTACGCCTTTTCAATGGTGCGGACAAATGAGTACGGACAAGATAAATGAACATATAAACTATTTGAAAGAAAAAACCTCTCATATTAAGGGATTGAAAATTAATTACCACGATAAATATGTTTCTCTTTTAGAAGCTGTTCTTACACGCGGGAATGCTGATTTATGCCGTTATATTGAAGCACTTTACCGAAAAGGATGTTATCTTGATGCCTGGGGCGAGTATTTTAATAAGGAATTATGGTATAACACCGCTGAGGAACTCGGAATTGATTTGTTTTCACTTGCCGAAAAAAACTATGATTTGTCCGAAGAATTACCGTGGGATTTTATAGATACGGGTATTGATAAAAAATGGCTTGTTGAAGAATATAAAAAAGCATTCAATGCTACGGGTTTTCAGACTGTTTGTGAACGGCAATGCGTAAACTGCGGGGTGTGCAAAAATCTTAAAACCCGAAAAATTCTTGCAAAACCGTACCTGCCTGACAGTCAGGCAAATGAAAAAGGTGAATATAAAACCCCGGCTTCAACCGATACAGTTAAACAAAATAGCGAACGGGAATTATTCAGATACAGAATAAAACTTACAAAAACAGGTATTTTAAAATATTTTTCGCATCTTGACTGGCAGAATACGTTTTTTAAAGCACTTTCAAGAAGCGGTTTAAAGGTTGCTTTTTCAATGGGGTATAATCCGTCAATGAAGGTTTCAATGGGTGTAGCACTGCCGCTTTTTGCCGAAAGTCTTACTGAATTTGTCGATGTTGAGCTTCTTGAAGATACCGACGTTGATATTATTAAAGAAGAATTAACAAGGGTTTTGCCAAAACAATCACAAATTATAAGTATTGTAAAAATTCCCAAAAATGCTTGTTCAATAGATACTACGGTTTGTTGGGCGGAATATAAAATAGAAATTTTTAATAAATCTCTTTACGATTTTGAAACTTTGCGTTATAATACAGAAAAAGTTTTATCTTCTCAGGAAATTTTTATTGAGAAGAAAAACAAAAAAGGTTTAATAAAAAAAACAGATGTAAAAAGTTCTGTAAAATCATACAGATACGAAAATGACACTCTGTTCATAGTCTTAAAAACAGGACAAAGTTCTGATATAGCGGCTTTGCGTGCTGATGTTTTAATGAATATTATTGCACCCGGCATACCGTTTAATATCACAAGAACACGTTTTTACGACAAAAATTTAAAAGAGTTATAAGTTTAATTAAAGGATTTTTTATGGCAAACGACAGACACAAAAATGAAAATGTTCAAAATCATGAACAAAAAATTATTATTGCAGAACGCGATAACATTGCGGCGGTTGTTGAAAACGGAAAAGTAACTGACTTTTTTATACACCGTGGTGAAGTTTTAATGGGTGATGTTTATCTTGCTACGGTTGATAACATTTTACCGAGTATAGATGCGGCTTTTGTAAATGTAGGTACTGACAAAATGGGCTTTTTACACGCTCAGGACGTTATGGGTAAAGGTTCTTTGAAAGATAAGCTTTCGCCTAAACAAAAACTTATCGTTCAGGTAGAAAAAGAACCGACGGGACACAAAGGCCCGAGAGTTACGACGGAAATCAGTCTGCCCGGGAGATTTTTGGTATTGATGCCAAACGAACCAGGAACAAGTATAAGTAAAAAAATCGAAAATTCCCGTGAAAGAGCAAGATTAAAATCGGTCGTAAATCTTATAAAACCCGTAGGTGTAGGTGTTATTATACGTACCGAAGCGGAAGGACAATCCGAAGCTGATATTCAGGAAGATTTGGAAATTTTGCTTGAAAAATGGAACAATATCATTACAGCCTCGGAAACACTTACTCCGCCGAATTTGATATACAGAGATCAAGACCTTCTTTACAGAGTTATAAGAGAAGCTTGCAACGAAAATACGAAGGAAATCATTGTTGATACACCTTTTGCACTTAACAGAGTACAAAACATTTTACAAAATTGGCACATGAATAAAAATGTTCAGGTAACTCTGTATAAAGGAAGCGAACCTTTGTTAATAGCAACTGATATACACAAGGAAATAAAAGCGGCTTTAAATGTAAAAGTTAACATGCCTTCAGGCGGATATCTGTTTATTCAGACAACGGAAGCACTTACGGTAATTGACGTTAACAGCGGGAAATTTACAAGTTCTTCAACGCAGGATGAAACTATTTTAAAAACAAACATAGAAGCCGTCCACGAAATTGCTCGCCAGCTTCGTTTAAGAAACATTGGCGGTATGATTATAATTGACTTTATAGACATGCTTTCACGTGCCGATAAACTGGCAATAATGGAAGAATTGGAAATAGCTCTTGAACCTGACAAGGCTAAACCGCAGGTCGGACAGTTATCGGATTTGGGTCTTGTTGAATTGACCAGACACCGTCAGGGACAATCACTTGCGGAAATATTTACGAAAAAATGTCCTCACTGTCAGGGAACGGGGAATTTCATTCTTGATTTTAATTTCGCAACTCCGACCGCTGAAGGTGAATATAGAGCAAAAGCCGCTAAAATGAAACTTCCCGTTAATAATAAGTATAAGAAAAATAACAATTCACAGCCCGCTTTAACTCCTCAGCAGGAAATTGCAGAGCAGGAACCGCAAAAGTCGGGGATTGAAGTTGAAAATCCTTCAAAAACCGCAATTCAGGAAAATGAAAAACGTGAAAATAATAAAAAACGCACAAGAAAAAACAGATTTGATAAGAACAAACAAAAGGAGCAAAATAATGAATTTGCCGTACCTGAAACTGTTGAAACGGCTGATACGGTTTTAAAACCTAATGAAGAAATTAAACCCGTAATAGAATCTGATGCAATTCCTGACGGCAATTCGGAAAACACCGAGGTTGAACCTGTTAAAAAGAGGGCAGGCAGACCAAACAGAGGTTCTTCAAAGACTGCAAAAAAACGTGTCACAAAAAAATCCAAAAACAGCGGAGAAAATGTTGAAAAATAATATTAAAATTCTTTCAATAATATATATATTATTTGTTAATGCGGCGGCTGTATTTGCTGCCGCAGAAAACAATTCCGTTACTTTAAGCGGTTCTGCAGTAAAATTTATACTTGCAATGACCGGAGTTGCCGTTTCATCTCTGGTTATATATTTGGGTTTGACTATTTATAATAAATTTTTTGCGAATAAAAGCACAACAAATATTTATACAGGTGAAATGTCTTTAAAGACTCCCAAAACGGTAAAAGATGCCATAGCATTTTTTATTCAAAAAAATAAAATGAATTAGAGGTGGAAATGAAACGAAATGCATTTAGTGCGGTAAGTATGCTACTTACACTTTTAATAATCGCTTTAATAGCGGTTTTATCTTTAAAAGGGACAGACAGCGGAATTTTAGGTATTCATAATTCATCAATTAATACAAAAGAGATTAACGAGCATGTGCAAAAGCAGGTGAATGAAATTGAAAGAATGAAGCATGAAGTTGAAAAATATAATTCTGAAAGCTTTGAATAAATAATTTTACAATTCTCTCCTGCCTTCAATAGCTTTTGCAATGGTTATCTCATCGGCATATTCCAAATCAGCACCAACAGGCAGTCCGAATGCAATTCTTGAAATTTTTATTCCGAAAGGCCTTATTAATTTACTCAAATACAAGCTTGTCGCTTCACCTTCAACAGAAGGACTCAATGCCAATATAACTTCTTTTATCTCATCATTTGTAAGTCTGTTAAGCAGTTCTTTAATTCTGATATCATCGGCACCGATACCATCCATTGGCGAAATTAAACCTTGCAAAACATGATATAAACCTTTGTATTCATTGGTTTTTTCAATTGCAATTAAGTCTTTTGTCTCGGCAACTACACAAATTGTTCCTCTGTCACGCGTTGTTGACTCACAAATTTCGCAGGGACTTGAAGATGAAATGTTAAAACATATCTCACAAGTCTTTGTATTGTGCTTTGCATCAATAATACTTTGTGCAAATTTTTGCACTTCAACTTCAGGCATTCTTAACAGGTAAAATGCCATTCGTTGAGCAGATTTCGGACCTACAGAGGGGAATTTCTGAAAATATTCGATAAGTGATGCAACTGCTTTCGGGTAAATCATCAGAAATTAAGCCCCGGTATATTAATTCCGCCTGTTGCAGCCTTCATTTTGGCTTCCATTTCTTTTGTTGCTTTGTCACTTGCTTCATAAATGGCAGCAGATATAATATCTTCAAGCATTTCAACGGTTTCTTGATCAACCGTTTCGGGATTATCCGGATTAATTGCTTCGGGTTTTAATTTTATCGACTTAAATTTTCCCTGTCCGTCGCAAGTAACTTTAACTGCACCGCCCGCCGATTCACCTGTTATTTCAGTATTTAAAAGTTCTTTTTGTGCATCCTGCAGTTTTTTTTGAATATTTTGTGCCTGTTTCATCATTTGCATTATGTTCATGATTATCCTCCTGCTTTGTATCTGTTTTGTATTTTACCACATTTTATTATACAATAAAAATATGGAAAATAAAACCTATGTTTCTGAGTCTCTGAAAAACGGTAAACTGATGCGTTGGACTTTTATGCCGTTAAAAGTTTATATAGCACCTATGAAATTTTATTCAAAACAGGGGCAGGATTACAAATATAAACAAATGGTGAAAAAAGCCCTTGATACTTGGCAGACTGCCACTAAAGGACGCGTTTCGTTTAAAGTGGTTGAAAATCTTCTTGAATCCAATGTGAATATTGACTGGAAACGTGTTGAGAGAAAGGCTTTAGGTCATTGTTATTTTACTTTTGATTCCTTAAATCGTCTTTATGGTGCTGAAGTTGCAATCGGTTTAACGGAAGGACTTGTTCATTCGGATTATATGGACGAAAACGAGGTTTATCATACGATTTTGCACGAGATAGGACATGCTATAGGTCTCGGACACAGCAAAAATAAGTCCGATATAATGTATACTCCTCACCAAAAAGGAGTTAACACGGTTTCAAGCGGTGATGTGTTAACCGTAAACTGGCTATATTCGCTTCCGCAAGGTGCAACAGTAGCGAAAATTTCTTCAAAATACGGAGTGGGCGGAAAAGATATTGACGAAATTATATTAAAATATATTAACAAAAAAAGCAAAAGTGAGTTTGAAAAAGTTAAAAGCGAAATAAAAATTTCAAAACGCGACCTTTTGGAAGAATCGGAAGCTATTGCAAACTTAAGAAAATACCATCTTGCATTGCAAAATGTACATATTCCAAAAGAAGTAAAAGATTTTTTTAACAAACCTAAATAAATCTGTTATGTTTATCTTTTGCAAATCGTTCTTGCGACATAAACCCCTGATGCGGAGGCTTGTATTAATCCTCTTGTAACTCCGGCACCGTCACCTATGGTAAAGAGATTTTTCACTCCTTCGGTTTCCAGTTCGTTTGTAAGCTTTACTCTCGCAGAGTAAAATTTAACTTCAATACCATAAAGCAATGTGTATCTGGAAGCTGTTCCCGGACAAATTTTATCAAGAGCTTTAAGCATTTCAATAATACTTGTCATCTGCCTGTAAGGGATAACCAAACTTAAATCTCCGGGGGTTGCACAACTCAATGTAGGTTTAATAATGCTTGCATTTATTCTGTCAGGAGTCGAACGTCTGCCGTCAAGCAGGTCTCCAAATCTTTGTACAAGAATTCCGCCCCCAAGCATATTTGCAAGACTGGCAATATGCTGCCCGTACTGTATCGGTTCTTTAAAAGGCTCCGTGAATTTTTTACTTACCAGCAATGCAAAATTTGTATTATTAGTTGTTTTTTCCGCATAACTGTGACCGTTAACCGTGGAAATACCGTTATAATTTTCCTGAACTACCTCTCCGTTCGGGTTCATACAGAAAGTTCTAACCTCATCGCCGAAGGTCGGAGCATAATATATAAGCTTAGATTCGTACAATTTATCCGTAAGAGGCTCGAAAACAGGTGCGGGAAGTTCTACTCTCACGCCAATATCAACTGCATTATTAACCATACCGATTTTATTTTTGGCAAACTCTTTGGTAAGCCAGTCGGCACCTTCTCTGCCGGGAGCAATTATTGTATATTCCGCACAAACAGTTTCGCCGTTATCAAGTTCAATACCTTTTACCTGTTCACATTCCACTATCAATGATTTTGCTGAAACGTCATTTAGAATTGTTATCCGCTTATCAAGATAATCTTGCATATTTTTCAAAACATTCAAACTTCTTTCCGTTCCCAAATGACGTACGGGAGAATGCACAAGTTTCAGTTCCGCAAGTGCGGCTTGTCTTTCAAGTTCTTTAAATGTTTTAATATCCGTTCCAAAAACTTCATCTGTTGCACCAAATTTCAAATAAAGCCCGTCAGCGTAATCTATTAACTCCTCAACTTTACTTCTGTCCATATAGTCTACCAGATGACCGCCCACGTCGGGTGTAAGTGTTAATTTCCCGTCGGAAAAAGCACCTGCACCACCCCAGCCGCAAAGTAATCCGCACTTTTTACACCCCGGACATTTAGCATACCCTTCTCGTAAAAGGCATTTCCTTTTTTCAATTTTTTGCCCTTTTTCTATTAATATGACGTTCCAATCCGGTTTTAAACTTGTTATTTCAAGTGCGGCAAATATTCCCGCTGGTCCGGCACCGATAATTGCTACATTGTACATTTAATCTCTCCGTTTAATCAACCTTTTAAAAATAAAACAAAAATATTCATTTTAAAAGGCTTTATGAAGTTTTTGTTAAGAATATCTATTCCATACTTATGCTTTCAACCTCTGTTTTAAAGGCTGAACGTCCGTATTTTTTATTGCTGGATAATTGTAAATGCAGGGTTACGGGCTGCCCGATACGCTCATGCGTATAAATATCAAATGTTTTTTTGAGTCTTAAACGTGAAGCTTTTATAAAATCACTTATTGCATTAAAATAATTCTTTTGTGACACAAATAAATCAAAACTGTTATTTTTATATGTTTTACCTATACTTTTTTCTTTCCCGATAGATTTTCCGAGGATTTTAAGCTGCTCCGCCTGTGCTCCCGTAAAAAGATATGTTTTTCCGTCTTTTAATATAAATCGAAAATAATCTGAAGCATGTAGTGCTTTTTGAGATTTATCTTTAGGATATCCGTTTAAAGCAAAATGCAGCATGTAATCAGGGTCATGCTGGGCAAATTTCCGTATTATTATTTCATCACTTTTGCTGTTTGGCGGTCCTGCCAAAACATAAGATAATTTGTGGCAAGCTGACTTTATCAGTTTTGAATCTCTTGTTTCCATCCCGTCAATAAACACTCTTACGGGGACTACACTTCTGAATGAAATATTGTTATTGTTGTTTACGCAAAGCATATATACTAAACTCCTATTTTTATTTTTCCATAAAACATGTAAAAATTTTTTTTTGCTATTAATTTTTTAAATAATTTCCTTTTATAGAAATCAAGCTATATCTATATTTACCATATTTTTATTACGAAATGTAAACAAAATAAATGAAAAAATTAAAGTTTTTATCAGATAAATCCGATAAGAAAAATATAAGGGACAAAAAAAACTAATCAGAAAGGGAAAGCGTCATGGGAATGGCAGCATCACAGGCAAGATTTTTAGGTCTTACCGCAAGAAAAACAAATGTAGAATATGAAGGACAACAGATAAACCAGCAAAGAACAACTTTGTCCAATCAGTCAGCTAACTACTACAACCAGCTGCTCGGTATGTCTGTTCCCGTTCCTCCTTCTGTTTCTGATTATACAAAAACCGTTTATTCATTCCAGGACGGTTCAATGAATTGTAATATAACATCATTAACCGCACAAAAAGGCGGAACTTACCTTGTAAGTTATACATCTTCATGGACGGATGATTTTTCCGCAGTATCCGCAGGTTCTTCCATTATTACAAGAAGCGGCAGTGATAGTGCTTATAAATACAGCATTGGTGCTAAAGAACTTAGAGAGTTAAATGATTATGAAACCGATACTGATTTCACGAAAGAATACTCTGAAAATTATACTTCCGTAACAATAGATAATAAAAAATATTCATTAACAAAAAGTGATGAAGGAACAGGTAAAGATGTCGTAAAATATACATACAATGATGGCACTTCCGAAAAAACAATATATGTAGATAATACAGGCAAATGCTACAAAGATGCCAACAAACAAAATGTAATTGACAACGCAACAGCTAAAAAGACTGCTACTATTACGAAATACTCGGGTAATGATGAATATTTAAAATCATTATCTTCCGACAATTTGAATAAACTTATGCAGGAAGAAGAAGAATATATTAAAGTACTTAATGAAAAATACGGTGAAGGCACATGGCTTGTAAGATATTTACAAAACAC
>CANPZB010000060.1 GCA_947588755.1 Candidatus Gastranaerophilales bacterium | reverse complement strand
AATCGGGATGACAGGATTTGAACCTGCGACCCCCTCGTCCCAAGCGAGGTGCGCTACCAAGCTGCGCTACATCCCGAAATTATTCAATTATCAACATTTGTTAATGCAGCTTGGCAGCTACGCTACCATGCTCCTTCTTTTTTGATACTTAATCAAAAAAGCGGAGTCCTTGCTACATCCCGAAATTATTCTTCGCTAAACAATTCTAACAAGGAAAAAATTTTAAAGCAAGTGGAAATTCTATCACTTTATGCGGATTATAATTTTTGTTGACTTGGATAAGTTTTTATAATATGCTTATAGAGGTTTACACTATGAGGATTAGGGAAATTGGATTTTACTACGGCAACTATACAAATTTTGAAAATATTGGCTGATTTTGCAGGAAATTACGGTATTGCAATAATCTTACTTACAATTGTAATCAGGCTTGCTATGTGGCCGCTGAATGTTTCGCAGCAGCGTTCCATGAAGATGATGCAGACATTACAGCCTAAATTAAAGGCTATTCAGGAAAGATATAAAAGCAATCCGCAAATGATGCAGCAAAAAATGATGGAATTTTACAAAGAACACAAGTTTAACCCTATGGGCGGTTGTCTGCCACTGCTTATTCAAATGCCGATATTTATTTTGTTATATTCCGCTTTGATGAGTCCGCAGTTTATTCAAATGGCGGGTGATACATCTTTCGGTTTTATAAATCGTCTTGATACTACGTTACGTGCGACCGCAGGTGTTTCGAATGACGGAATAATGGGTGCTTCAAGATATGATACGTTTATTGCGGGCAAAACCGCTAAGGTCTTTCTTGACAACGGCGAAACAATTGAAAATGTTAAAATTGACAAGCCAAATAAAGCACTTGAAGTTCAAGGTGATTTAATTCCGGGTGAAAATATTGATTTTAAAATTTCGCTTGACCATCTTGATTTGAAATTCAGTCAGCTTGATAAAATTCAAAAAGCACAGCTTAATGTAACCGACTTGAATACGAAAGAAAGTGAACAGATATCCTTTGAGAGAAAGAACGATATTTTAGCCGCATCTTTTCCGTCGGTTGAAGTTAAACAGACTTTTCATTGGGATGTATTTGCTTTAATTGTGCTGTTCGGTTTAACAATGTTCTTATCTCAAAAAATTATGATGGCAACACAAAAACAGCCTGACGGCTCAACGGATGCTACACAACAAGCTATTCAAAAATCCATGGGAACATTCATGCCCATTATGATTATAGGTACTTTTGTGATAATCCCTATCCCTGCAGGTGTTTTGCTTTATCTGGTTACGAGTAATTTAATTCAAATTATTCAAACGGTTGTCGTTAATAAGCAAATTGATGACGAAAATGCGAAGAATTCCAATAAAGTTAGCGATATTGAATTAAGCAATGCGAAGAAAATTGATAATAAAGAGTAATATCAGATTTTTCAGTATCGGGAGATTGAGTTTTAATGCTGGTATCAGATTTCGATTATAAGCTGCCGGAAGAATTAATAGCACAAGTTCCTGCAGATAAAAGACAAAATTCAAGGATGCTGGTTCTTGACCGTAAGGAAAGAACCCTTTTGCATAAGCATTTTTACGATATTACGGATTTTATAGAGCCTGATACCCTGCTTGTTTTAAACAATACCAAAGTATTACCCGCAAGGCTTTTGGGACGTAAAGATACAGGGGCAAATATTGAGGTTTTTTTGTTAAATCCGACAAACAGGACGAATGTTTGGAATTCTCTTATAAAACCTTCAAAACGTGTTAAAGTCGGTACTTTGATTAAAATCAGTGATGAACTGTCCGTAAAAGTTCTCGAACGGCTTGAAGATAACGGCGAATGGGTGGTTGAACTTTTATATTCGGGCGACAGCTTGTCGGAGGTGCTTCACCGTAACGGTAATATTCCGTTACCGCCTTATATTCACAGAAAAAATGCTGATGAAGATTTGAAAAAGCTTGATTTTGAGCGATATCAAACGGTTTATGCGAGAGATGAAGGCTCGGTTGCAGCACCTACGGCAGGTTTACATTTTACCGAGGATATTTTAACCCGTTTGCAGGCAAAAGGAGTTGAGTTGTGTTATATTACTCTGAATGTCGGTTTGGGTACATTCAGACCTGTTATGTGTGAAAATATTACGGAACATAAGATGCATTCCGAAAGTTTTGAAATCTCCGAAAAAGCTGCAGAGCAAATCGAAAACGCTAAGAAAAACGGTAAAAAAATTTTGGCGGTAGGCACTACAACCGTAAGAACTTTGGAAACCGCTTATAAAAAATTAGGCTGTGTAAAACCATGCAATGATTATTCCGAACTTTTTATATATCCGCCGTTTGATTTTAAGGTCGTTGACGGCTTGATTACCAATTTTCATCTTCCAAAATCAACGCTTTTAATGCTTGTAAGTGCATTTGCAGGTAAGGATTTTATTTTTGAAGCTTATCAAAGTGCAGTCCGAAATAAATACAGATTTTTCAGCTACGGGGACTGTATGTTAATACTGTAAGCTTTTTACGGCATTTTCTCTTGCGTAAGCCGCAAGTGCTGTGAAAACGAACGGGCTAAGTGTGCCTTTTTTGACATCTTTGTATATAATCGTAAGTGCTTGTGCGGGAGACATTTGTTCTTTGTATGGCCGTTTTTCGGTCAGTGCGGAATATTTGTCGGCACAGGAAAGTATTTGCAGATTTATATCCGCTTTAAAACCTTTTTGTAAATAAGGATAACCTGTTTTTTGGGAGTTTTGATGATGGTAAAGTATAAGGTTTAATGTATAGGGGTCTAAATCGGAAGATTTTAATAATTCGTAGCTTAAATTTGAATGTCTGTGCATTATTTCTTCTTCGGTTTCATTAAGTTTTCCAGATTTATTTAAAATTTGCGTCGGTATAAGAACTTTTCCGATGTCGTGAAGGTAAGCGGCATCTGCGAGGGCTTTGGGTTTAACTTTCAATTTTAGTGCGAGTGGAAGGTGATTTGCTATTCCTGCGGCAGTTTCTCTTGTTATTAACGAATGGCTGTTTGATAATTCGTTTAACTCTTTCATGTTAAGCAGCATGTCGGGGTTAACATCTCCGATAATATCTTTGATTACGGGATTTAAGGCAATGGATTTTTCTATAAAAGCTTTTGCGGTGTATTTTTCAACTCCCTTCTTTTCAAAAGTATCTTCGGACAAATTTTTCCCGTAAACCGGATAAACCGATTTGGGATAAGCTGCGTTATATGGTTTAATACCGTTTAAATACGGCAATCCGAGGATTTCTGTTCCCAATTTTCCACTACACCTTTTTACTACACTACCTTATATTCTTATAAAGTATTTTTTTTACGGGGAATTGCTTTATAAAACATATTTGATTACATTTATTTACAAAAAAAAATTATTTACGTGATAAAATTAAGGTTATGAGAGAAATAAAAAATGTCTTAATCTGCGGTTTGGGAGCTGTCGGAAGTATATTTGCCGAAAAAATTAAATCATCTGCCGATAATAATTTAAAAATTTTGGTAGATGAAAAAAGGTTGTTAAAATATAAACAAAATCCTGTTATTTTGAACGGTAAAAAATTGGATTTTGATTACGTTTTGCCCGAAGAAAAAAACTTTAAAGCTGATTTAATTATTGTTGCGGTAAAGTCTTACGGACTTTCAGAGGTTTTAGATAATATAAAAAATTTTGTTTGCCGAGATACATTGATAATATCATTGATAAACGGAATTACAAGCGAAAAGATTATATCCGAAAAATACGGCAGGGAAAAAGTGCTTTATTCTTTTTTTCTCGGGCATAGTGCAATGAGAAAAGACAATGTAATAAAGCAGGACGGGGTATACAAAATTGAATTCGGGGCGGAAAATCCCAAAGATGAAGAAAATGTTTTAAGACTGAAAAAATTCTTTGAGACGGCGAAAATAAACTATACGATTTGTGAAGATATTGTTTATTCGCTTTGGAAAAAATTTATGTTAAATGTATGTGTAAATCAGGTTTCGGCAATTTTAAAAATGACGTTTGGCGAAATGACTGCTAACCCGTGTTGTATGGATTTTCTGGAAAAAATAATGCAGGAAGTCGCAAATATTGCCGAGGCAGAAGGAATAAAAAATACGAATTTAATGATTACGGAAACAAAACAATGTATAAAAACAATGATGCCCGAGGGTAAAACCTCTATGTTTCAGGATGTTGAAGCTGGGCGAATGCTTGAAACTGATATTTTTTCAGGTACGGTTATTAAGCTGGGTTTGAAACATAATATTCCGACTCCGTATAATCAAGTTCTGCATGATATGCTTCAGATTATTAACTTTTGTTTTTAAAACTTGCAGTCTAATATTTCTGACACTTCCACATTTAATGCCTGTGCTATTTTGTATAAGGTTTTAATTTTTATATTATTTAATCCTCTTTCCAGTGTGCTTATTGAATTCATATTCAAAGAAGCTTTATATGCCAATTCCTCTTGGGAAATACCCTGTTTAAGCCTTAAATATCTTACACTTTGCCCTATTTTAAATAATAACTCATCTTTCATATAAGTTAATTTTATTTTCTTGACAAATTTTTTTCTAACTACTATACTATTATTAATAATAGTACGGTAGTAATAATATGAATAAAATATGAAGGAGTCAGAATATGAATATAAAACAAGTTCAGGGTGACAAGTCTTGGTTCAGGTATTGTTTTGGTGCTTTAGCACCCGAAAAGAACCTCTCACCTTTCACTTTTCACTTCTCACAACGCTGTGCATTTACTCTGGCGGAAGTTCTAATCACCCTAGGTATCATCGGCATTGTCGCAGCAATGACCATGCCGTCACTTATTCAAAAATATCAGGAAAGAGAAACTGTCGTTAAACTTAAAAAATTTTATAGTATACTTTCACAAAGTTATCTGTTTGCGGTGCAAAAATACGGAACACCTTCGGAATGGGGAATTGCTGACAGAAGTGCAGGAACAACGAATGAAGATGATGATTCCTTTGTTTCAGATGGCGGAAATTTAATAAAACAGAGATTATTTGAAAATGTAAAAAAAATTAAAGATTGTGACGATGCAAGAAAATCTGACAGATGTACAGCCTCTGAATACTATTATTTGAACGGTAACAAAGATGCTCTTGCCAATAACGGAGCAACGACTGCGGGGGTTATGGCTGACGGTTCTGTGTTTCTTATTTTACCGCAAATGGGTCAACAATGGGATAATAGAGGTAATGGGGCTTTGTCACAAGTATTCGGGTTAATATATTTGGATACAAACGGGAAAAATCCGCCAAATACCTACGGTAAAGATTTGTTTTTCTTTTACTTAACCAACAAAGGTATAGTTCCTGCTGGTACGGAAGATGAAGCAAAAGGAAATTGGCCGTTTAGCAGCTGCCATCAAGCAGGTGTTGGCTGTGCAGCTTGGGTAGTCTACAACGAAAATATGGACTACCTGCATTGTGATGATTTGTCTTGGAACGGAAAGCATAAGTGTTCTGACTAAGCCTGTCAGAAAACACAATGTTGTGAAAAGTGAAAAGTGAGAAGTGAAAAGTTCTTATCGGGTGCTAAAGCACCAAAAAGACCACACCTGCCCCCCCCCCATGTCATCCTGAACTTGTTTCAGGATCTTATTTTTCGATACTTGTACATAAAAGACCCCGAAATGAATTCAGGGTGACGTGGTGGTGTTCCACGTAACATGTGTAGTTATAGTTTTCAATAAATATTAATAAATAAAAAAAAGGAAGAAAACATGAAAGAAAAAATTAAAAACGCGACAATTTTGAGAAAGACTGTAAGACCCGATAAGGCTAAGATCCTGAAACAAGTTCAGGATGACATGTAGGAGTTCAGGATGACATGGGGTGTCACTTCCCCCCGTCCCCCGTCCGCAAATCCGCAAGTTCAGGATGACATGGTGTAGCATAAATGTTCCGACTAAGACCGTGTTGCAGGGTAAAAAAAGACGAATATATAAACACTCTCGCTAGAACCGTGTTGCCGGATAAAAAAAGTGGGACGAAAATATAAATACTCCCACCAATATCGTGTTGCCGCATAAAAAGACTAAGACTGTTCCGCGTCACTACGGGCATAACACTTGGAATTAACGGCAAGCCACTTGAATGACTGTTCATCGGAGTCGGGGATGTCAACAACAAATGTTCCGCCGTATCTCCCGCGTGAAAACACAATATAGCCTTCGCGTGACAGGTTATGAAAAGCTTTTCTTACGGTATTGGGGCTTAGGTCTAATTGCTTGGAAAATTCCGCAATTGAAGGCAGTTTTGAACCTATTTCGTAATTTTGTGATATCAGCTTTTTGATATGGTTTTGTGTTTTTTCGTAGTAATAAAATGCGGTATCCTGAGCGGGTGCGAATATGGAAGTTTCTTTTTTAACCTGGTAATTTCTGTCATAAGGCATTTTTATAACAGTAGTTCCGTATCTTCCGCGTCTTGCGAGTAATATACCTTCATCTATAAGTGATTTTAAAGCATCATGGATAGTTTTAATGCTTACTTTAAATGTACTTGCAAGTTCGTCATGGGCGGGCATTTTGTCCCCGACGGTCAGGTTATCCGAGATATAATTTTTTAAATCTTCTTCTACTTTTTTAACAAGAGTTTTATTTATATATTCGTTGTTATCTGCTTCGTTGTTGAAATCCAAAGATTTTACCATCCATACGGAGTCGTTGGAATTTTTATATTCGCGTTTTAATATTCCTTCCATAGCCAAAAACTCAAGTGCAAGCCCTGCGGTGTTTGGCGAACTGGTTATTGCGGAAGCAATAATCCTTGAGGACGGCAGTTTTGAACCGATTTTCAATTTTTTATCAATAATGTATTTTTTTATATTATATATGGCCATTTCGCGTTTAGAAGTAAGTTTTCTTATGGGGTTAAGTGAGTTTTTCGGGTTTTTAACGAGAGTACCTATGCATTGTTTGGATTTTGCGTAACCTAAATCCTCAATGTATCTTAGGGCGTGTTGAATTGTTCCTACACTTACTCCCAAAAGATATGCAAATTCACTTTTCAGAGGAAGCAAGTCATTTTCGTGTATTTCCCCGCTTTTTAATGCGTTTTTTATCCGTAATATAAGCCATTTACCGATTAAAACGGCTTTTGTTTCGGAAGTATTTTTCAAATCGGGCAATTCACCGTCAAAACTTGATATGGAAATTCTGTTAAGTTCTGATTTTTGCGGCATAATATAGTCTTTTATCATTGACACTTACCTCTGATATTTATCTAATCATACAGTATTTATAAAAAAACAGCAAAGATTTTTTTGTTATTATGTTAACAAATGTAACAAAATAAATTGTTTCTGAAATCGGAACTTTTAAAAATTTTTTATATATACAAGAGTAAAAAAAATAAGAGGACAGAGAGATGGCTATTTTTAACATTCACGAAACATTGTTGGCTTACACGAAACAAAAAACCGAGATTAACAACCAGTTATCAACGGTAATGATGAATATGCTTTCCGCATCACGTCAGGCGGCATCAACTCAGGAAAAATATAACGACAAAGAATCCGAGTTATA
Organism: Candidatus Gastranaerophilales bacterium; assembly: GCA_947588755.1. Lineage (GTDB taxonomy): Bacteria > Cyanobacteriota > Vampirovibrionia > Gastranaerophilales > Gastranaerophilaceae > CANPZB01. The sequence continues at coordinate 1,453 of CANPZB010000060.1, read as the reverse complement.
TATGGAATATTATAACGAAGGTGAAATTGATATTTATGAAATTGAGTCGGAAAGACTCAATCAGGAACACGAATTGGAATTAGCTAACTTAAATTCCTGGGAAAAAGAACTTGAACTTCAAAAAAATAACCTCGAAACTAAGTTAAATGAAATAAATACATTTGAAAACACCTGGACAAAACTGTTACAAAACAACATTAAAAACGACTTTTCATACGGAGCGGTACAACAATAGAGGATTATATAAAGAAAAACGGTTTATTAAAAAGCGGCAAATGCCGCTTTTTTTGCTGTATAATAAAAATATGACGATAAACGGAGAAAAACTCGGAGCATTTATAATTCCGACGGGAATAGGTGCCGCAATTGGCGGTTATGCGGGCGATGCGGGTGCAATTGCGAGAAAGTTTGCCATGAATTCAAAGCTGATTGTAAACCCGAATGTCGTTAATGCCGGTTGTTTTTCCGCAATAACCGATAACATGCTTTATGTTGAAGGTTATTCGCTAAACGAGTTTTTCAAGGGAAATATCAATTTAGAGCCTGTAAAAGAAAACAAAATCGGTATAATTTTTGACAAAGCAATACCGCAAGATGTTTTGAATATACATATTAATACGATAAATGCAGTGAAATGTGTTTACGGGATTGATATTTCGGGATACGAGGTTACGGACGAGGAAGTCGGAATAGAATTTTTTATAAATAATCAGGGAATTTCGACGGGTAATGTATTAAATAACGCAACGCTTTTAAGAACCGCCCAAAAGCTTATACAACAAGGTGCAGACGCATTGGCTGTTGTGTGTATGTTTGATAATCCCGAAGATGATAACCCGAATTATGCAAACGGTATGGGTGTTGACCCTGTAGGAGGTGTTGAAGCGGTTATTTCTCATTATATTTCAAAGGTTTTTCGGGTTCCCTGTGCTCATTCTCCTGCGTTTTCGGACTATACAATCACTTCGCAGCTTGTCAGCCCCGGGTCTGCAGCAGAATATATAACTCCGACATTTTTACCCTGCATACTTTTAGGGTTAAGACATGCTCCCAAATTAGTGCCTGACGGTCATATATCGGCAGAAAATCCGGATTATCTTATTATGCCTTACAATTCTCTCGGAGCAGTCCCCGTTTTTGAAGCATTAAAACGTAATATCACGGTTTTTGCAGTCAAAGAAAATACAACTTCTTTAAATGTAGTTCCCGAAAAAATCAGTTCAAAAATAAGAGTTGTCGATTCTTATGAACAATGTCTTGAGATTATTGAAAATCATTTGTCGTTCAAAAGATAGTAAGCCGCACATCCGCAGCCATTGTCTGCTGCCTGACATGTACCGTCACCTGATGTTCTGGCATGTCGTGAACTGTTTATGCAGCCGTAACCTGATGTACTTCCGTCAGCAGGTAAAATTTTATATTGACTGTAGTCAGCATTAGCTACAAAAATATC
>CANPZB010000059.1 GCA_947588755.1 Candidatus Gastranaerophilales bacterium | reverse complement strand
TGCCATTTCATGACCCCCTATTTCTATTATTCCCATTTACAGACGAATTCTAACATTTTCTTTAAGTTTTGTCAAGAAAAGTTAATCAAATTCTATATTTGGTCAACGGATATACTTGTTATTCCCGAATTCCTTGCACTGTCCATCACTTTAACCATAGCACCATGACTTGATTCAGAGTCGGTTTTTATCAAAACTCCGTCGGGATAATCACTTTTTTTGGATTTTATGACACTTTCAAGCTTATCAGGTACAATTTCTTCACCGTCAAGATAAAATTTATCGTCAGCCGAAACCATTACCGTCATTATTTTAACATCTTTTTGCTGCTGCTCTTGTGCAACATTTTCGGGTACGGTTAAATTTAAACCCTGTTGGTCTAACATCGGTGCTATTACCATCATGATAATTAAAAGCACCAAAAATATATCTGTTAAAGGTGTTATGTTTATTTCGTTAAAAGTATCTCTGCTTCTTGCCATATAAAACCCTTCTATCCGCCTATTTGTTTTTCGGAATTGTCCTTTAAATTCTTCTGCTCTTTTTTGCTTAAAGGTTCACCCGCTACAATTAACTTCTTATATTCAGCCCCTTGAGCCGCATTCATTATTTCCATAATCTTGGAACTTTTTACTCTCTCATCTGCTTTGACCACCAGTTCAGGTTCTTCCAAAGTATCTTTCAATGCGACAAGTTCGTCTGTCAAACTTTCTTCGGTCACGGGATTTCCGTTAAGATACATATCACCTTCTTTTGTGACCGAAACCGTTGCATTTTTATGCTCAATTGCAATACCGCTGTTTATTTCAGGAATTGAAATTGAACTGTCATTAGACTGAAAAGTCGGTGCGACAACCATCATAATAATTAACAGAACAAGAAATATATCTGTTAAAGGTGTTATATTTATTTCGGTAAACAGGGCATCTTTACCCTTATTTGTTTTCATTGTCATAATTCTATCTCATTTTAAATTACAAGGAAATATTTGCATTGCTGGGTGTAGTTGATTCATCTTTTGAATCTACGAAACTCAAGAATAACAATTTAATCAATTGGAAATCATCTTCATAGCGTTTTACAATGGATTGGAAAGAATTGTAGAACACAACCGCAACGATAGCAACTCCAAGCCCGAATGCCGTAGCAATTAACGCTGAGCCTATACCCATAGCAACCGCAGCAGACTGATTACCTTGTGTAGCCAAGTCCTGAAACGTATACAAAATTCTTACAACAGTACCGAACAACCCTAAGAAAGGTGCGACACCGCCTATTGTACCTAAAATGGTTAAATGGCTTTCAAGTTTTCTTGTTGCAAGAGCAGCCGCAATGTCATACGAACGTGAAAATCCGCTTTTCTGTTCGGAAAAAATTCTTACCGCTTCTTCGGTAACTTCTCCGATAACACCGCCGCATTGAATTGCAAGATTTTGAGCACCGTCAAGGTTGTTTTTGGCAAGTTCTTTTTGAAGTCTCGGAATAAATTGAACAACTTCTCTTTTGTTTTTGTTGTAATAAGAAAATCTGTTAATTACAACCGCAACGACTAAAATTGAGCATACCAGAATTGGCAGTAATACGGGCCAGTCCAGTTTAATTGAGTGTAATAATAGTTCCATAATTTTTATCCTCTTTCTTTGTTATAACATCATGATTGCATAATACTTATTTTTAGTGGTACCCGGAAGCTCCGAAAACATTGTAATCAAATGTAAATTGAATATCAATACTGGAGCCTTTAAAGTCCGCAGGCAAAGGTCTGAACGGAGCAGTCAATTGAACCGCATTTATAGCCGCTTTATCCGCACTCGGTAAACCTGATGACTTGAATACACTGCATGAAAGCAGTCTGCCGTCTTTTGCGATTTTAAACATTAAAACCACACGCTTACTTTCGTTACCCTTTGGAGGGTCCCAATTCATTTTTATACGTCTTTGAAGTTCACGCATATAAGGCCCGAAATCAGGTTCTCTTACGGCATCAATACCGGGTCTGCCGTTCGGGTTTCCGGGTCCGGGATTACCGTAACCGCCCGTACCGCCGCCACCGCCATGAGCAAGTTTTGAGCCTGCTGACGAACCACCCGACGAACCTGTCGGAGCAAGTGAAGGTGCGGGTGAATTTTTACCTGAGCCTCCTGAACCGCCGCTGCCGCCGCCTTTTGCGGAAGTACCGGAATTACTTATAGGCCCTGATGAATACGCACCATGCTTGGTTCCGCCTGACGGAACGGGTATACCGAACGGTGATGAAGGTTTTGCTACAGGCTTTGGAGTTAACGGAGGTTTTAAAGACGGTCTTGCCGTCGGAGGCTGTGGTTTAGCCTTTTCCTGTTTAACAGGGCCTTGTGACTGCGGTTGTGTCGCAGGTTTTGCCTTCGGTTGAGCAGGTGCAGCCGCTTGCTGAATAATTTTCTGCAAAGGATTTTTAGCCGGTGTTGACGGCTTTGGAGCCGCTTTCGGCTTTGCAGGCTGAGAAACGGCAGGTGTTCCCGGAGCAGGTGAGGGCATGGATACTTTTCTTTTCGGGTCATGATGACCGCCCGCTCTGGAATTAATATCCGCTCTGTAAGGTGTTTTCTTATTTATCGGCGTATCTTCTTTATCAACAAGCACAAATTCGATGTCCTGAACTTTTGGTTGAGGTTTTTCAAATAATGATAAATGTATGCCGAAAAGTGCCAGAATTAAAACAACAAGCCAAATTATCCCCGCAGTTAAAGGGTGAAGTATTGATGAAATTGCTATACATTTATTCAGCCCCAAATCTTCATCGTCTTTTAAAACTGCAGGTGTAAGATAATCATCCTCATTTTTATTTTCTTCATTAACGGTATTATTTTCGGTATATTTCCCTAATATAGTCATGCTCTGTCCAAACTTACGGAATTTCTTCCGTACACACGTATTTTTTTTAATTTCAATAATAATATTATTTTAAAACAAAAATAATATTATTACCTGATTTACTAATAATTGTTATTAAACATTGACGGATTAACCGTAATAGGCTGAGTCAAAACCAAGTCTATGCGGGCATTAGCAGGGATTTCAACATCGTTTCCTTTGTCCCATAAAGATTTTGCAAGTCCGCCGCCTGCACCTACTGCCGTCGCAAGAGCAGTACCTTTACCTACACTTCCGCCCGCAAGAGGTGAAATTATTACACCTGCCAACGCACCCGCACCGGCACCTATGGTCACATCTTTACCGTAATCTTTTACAACATCAACCTTTGTCCCGCCGACCAAACAACCTGTATTGTCGGTAGTTTTAATAACTGCCGAAATCGGGATTTGTGCACCGTAAGGAGTAATTATACGGGTAAATCTTAAAAGCAATTTACCGTTCATACTTCCGTGTTTAGCTTTTGAAACTTCCAAAACCTGACCTACCACAGAACTTCCCGCGGGAGCAATTAAATTACCGTTATAGTGAAAATCCGAACCCAGAGCTATGGTAACATTCTGACCTTGTATTAAATAAGCCGAACTTATCGGTGTAGTAACAACAGCGGGAAAACTTTCACCTGCAGGCACCGTAACTACGCTTCCTTTAAGTGTTTTGTTGCCCGAAAGCGATGATGAATTATAAAAATTCGGCTGATAAGAAGGCGTTTGTGAATTTTGAGTATATTGAAAATTTTCAGCCGCCAAAACACTTAACGAAGATATAAACAATACTATAGATAAAATACTGAATTTTTTATTCATAAGCACAATCCCTTTCTGAATTTTTTATACACAATAATATTTTATTTCATATTATGATTTTGTCAATTTGTTAACGTATGAGTAATATATGCAGGCTCGGTCAGTACGATAATCATATTTGCACCGGAAGCCAAAGTGGTATGAATTCCCATTTTACGTCTTTGCCCCGGTCTTATTGATAATATCGGTTTTCCAGCGGTTCTTGCATTGTAATGCGGCATCTTTATATATTTTTCGGGTTCGGACATACCCCCGCCTATAATATTATTATTAGTGGTATATATATAGCCTTTTACGGGAATTTCATATCCGTCAGCCAAAATCATCTTGGAAATTTTTATTTTCATTGATGCATTTGTACCCACAACGGGTTCGTTTATTTTTTCAATATAACCGTAAAATTCGGTTCCTTGAGGAATTATATTGGTGTCGTACAAGTATAAATCGTTCGTGGAAATAAATTTTACTTTATAACCTTCGTTGCAGTATTGTGTCGAAATTTCCTGAGTATTCATAACGGGAATAAAACTTCCCGATGGGACTTCAACCTCGTCATAATTTCTCACGGGTATAAAAACATCACTTACGGACTCGGCGTAACACACATTCAACCCTAATACGGAAAATAATATTAATGTTAGTACAAGTTTTCTCATAATTGGTATTATAACATTTTTTCTTAAATAGACAACTTATTAAGTAAACGAAATTCAACAAATTTTGTTCATAAAATATTACAAATGTAAAGTTTTTAAATTTGTAAGCAATTTTTAAAAGCCAAAATACTTTATATAAGTAAGGTAGTGTATTAAAAGGTTATTTTATGTCATTCAGTCCGATATCAACAGGTATATTTATGCTGAGAAACGGCGACAAAGCCTCTAAAGGTGATGACGGTCGTGCGGTTGTTGCCGGATGTCAGGGGCTTAATTTGTGCGGTGACGTTGCAAGTCAGGTAATGAAATATGATAACGCATTTGCAAATACCGCACGCAGTGCTGCAAGCGTATTTTCGGGAATGGCAAAAGATAATAAAGCATTCAAATACGCGAGTAAAGCAATTAAATGGGGATGTGACAACGTAAATCCTTTGATTTGTATTGCAGGAGGGATTAAAACATTAAAATCTGATGACAAAATTTCAACCGGAATTACCGAAGCTGCAGCACTAACCACAATGTTTGCAGGTGAAAATTTTATTAAAAGCAATTATGAAGCAATATCAAAATCAAAAGTTGTAAAAAACTTGATTAAGCAAATGAAAAATACAAAAGGTATTAAAAACATATTTAAGTATATAAGCAAAAAAAATCTCGGCGGCAAAATAGGTACGGTTATTAAAGGTCTGGCACTTGTGAGTGCATCTATAGCATCGTACAGTGCGGGAGAATATATGGGCAAAAATATTGCAGGCAGTGTTAAGTCCAAATTAGAATTTAAAGCTTAAAAATCAATCAAACAGTCTAACAAACATTTATATATAATATGTTATAATTCTTTTTAATGAAGAAGATTTTATTATTAACCTTATTATTTATATTGTTTAATTGTAATCCGACTTATGCGGTAAAAATCGGGTTACAAACTCTTGTTGAAACGGCATCAGTCGGGACTTCGGTAAAAGGAACTATAATTGATGCGAATACAAATCACACCGTATGCGATTTGGATGCCATGAAAGGTTATGAACTCAGACCTTACAAAAACCTTATGGCGATAAAAATAGACGGCAATTATTATAAGGTAAATTCCGATAATATAGTAATTAAGACCAAAGAAACAGGTTTTGTAAGCGTAAAAGGAAAGTGGTACCGAGGAATTTTAAAAATACAGAATAAAAACGGCAAACTTGTAGTTATAAATGATTTACCGCTTGACGACTATATAAAAGGAGTGGTACCCGCGGAAATGCCTTCAAGCTGGGAAATTGAAGCACAAAAAGCTCAGGCGATAGCTGCCAGAAGTTATGTTCTGGCAAATCTCGGGAAGCGGGCGGCTTTTGGGTACGATTTAAACGATACGCCGGAAGATCAGGCTTACGGCGGTGCTTCGGCGGAAACAGTTAAAACTAATTCTGCCGTAGACGACACAAAAGGGATTGTTTTAACGTACAATATGCAAATAATTAACGCATATTATTCGGCTTCGGCGGGCGGTCAAACTTCAACTTCGGCATGGGGCGGAAACCTGCCGTATTTACGTTCAGTGCCTTCTTTTGACGATAATGTCAAAAAAAACGGGCATGGAGTCGGCATGTCACAGCATGGTGCAAATAATCTTGCAAAAGACGGATATAATGCATACCAAATTTTGCAATATTTTTACAAAGATGTTAAATTTGCACGTGTTAATCCTAAAGTTTACAATTAATTCCTAATGGTCTAAAACGCATATCAGCAAGTTATTTCAGCCATTTCAATTATCCGCAATATTACATTTTTAAACTTTTTATTGTAAATTTTTTTTAAACCCCTTGTCAAATTTGAATAAAATGCTATAATAAATTTGTCGAAGAGAAAAGAGCATGCACAGAGAATGGTTTCTGGTTATTGTATGCACAAGTAAAAGGAGGTTCGTAATGAACAAAGAAGAATTAGTAAAAGAAGTATCAAAAAAAGCTAAAGTTTCTCAAAAAGCTACAGCTGACATTATTGCTACTACTTTAGAAACAATCCAAAAAACAGTTGCTAAAGGTAAAAAAGTTACCTTGGTTGGTTTCGGTACTTTTGAACCACGCAAAAGAGCTGCAAGAACAGGCCGCAACCCTCAAACAGGTGCTGTTTTGAAAATTGCTGCTAAAACTGTTCCTGCTTTCTCAGCAGGTAAAAGATTCAAAGAACTTGTTAAATAGTTTTTTGAAAACAAAAATTCGACAAAGCCGGTCTTGTACCGGCTTTGTTTTTTATTGAATTTTATTTTTGTAAAGATATATTAACATTTTCCCGCACAAGTAACAATTATCGTTCCCAAAATTTGTTTATTTATAATGTAAGGTTAGTTTTTTTTTACGGGAAAGGAAAAGTTATGGTAGACAGTTTAGGAACGGTTGGTGCAAATCCGTATCAAAATTACGGTTACAACAATTATGGTATGTATAACACATCAGCCTTAAATGATGATTTTATTGCAAATCAGTATTTTTCACAATTTAACGGTACAAATGTCGACAGCAGTCAGGTTGCATTTACGGGAACACAAAACAATCCTTACCGAAATACCAATCCTCAACAGGGTTCAAGTTTTGGCAAAGGCTTGTTATACGGTGTATTAGGCGGAGCCGCAACAGGAGCGGGGGTTTATAAATTCGCGACAAGCCCTGTCGGCGAAAAAGGATTAAACGAAGCTTTTGCTAAAGAATTTCGAAAATCTTACTCAGCATTGCTAAAAAGTAATTTGTTAAAAGAAACTAAATTAACTCCCGAAATTTTAGATGAATTGATAAATTATTCCAAAGATGAAACTATTAAACTTAGCAAAAAGGCAAAAAATTATATTAAAAGAAATAAAATAGGTGACGTTTCAGTATATTTAGAAAAATTACACAAAAAAATAAATAAGCTGGAAAACGGAAAGTATTCAAATATACTCAAAAATTTATACGCAAATTGGGATAAAGATAAAAAAATCTTCGGCGGAACTATGGAAAAATCGCTTAAAACAGCCTGTGAAGAAGGTTTGAAAAATTTTAAATGGAAAACAGCAGGTAAATGGGGGCTTGTAGCTGCAGGAATAATAGCAGCAGGAACATGGTTATTCGCTAAACCAACATCATAAATTTCATAATACTTCTTTTCTTTTCTGCAAAGTAATTCGGGTTATTCCAAGCGATAGCCCGAATTATTATTGTAATTAAACTCATGACTGATTAAATAAAATTGAACCCGCGTTAAAATACTTTTTGTATAACAAACGGAGGTAAAATATGGATCAGTATCATTTAGAAAAAATCAGGCATAAGAAACATTTTTTTGTAAAAAGTTTTCTTGTAAGTTTAATTATTATGGTAATTTGCTGTTTATTCGGAGTTCTTTGCTTTGATTTTCTTGCCGATATGGCACAAAATATGTTTGGTGTAGACTATGAAGATTACGCAAAAATATATATGACGGCATCTTCAATTTGGAAAGTTCTTATTATACAATTTACGCTTGTGCCTGCAATAGTACTATGCATGGTTGAAAAACATGTAAAAGAAAAAACAGACAACAATATGAACTAAAACCCAATATTTTAAGCAATAAGACAGATTTTATTATTAAAATCTGTCTTATTTTTTAATAGTGCTAACCACATTTAGAAATACTTATTACGGTTTACAGAAAGTTCTCAAGATAAAACCCAACCTGCATTTACTTTCCGTAGAAGGCTTTTTCGTACATTTGAAATGAGGTCAAACCACCTTTTGCAGGTTCCATACAACCTGAAGGAGGTCCAAGAGAAAGCCCGCCTTTTGATCTTCTTAATTCTGCTGTAAACATATCATATCCCCATTTGTTCGGACCTTTTTTACCGTTTATATCTAAAAGAAAAAGCATTAACGCCCACCCAGGTAAATAAGGCACAATTATAGTCCCGTCAGCTAATACTAATGCAGGGTTATTTTTTATTTGATTTTTTGAAAAACCTTCACAATATATGCCGACAAGATTTTGTATATCTTCATCAGACATATTATTATCAGAGTCTTTTAACATAGTATCCATGCCGTCATAATCCGGGATACAGCCATTGTTAAACGCATTTTTCTCACAAAATTTACTTACTTTTAAATATTTTTGAATATCATTCAACATTTCATCACATTGTGACCATGTATTACTATAACCATTACCGTAATAACACTCAAAATATGCACCGTTAGCGGCATATTGACTTGCTACAGCCTGACTTATCAAACTCATAGCCTTTTTATACTGTTGTATGCGTACTTTTTCCTGATATTTGTGAATTAATGACGGCATAGTCATTGCAGCAACAACACCGATGATACCCAGAGTTATAAGAACTTCAGCTAACGTAAATGCTGATTTTCGTGAAAGGTGAGAAGTGAGAGGTGAGAAGTTCTTTTCGGGTGCTAAAGCACCAAAACCACACCTGAACCAAGATTTCTCATCCTGAACTCTCACCATGTCATCCTGAACTCGTTTCAGGATCTTAGCTTTTTCGGGCCTCACAGTCTTTTTCAAAATCTTAGTGTTTTTAATTTCTTTTTTCATTTTTTGTTCCTTTCTTTTTATTTATTACTATTTGTTACTTTTTATTTGTCATTCAAATACCTTCATGTCATGCTAAACATCACCATGTCACCCTGAACTCGTTTCAGGGTCTTATATATAAGATACTGAACCAATGCCACGAAATAAGATGCTGAAACGTCTTGGATATACTCCAATGCGTGCAGGAGCTTGTTATTCACCATAGCTGTGGACATTGACTTTGGTTTAGTTTCTTTTCTATTTAAAGACTTGATAAGGCTAAGATGCTGAAACAAGTTCAGCATGACATGTTGGTTCAGGATGACATGATTTTTCAGGATGACATGGGCGTTCAGGGGATTTCGTGCAATTAAGATACTGAACCAATGCCACGAAATAAGAT
>CANPZB010000058.1 GCA_947588755.1 Candidatus Gastranaerophilales bacterium | reverse complement strand
CCGTTTTTCGTTTTTGGGGTAATTTTAAAGGGATTAATTTACATCCCGCATTTTGTCGTGCGAATTTTTATCATGACATCCTGAACGACCATATTATGGTGAACCCCACACATGTCATCCCCCATGTCATCCTGAACTTGTTTCAGGATCTTAAACATACATTATCGATACAAATAGCCATTTCGCATAGGTTATGTTACGGAATGACACCTCTCCATGTCATGCTGAACTCGTTTCAGCATCTGAGCCTTATCAAGTCTTTAAATAGAAAAGATACTAAACCAATGTCAATGTCCCCAACTATGGTGAATAACAAGCTCCTGCACGCATTAGAGCAAATCCAAGATGTTTCAGGATTATGTACCAATACCGAATAAATAAGACCCTGAAACGAGTTCAGGGTGACATGGTGGTGTTTAGCATGACATGAAGGTATTTGAATAACAATAAAAGAGTAATAAAAAGTAATAAATAAAAAGAAAGGAACATATTATGGGAAACAAAAATTTTGACAAAAAGAAAGCCGCATTTACTTTAGCGGAAGTTCTAATCACCCTCGGGATAATCGGGGTTGTCGCGGCAATGACCATGCCGTCATTGATGAATAAAATTCAAAACAGACATTTGGTAACGGCATTAAAAAAATCGTATTCCGTTCTTTCACAGGCAACCACAATGGTTCAGATAGAACATCCGAGTTCCGAATGGTCTTTTTATAACGGAGATGTTGGTGGAATTCAACCGATTTGGGAATTATACAAGCCGTATTTAAAAATGACTAAAGATTGCGGTTGTGCAATTTATTCCAAAGGCTGTTGGAGTAAAGATATTACAAAAATGTTGAATAACAGGAATTATGCTTATGGAGGAGAATACTACAACGGTACGTGGACATGTTCGGCAATATTGGCAGACGGTTCAAGCATTGTATTTGACAATTTTGCAGATATAAGACCCCTAGGAATAGATTACGTTGCAAATAACGGAAATCTTCTATTTATAGTTGATGTTAACGGAGATAAGGCTCCTAACCAGTTCGGAAAAGATGTATTTGTTTTTGTGATAAGAACCGACAAAGGAATAATTGTTCCCGCAGGCACGGATAATGATTCTCCGTTATGCAGTACTACATCTGATAATATGTATGCAGGTTTTGACTGTGCCGCCAAAGTTTTGCAGGAAGGTAAAATAAATTATTAAATTTATTATTTAAAGTAATGACTTTTAACTTGAAAAAAATATAAGTTGGGGTTTCTACCCCCAACAAATTTTTAAAAGTGAAAGGTGAGAGGTGAAAAGTGAAAGCGGATTGCGAGCTGAGGGCGAAGGCTTGAGTGTGAAAGAATGAAATTCTGCAACACTCAACCGCAGACCCGTTAAACGCGAGCAACCAAGCAGGTTCGTTACGGGTGCTAAAGCACCGAAATAATTACACCCCACCCCTGCCCACTCACTTGGGAAAGGGAGGGGCAAAGCCCGTTTTCCTCTTTGCAGATTTTTGTTAAAACTTCAAAGGATAATCTTTTGGTATCTTCCAGCCGTTCAACATAATCCACAATGTACAATAAGCACCTCCGCCTACACCACCTGTAGTTGCTCCGCCACAATTACTTTTCAAAACTTCCATATCACCGTTCCAACCAAAAGCGTAAGGGTAAATGGCTTCTTTTTGTGTAGGTATAAAACTAAAGTAAAACAAATTAATACCAAATTTATACTTTTTTGCATTTTTAATACGATATTGTAAATCCGACGGAACACCAAAGTATCTTAGAGAACTTCCGTCAGGGAAATTTATTAATATATTAGTGTCTCGACCATTTTCACTTGTTTCAACATTTACATTTTTTATATAAGCCAACAGATATTTATCAAACCATTTTTTTGCAGCCTCCAAATCGTGATCCGGAAGCGGTTCCCAATCCTTGACACGCCCATTATCAATTTGCGAAAGTTCCAAAGCTTGATTTACAGTCGAATAAAATTTAGCAAGTTTTGTTTCAACAACAGATTTTTTGTATTTTTGTACAAGTATCGGCATGGTCATCGCTGCGACAACACCAATAATTCCGAGGGTGATTAAAACCTCTGCAAGCGTAAAAGCTTTTTTTACATTATTCCCGATTTTAACCGTTGATGAATTAAACTTAATTTCTTCCATATCTACCCCTTAATTTTTTTGTATTTCTTTTTCATTACATTGGCTGTGAGCCAATGTAACAATCAGGAATGTTAGCATATTATTGATTTTATGTCAAGTAATTTTTATAAAAAATTAGGCGAAAAAATAAAACTTTTACGAAACAATTTAAATCTTTCCCGTGAAAAATTCGCAGAACTTGCTGATATGAACGCTTATTATTTAGGTGAAATCGAACGGGGTGAAAAAAAGGCATCCATTGACACCCTGATGAAAATTTGTAAAGTTTTAAAAATTAATTTAAACGAGCTTATTAATCTGGTCTTTAATTGAACGAAATTGTCAGGCGAGTGTTTTTATGAATTTATTTGTCAACTTTTTGCACTTGAAAATAATTTCTGCGTGTGATATCTTAATTCTGCGAAAATATAAATAGAATTGAGGGAAAAATATGACAGAAGTCAGAGTCAGAATAGCACCGTCACCGAGCGGTAATTTACATATCGGAACAGCTAGAACAGCACTGTTTAACTATCTGTTCGCAAAGAAAAACAACGGTAAATTCGTTTTGAGAATTGAAGATACCGATGCAGACAGAACAAGTCAGGAATACATTGACAATATTTTTGACAGTTTAAAGGCTTTGGGCTTAAATTGGGACGAAGGCCCTGATGTAGGCGGGCCGTACGGGCCTTATACACAGTCCGAAAGGTTTGATATTTACCCGAAATATGTTCAGAAACTTCTGGATAGCGGTTATGCGTATGAATGCTATTGTACACCGGAAGAATTAGAGGCAGAAAAAGCTGAAGCCACAAAAAACAAAAAACCTTACGTTTATTCAAAAAAATGCCTTAATTTATCGGAAGAAGAAAAAGCCAAACTCAGAGCAGAAGGTAAAAAACCCGCGATACGTTTTAATATAGCAAAAGCACAAAAAGATTTTCATGAAAATTCGATTTTGCGATTTGACGATTTGGTAAAAGGCGAACTTCACATGGACACAAGCCTTCTGGGTGATTTTGTAATAATGAAATCAAACGGAGCTCCGACGTACAATTTTGCGGTTGTTATCGACGATATGTTGATGAAAATATCACATGTAATCCGAGGTGAAGACCATATTTCAAACACTTTCAAACAGATATTGATATTTGAAGCATTAGGTGCGGAAGTTCCCCGTTTCGGTCATTTGGGAATGATTTTGGCACCCGACAGAAGCAAGCTTTCAAAAAGACACGGTGCAACTGCAGTTTCCGAATTTGTTGAAAAGGGTTATTTGACAGATGCTTTAATAAACTTTGTGGCACTTTTAGGCTGGTCGCCTTCGGACGGTAAGGAAATTAAAACAGTCGACGAAATCGCAAAAGATTTCAGGATTAACGAAATTTCATCATCAAATTCGATTTTTGAATACGACAAACTCAACTGGATGAACAGTCATTATATTAAAATGCTTTCAATTGATGAGTTAAAAGAAAGGTTGAAACCGTATTTAACGAAATACAACTTGAACGAATTGACGGATGCACAGTACACGCGAATGGTTGAAATAACTTTCGAACCGTTAACGCTTTTATCCGATATAACCGATGCTGTTCCGTATTTCTTCGGTCAGGATGTAGAATACGATGAAAAAGCCCGTGAAACTTTGGAAAGCGAAATATCTCAGGATGTTTTGAAAACTTTCGTTGAACAGTCCGCCGATTGGGAATGGAGTGAAGAAGCACTTCACGAAAAACTTGAAGCTTTCAGAGGATTTTACAAAGAAAAAGGTATTAAGCCGAAAGTTACCATGTGGGCGATAAGAGCCGCAGTAACGGGCAGACTCTGCGGGGCGGATATGACCGCAATTCTTGCCATTCTGGGTAAAGAAAAGGTTATTAAACGGATTAACTCGGCGATTAAACAAACGGTATAAAAATGAAAGAGACTTTTAAAAAGTCTCTTTTTTTTTGGTTAAGATTTTTAAAATATACTTGATTAGAAAAAATATTTATGTTTTTATAATAGCGGAACGGGTGACTCCTCTTAACCGCGTTTCAAGGATTTAAAAACACAAAACGGCTGCAGTGTTGAAAAATCCGATATGTACAATTCCCGAACCCCTCGGGATATATCATTAATAAAGAAGGAAAAAATAATGCTTAAAATCAGATTAAAAAGATTGGGCGGTAAAAAAACTCCCGCATACAGAATTATTGTTATTAATTCAACTACAAAACGTGAAGGCAGACCTATACAAGAATTAGGTCATTACAACCCGAAAACCAAAGTTATGAAACTTGATAAAGATTCCGCTCTGGAATGGGTTAAAAAAGGTGCACAACCGACAGAAACCGTTGCTTATTTAATTAAAAACTGCAATAAAGACGGTTCGTTAAATTACAAAAAGAAAGAAACCGTAAAACTTTCCAAGAAAGCACAGGCAAAAGCTCAGGCGGAAGCTGAAGCTAAAGCCGCTGCCGAAGCGGAAGCAAAAACGGCTGATGAAACACCCGCACAAGAAACTGCAAGCGAAGAACCCGCTGCGGAAACTGCTGCGGCAGAAGAAACAACAGAAGCGTAAGCAAAAATATTTTTTAAAAACCAAAAGGCTCAGGGAAATCCTTGAGTCTTTTGGTTTTTTATAAAAACATAAAATTGCATACCGCAACGGCAGCCGCTATACCTATAAAATCAGCAAGTAATCCCGTAATTAACGCATAACGAAATTTTGAAATTCCGACGGCACCAAAATAAACTGCCAGTACATAAAATGTTGTTTCGCTTGAACCCACCATTACCGCAGCAAGTTTAGTCGCATAATCATCAGCCCCGAAGTTTTTTGCAATATCGGAAAATACTCCCAGAGCCGCAGAACCCGACAGTGAACGAACTATCATTACGGAAACCGTATCAACGGGAATATGAAAACACTTCAAAATCGGACTTAAAATTTGTCCCGTACTTTCAATAAACCCGCTTGCTCTGAGCATTGAAATACACACAATAATGGCAACCAGATACGGTATAATGTTTACGGCTACTTTAAATCCGTCTTTTGCCCCATCCGTAAAGGCTTCGTATAACGGAACTTTTTTTATAAGCCCGACCGTAAGGATTACCAAAAGCAGTAAAGGTATTGCCCATAAAGAAATTAAATTGATAACCTGTTGAAGCATTTCAGCAAACCTCCGCTTTTATTTTGTTATCGGTTTTGTTTTCGGCTTTTTGCGGCTGCCAAAATTTTTGGAAAATCTTTGCAATAAAAATCGCACTCAAAAAAGCGACGGATGTAACAACCAAAGTCGGTGCAATAATTTCTGACGGGTTCGGATAACCTATGCTTACCAGAACGGCGATAACGGTAGCCGGAATAAGTTGAAATCCCGCCGTACTCATTGCCAGAAACATACACATAGCATCGGATGCTGATTTTTTATCAACATTATGCCGTTGTAATTCTTCCATAGCCTTTATCCCGATAGGTGTAGCGGCATTAGAAAGCCCGAAAGCGTTTGCGGTAAATGCCATTGTTACATCGCCTATAGCAGGTGAATTTTCGGGGATTTCATTAAAAAGTTTTCGGGCAGCGGGCTTTATAATTTTTGAAATAAACGCCACAACCCCCGATTTTTCCGCTATTTTCATCATTCCCAGCCAAAATGCCATTATACCTATTAATGAAAAAGCCACTTTGACTGACAGTTCAGCACCCGAAAGTATTCCGTTTACAACCTCTTGCAGTCTGCCGTTTATTACCCCGAAAATTATTGACAAAACAATCAAAAAGTAAAATATATAATTCATGAGTATATTAAAGCATTAAATGATATGTCGGTCAACTTGTTTGTGTTAATATATAAAAACGTAAGAAAGGATAAAAAAAACTATGTCACGAACAGTTGAAGTTTTTGCCGGAGCCTACGCAAGCGGCAAATCGGAAACAGCGGTTAACAGAGCAAGACAGTACGCCAGACTTCACAAACAGGTAACTCTTGTTGACTTGGATACCGTTGAACCTGCATATACTTTAAGACCTATTGCGGAAAAACTTGAAAATGAGGGCATAAACGTTATAACCCAGCCTGAGTATTTTGGTTTGGGAGAAGCCGGAAGCTACATTACTCCCGCACAACAAAACTGTTTGAGTGTCCGTAATGATGTGGTAATTGATGTCGGTTACGGTGCGGCAGGACTTGATATGCTTGATATTTTGTCGGGAATTGACAACGAAAAAGACCTCAGAATATATCTTGTCGTAAACACATCAAAATTTGAAACCGCAAATATTGAAAATCTGACTGAATATGTAACTTTTTCGGAAGGTCTTGAAAAACGCCCGTGGAAAAAATTTGACGGATTTATATCTAACACTCATTTTGGCGACGAAACAACAAAAGAAGATATCATCAGGGGCTATAATATAGTTAAGGCGGTTTCGCAAAGATTAAAAATCCCCGTAAGGGCAATAGGAGTGGACAGAAAACTCGCAACCGAATTCGGACTTACATACGACAATACCGATGTTTGGATTTATGACAGAATTATGCCGACGGCTTTTTGGTAAACTAAACTCTGAAATTTTCTGCTAACAATTTCGGTGAAAATCTTCTTTCCGCAGTATTAACCCAGCTTTGTGTATAATTTATGTCGGCTGTTTTCACAACGGTTTTAACGGGTATTGCATACCTTATGTCTACAAAATTTATTTTGTCGGTTTGCTCAACTGTAAAGTTTTTGCTTCCGCAATTTCGGCAAAATTTTTCCTGTGGTATTATTTTACCGTTTTTTGTTGTACCTTCAAGCTTTATTCCGCAGCAGCCGCAGCGTACAATATACCACTTGTTTTCTACAAGTTCACCGCAATCGGGACAATATGCATATTCGACATCGGGACTTACTTTATCGTGTCTGCAAACTCTGTTTCTTTTTAAAAACTCCGTAAATATCATATCTGACATTTAATAATATTTTTTTAAATGTCAATAAATAATCGTGGAAAAATACGCTTAATATAACTTAACAAAAAAGGCAATTATTTAAAGATTAAATACTTTATATATAAAGAGAGGAAGTATAATTATAGGCATTCAACAGCTGACAAAAGAACAATTTGAAAATAATTCGGAACTTAAATTACAATTCGGTACTTTTGAGAATTATGAAGCTGCTTTTGTCAATTCATTAAAGAAAGACTCAATAATGAATGTTGCTAAAAATAACCCTTATAAATTCGACCTTAAAAATGCATTTATTGATTACATAAAACAAAAATACGATAAACATAACCAAAGAGCACAAGGAATGATTGCCAAATACAAACTGCTTGAAAAACAATATCAGGAACTTTTGGCACAACAATCAACTTTGAATAACAGTTTAATGAGCAAATACAAAGTTTCATCCGATAAAGATTTATTAAATATAATGGGCGAAAAAAATGCATTATTTGATAGAGGTATGTATTTAGAAACCGCAAATTCGGTCAGTGAAGCATACAGAAACTATGAGTCCGCATTACAAGCAGCTAATTATTTTACTCATCAAATAGTTTAAATCATTATATTTCCGTAACATGTTTAAACTAAGTATTGCAATTTTTTTTTGATATATTATTATCAGGATTGTAGAGTGCTTACGCCAATAGTCACTCAACAAAGAAAAGGAAAAACTGATATGTCAATTAATTTGAAAAACAAGCAGGAAATTATCAAAAAATACGGTAAAGATGCAAAAGATTCAGGTTCAACAGCCGTTCAAGCAGCGATGATGAGCAAAAAAATCAATGAACTTACCGAACATTTGAAAACCAACAAAAAAGATTTCGCGGCAAAAAGAGGTCTTTTGATGATGGTAGGTAAAAGAAAAAGATTACTTTCCTACTTGAAATCTCAAAATCTTGATGAATACAGAGATTTAATTAAAAAACTCAAAATCAGAGGTTAGTAAACAAATAAAAATCCGACTTGATAGTCGGATTTTTATTTTCCCGTAACTTTAACGAATAATTGTCAGGCGGGCAAAGCCCGTTTTCCTCTTTGCAGATTTTGTTAAAACTTCAACGGGTAATGATCAGGCGGGCATAGCCCGTTTCCCAGTTTGGAGATTTTGTTAGAACTTTAAAGGGTAATCTTTCGGTATCTTCCAGCCGTTTTGTTGAATTAAGGCAGTGCAATAAATTGGAGTCTTGCTTGTATCTGCACAATCTGCTTTTAATGATTCATAATTGCCGTCCCAGTTAAATTTATATGGTTCAAATCCTTTATTATAATTATGCTTCCAACCCCACCAAGTACTATCACAAGGATAGTATTGAAACTGAAATGCACATGTTCCCCAAGCTTTTGTTCCAAACGGACATTTGCTCGGGTTTACACGAAATACCCAATCCTGTGAAGCATTTGGATTTTCCGGCCCAAAACTTGTTCCATCAGGCAAATATATTATCAATGCACCGTTGTGAGTAAATTCTTCTCTTTCTATATTCATATACGGTGCTAAATACTTATTAAACCAATTTTGAACATTGGAAGAACCTTCAATAGGTTTACCGTCCTCATCCAATTTAGCACCACCTTTTAAATCCGTAAAATACCAATCGCATTTATCACCGTTATCAACTTCAGAAAGTGTAACTGCCTGATTTATTGTAGTGTAAAATTTCCTTAACTTCGTTTCGACAACATGTCTTTTATAATTTTGCACAAGCGTCGGAATTGTTAACGCCGCTACAATACCGATGATACCTAGGGTGATTAGAACTTCTGCCAGTGTAAAAGCACAGCGTTGTGAAAAGTGAAAGGTGAGAGGTGAGATGACCTTATCGGCACTACGTGCAAAATAATTGGCTGGATTGCTTCGCGTTCGCTCGCAATGACAAGACACCTTCATGTCATGTTGAACAGAAACGTCATCCTGAACCATCATGTCACCCTGAACAAACATGTCATGCTGAACTTGTTTCAGCATCTGAGCCTTGTCGGGTCTTACAGTCTTTTTCAAAATTGTTGCGTTTTTAATTTTTTCTCTCATTTTTTGTTCCTTTCTTTTTTTATTTATTACTTCTATAGTGTTATTCTAAACACCAACATGTCCCCCTGAATTTATTTCAGGGTCTTTCGTACAATTAAGATACTGAACCAATGCCACGAAATAAGATGCTGAAACGAGTTCAGCATGACATGGAGTGGGTTCAGGATGACATGGGGGATGACATGTGCGGGGTTCACCATGACATGGTTGTTCTGCATGACATGTAAAGGGTTCAGCATGACAGAACGAGAATCCAAACTTTCGGGGCTTGTCAAAAAATCAAAAAATCGCCAAAACCTTTGGTATGAGCGGTTTACCCCCCCCCCGTTTGTGTGA
>CANPZB010000057.1 GCA_947588755.1 Candidatus Gastranaerophilales bacterium | reverse complement strand
TACAAGGCTAAAAAAAGCATATACAATTCTTGCCCAAGCTGTAAATTTGTCTCAACTTGACAATGACAGTATTTCAACTTGGCAATATTCGTTATCAGCTAAGGATTTTTTTGAAACTTATTTGAAAAAATATTTAAAATCCTCACAAGAATTAGATTGGCAAAAATTACATAAAGAAATAAGTTACAAGTTTTTGAGCGGTACACCTTGTGATGGTAATGGTGGTGTGTTTGATCAAAACAAAACTTATGCCGTAAAGTTATCTGACGGAATGTTTCTTTATATAGACGGTTGGTATGAGGGTAATGACAGGGGGCTGGTAGTTGATATAAACGGATATCAAGGTCCTAATCAATATGGTAAGGATGCCTTTTCGTTTGGTATTGATATGCTGGTTACGGGATTTAAAGATGATTCTGACTTTGATAATAATTGGGGCGGTTGTAATAAAAATGGTTCAGGTTATAGTTGTGCAGGTAAAATCATGCAAGACGGCTGGCAGATTAAAGATGATTATCCGTGGTAAAATAATTAATTTCTGTTACAGTTTTAGCATGCCATTTGCATATACTCACAAAATGATGTAAAATAAAAAGACAGAACATGCCATGGCATGCTTTCAGGGATGATGTAAAACAGTAAAATAACCAGTTAGGGAGGTTAATGTGACAGAAACCAGTTGTATGGAAAAACCCGATTTAGCTGAAAATGCTATCAAAGTACTAGAAAAAAGATATTTGAAAAGAGATAAGGACGGGAATTGTGTTGAGACTCCGGCAGATATGTTTTTGCGTGTTGCTAAAACTATTGCTGAAGGTGATTTGAAGTTTGGTAAATCTCAGGCAGATGTTGATGAACTTACCCGCAGATTTTATAAAGCTATTACAAACCGCTATTTTATGCCTAATTCACCTACTTTAATGAATGCAGGCAGAGAACTCGGTCAGCTTGCCGCATGTTTTGTACTTCCTGTGGAAGACAGCCTTGAAGGTATTTTTGAAACCGTTAAAAATACCGCATTGATACATAAATCAGGCGGCGGTACAGGTTTTTCTTTCTCCAGATTAAGACCCAAAAACAGCGTGGTACGTTCTACAATGGGTGTTTCATCAGGTCCCGTTTCGTTTATGGAAGTATTTA
The DNA here is from genome assembly GCA_947588755.1 of Candidatus Gastranaerophilales bacterium. Taxonomy (GTDB): domain Bacteria; phylum Cyanobacteriota; class Vampirovibrionia; order Gastranaerophilales; family Gastranaerophilaceae; genus CANPZB01. The sequence goes on along the minus strand of CANPZB010000057.1, from coordinate 8,493 downwards.
ATGCCGCTACCGAAGCCGTTAAGCAGGGCGGAACCAGACGCGGTGCTAATATGGGTATTTTGAGAGTCGACCATCCCGATATTTTAGAGTTTATTAATTGTAAAAACGATACGTCTAAATTAACCAATTTTAACATTTCTGTCGCTTTGACCGATAAGTTTATGGAAGCGGTTAAAAATGATACCGATTATGAACTTATTGCTCCGCATACGGGCGAAGTCGTTAAAAAATTGAGTGCAAAATACGTATTCAATTTAATTGTTGACGGTGCATGGAAAACAGGTGAACCCGGTATTATATTCATTGATAAAATGAATGAAGATAACCCCACTCCGCAAATCGGACAAATAGAATCAACTAACCCCTGCGGCGAAGTACCTTTGTTAGCTTATGAAGCTTGTAACTTGGGATCTATAAACTTAGGCAGAATGGTAGAAAACGGAGTTATTAACTGGGATTTGCTTGCACAGACAACAAGAACCGCTATTCGTTTTCTTGATAACGTTATTGAAGTTAATAACTATCCTTTGCCAAAAATTTCAGAAATGGTTCGCAACAACAGAAAAATAGGACTCGGTGTAATGGGTTGGGCAGATATGCTTATGAAAATGGGTATTTCTTACGCTTCTGCCGAAGGTACAAAACTCGCCGTTCAAGTTATGGAATTTATTGATTACGAGTCAAAATGCGAATCTATTGAACTTTCCAAAGAAAGAGGACGTTTTAATAACTTTAAAGGAAGTATTTATGACGGTAAGAATTTCCTTTACAACAAGTACAAAGGAAAATCGGCAGGTAAAATTCCCGATGAAAAGTGGAAAGAACTTGATGCGGAAATTGAAAAATACGGCATCAGAAATGCTACAACAACTTGTATTGCTCCTACCGGTACAATATCAATGATAGCAAGTGCATCAGGCGGTGTTGAACCTCTGTTCGGGCTTGTATTTATGAGAAACGTAATGGATGGTACCGAAATGCTTGAAGTTAACCCGATATTCAAAGAATATGCAATTAAACACGGTTTCTATAACGATGAAATTATGAAAAAAATATCGGAAGAAGGTACTATAGCACATATAGACGGCATTGATGATGCTTCAAAACATATTTTTGTTACGGCTCATGATGTTTCGCCTTACTGGCATGTTAAAATGCAGGCTGCATTCCAGCTTCATACGGACAATGCGGTTTCCAAAACGGTTAATTTCGTAGAAAATGCTTCCCGCGAAGATATTATGGAAACTTACGTACTGGCTTACGAAAATAATCTTAAAGGTATTACGGTTTACAGAAATAATTGCAGACCTATCCAACCTATGAACTTGACAAAGAAAAAAGAAGATAAGGTTGAAGAAGTTAAAACCGAAACAATTGCGGAAGAAAAAGCGGTTGAAGAATACAACCCGACAGGCGAAATTAAGACGGTTAAATGTCCCGAATGCGGAAACGAAATTCAAATGGCTGAAGGATGTTTTATCTGCTTGAAATGCGGTTATTCCGGTTGTGCATAAATTGATTTTTCAGACTTTTTGTAAAAAAAGGCTGCCGTAAACAGGCAGCCTTTAATTTGTTTTTTTTTTAAGTTATTGTTTAACTTTTGGCAACTACCGTCGTTATAAGTTCTCCGTAGCTGTTCATGCTGCCGTCTGTTTCCTCTATTACGTAATTGTAGCCTTCTTTTCCGCTGACAGCTTTTTCGGCTTTTTCCATAGCTTTGTCATAATCGTTTGTTTCACAAATCAGAGTTCTGGAAAATTCCGAATAGTTTTTTTCTGTGTAAACATGATACATATTTTACCTTCCTTCCATATCTTTTACTTTGGCTTGTAATTCCTGAACTTCGTATTTAAGTCTGTTAAGTTCGCATTTTATCGGGTCGGGTATTCTGTTATGCATAAGAATACCGTTTTCATCTTTAATTTTTCTTGTAACAATTCTCCCAGGCACGCCTACCACCGTGGAATATTCGGGAACATCTTCGGTCACAACAGAGCCGGCACCGACACGAACATAATCCCCGAGTTTTATACTGCCGAGAACTTTTGCACCCGCACCTACTATAACTCCGTTTCCAAGAGTCGGATGACGTTTGCCGTGTTCTTTTCCCGTTCCGCCAAGAGTTACCTGCTGATATATCAAAACATCATCGCCGATTTCGGTTGTTTCGCCTATTACAACGCCTTCACCGTGGTCGATAAAAAATCTTCGTCCGATTATTGCCGCAGGATGAATTTCAATTCCCGTTACTATTCTCGTAAAATAAGATATTGAACGCGGTAAAACAGGTATATGCCATTTGTAGAGTTTATGTGCTAATCTGTACGCAATAAGTGCGTGCAGCCCGGGGTAACACAACAAGACTTCAAGAATATTTCCCGCAGCAGGGTCTTTGTCATATATTACCTGTATATCTTCTTTAACTTTTGTATATCCGCGTTTGAGTGTTTCTAACATTTTTATATCAACTTTGCAAATTTACGTTTTCCTGCCTGTAATACTACATTTTCTTTGATGTCAAATACATAACCCGTGTCGGTAATTTTTTCACCGTCAACTTTAACACCTCCGCCTTGAATAAGACGTTTTGCTTCGCCTCTGCTTGATGTAAATTGAAGTTCGGTTAAAACATCAAGAATATTTTTACCGTTCATGCCGGAAATTTGTTCGATATCATCGGGAATTCCTTTATTTGACACGACGTTAACAAATGCATCCTGACCGCGTTTTGCACCTTCCTCACCGTGGTATTCCTTTGTAATTGTGTATGCAAGCCGCATTTTAATATCACGCGGATTTATTGAACCTTCGGCAATTTGCTTATCAATTTTTTCAAGTTCTTCTTTTGAAACATCCGTAAGCAGGCTGAAATACCTTGATATAAGGTTATCGGGTATACTCATAAGTTTTCCGAACATGTCAACTTCGCTGTCTGTCAGAGAAATGCAGTGTTCGGGATAAGTTTTCGACATTTTAACAATGCCGTCCGTACCTTCCAACAGCGGTAAAAGCATAACGAGTTGAGGGTATTTTTTGCCGTAAGCAGCTTGAATATCACGCCCCAAAAGCGTGTTAAATCTCTGATCCGTTCCGCCAAGTTCAATATCGGAATTAATTGCCACGGAATCATAAGCCTGCATAAGCGGATAGAAAAATTCGACAATAGAAATCGGACGTCCGTCAGCGTATCTTTTTGCAAAATCGTCACGGGTCATCATTTGGGCTACCGTAACCTGTGCCGTCAGTTTCAAAAGTTCGGTAAAACTCATTGAATGCAGCCAGTCTGCGTTATTTACGACTTCGGCATTAGAAACATCCAAAACTTTTGACATCTGTTCAAAATATGATTTTGCATTTTCTTCAACCTGTTCTTTTGTCAAAGCGGGACGGGTTTCGGATTTTCCTGACGGATCGCCGACCATAGCCGTTGCACCGCCGACGATTAAGACTATTTTATGCCCGAGGTTTTGGAATTCTTTAAGTTTCCTCATAACAACCGTATGACCCAAATGCAAGTCGGGTCTTGTAGGATCCATACCAAGTTTAATGCGTAATGGAGTATTTGTGTCATGCGAATATTGTAATTTTACAGCCAGTTCTTCTATTCCGCCCGGTAAAACTTCCGCATTTCTAGTTAAATGTTTAGCCTGTTCAATAAATTCCGTTCTTATTTCCGTCATAATATTTTCTTTAAATATCCTTTCTCAAAATTATTATATCAGAAAAAAAGAGCCGGTTTTTGACCGGCTCATAAAATATTACGTTGTTAAATTTTTTAATTCGGAACGAATTTTAATTGCCTGATTATTATAATATTCCAGCCATGTAATGCCTTCATCGGTATTTTTTAATTCAGGCTCGCATAATGCCCGAATTCTTTTTCTGTCAAGTTCTTCAAGTTCTTTTTTTAATGTTTCCGTTTTTTCAGCTTTTATTTTTTCATTTAAAGCATTAATATATTCTTCAGTTTGAAGTTTTTCGGTTAAGTACCATATACCGTCAACTTCTGATTTTGTGACATCAAGTTCTGTCATTCCTATTTTTTTGTAATATTTTATATTAGTACCCAGTCCTACCATACAGGCACCTGTTTTTTTATTTGTTATTAAAGCATATTTAAGCATTTGCAACTCCTTTCATCGGTATAAATATCATGTACGGATTATCTGTATATATATTGTCACCTTTACATACAGGAACTTGGCAGTGTGTACCGGTAGCGAAGTTACTACCGCTTCTGTAACCGTATGCTATCTGAGTATCGTTTACTTTTACCGTAGAGTTAATCATTTGCGGTGTAAAAATCCAACCGTCTGTAGGTGCAATCCCGCCTTCTGCAAAACTTATTGTTGATCTGTAGTCAGGTACAATCCATTTCCTTAATGCTTCATTATCTGAAAATTTTAAAAGATTTACCGGATTAAATGGTTTTACATTATCAATTACACTTCCTTCTCCTGTTACAAATTCCGCAATGGCAATACCTGAATATTCAGCCCAATCGCTGCTTCCTGTATACCTGTAATACTTGTTTTCGCCAGGTTTAAACCATACCGGCAAGTCCTCGGAAGTTATATTTTCAGGAGTTGTATCTTGAAAATAAAAACTGCTTTTTTTGCAAACATCGACTCCTGCGGGTACTTCAGACTTTTCGCATAAAAATAGTATAAACTCTGTATTTGCAACATTTTGAGTTTGTCTTATTTCGGCTTCCGTTTCCAATAATTTACTTTTAAGCGTGCCATCTGTATTGAAACCGTCGGGTATAAGCACTTTAAGACCTTGTTTTATAATAATTTCCGAAGTCTCGTAGTCCGCTACACCGTTCGGGGCAGATATAATGCAGTTTGAGAAAGTGTTTGAATTCGATAAATCTTTTGCGGCAAGAGTATCTTCCGTATCGGAAATTTTATCGTTAATATCCGTTTTAGCCTTTTCCAGTGCATTCAAGGTATTAGTGTAATTTGAATTAATCGTATCGGCAAGTGCCTGAAAATTTTCATTAACTTCAGCCGCTTTTGCTTTAGTGCCTGGGATAAATGTGTAAGGCACTATTGAATTTGTTGTCATAAATTTGCCTTTCCGGACAAATTCTTAAAAGATTACGACAAAGATGCTGATTTGACACTGCCATTATATATAATTTATGCTTTTTTGTCAACAAACTTGAAATAAGAATTATTTTTTGGAATAATTCTTTTATGATAAAAGTCGGTGTTGATATTGAGGATATAGAAAGGTTTACGGGCAAAAGTAAACATTTTTTTGATAAAATTTTTACCGAAGGCGAGCAGGAATATTGTACCCAAAAAGCTGTTCCTCAGGCTTCATTTGCGGCAAGATTTTGTGCTAAAGAAGCTGTTGTAAAGGCTTTGAGCGGATTTGGGATAAAGGATATTTATTATAAGGATATTGAAATCTTTCATGATGAAAACAATTGCCCTTGTGTAAGGCTGTTAAAGCCGACTGCGGAAAAACTGGAAATTAATCTGAGTATTTCACATGAAAGTCATAAAGCTGTGGCTTTTGTTGTTATAGAAAAGTGTTAGGCGAAATATTTTTTTCATACGAGCCTAGGAATTTCATTTCCGTGGTATTTTTTTCAATTTCGTTTACAGCGTTTTTAATAATCGGTTCGTTAATATGTCCGTCAAAATTAACAATAAATATATAATCGCCGAACTTATTTTTTGAAGGTCTGGAAGAAATATAGGAAAGGTTAATTTTATTTCGCATAAAAATTTCCAGCACATTTAAAAGTGCACCGGGTTTATTTTCGGCGGAGAAGCACAATGAAGTTTTATCATTGCCCGTAACATCGGTTTGACTGTCTCCGATAAGAATAAATCTTGTGCAATTTGTTTTATCATCGTTGATATTTTCTTTCAGTATATTGAGATTATAGACTTCTGCGGTCTTTTTACTTCCTATTGCCGCGTACGTAAGATTATAATTTTGCAGGCTTCTTGCGGCTTCTGCGGTACTGACGGCTTCAATAATATTAACATTAAACGGCATTTCGTTGTGAATAAAATCCTGACATTGCGAAAGTGCCTGCGGGTGGGAGATAATTCCCGTAATGGAAGAAAACTCGGTAGTTCTTGCAAGAAGGCAATGACTAATCGGCATGTAAAATTCCGATAATATTTTAATCTTTGAATTGGTTGAATTCATAAGGTTATCGAGAGTTTCTCTTACAGTGCCTTCTATGGAGTTTTCCACGGGCAAAACTCCGAGTGAATTTTCGGTATCATTAACGTATTCCGCCACCTGCCTTATAGTTTGTAAGGGAGTGGGATATGCGTTAATAGCAAATTTTCTGGCGAAATAATCTTTTGCCATTTCGGTAAAAGATGCCTGCGGGCCGAGATATGCTATTGTTTTAACTGTTTCAAAATTCATCATTGTTCATTCTCCGTATTTCTGTTAATATTATATTGGAAGATTTAAAAGAGGGCAAGTGTTATGTCCGGAATAAAATTCGGAACCGACGGTTGGCGTGCCGTCACAGACAAAGATTTTAATGCCGAAAATGTACAGACCGTAATTAAAGCGATAGGAAAATACGTATTTGATACATTCGGAGACGGGAAAAAAATCCTTGTAGGTTATGACCCGCGTTACAAGGCGGAAGAATTTGCACTGACAGCCGCAAATCAGCTTAGCGGATATGGTTTTGACGTATATTTAAGCGACAGCGTAATTCCGACTCCGGTTCTTGCTTACGGTGCGAAAGTTCATAATGCTTGTGCCGTAATGTTTACGGCATCACATAACCCTCCGAATTATTTGGGGATTAAATTTATACCTGACTATGCAGGTCCTGCAACAAGTGATATCACGGACGAAATTGTTTTAAACTTACACTTGCCGTTTAAAGAAACCGCTAAGGGTTCGGTGGTCAGATTTGATTTTAAAAAAGAATATTATTCGCATGTCGAAAAAATAATTGATTTTGCACGCATAAGAACTTTTAATAAAAATATAATATTTGACGGTCTGTATTCGGCAAGTATAGGTTATTTTGACGGCATTTTGGACAAAAACGGAATAAAATATGACTCTTTGCACATGGAGCATGATATAAATTTCGGCGGCGGTATGCCCGAGCCAAAACCCAAGTTTTTGACGGCATTAATCGAAAAAGTCAAATCCGCGGATAATGCTGTGGGATTTGCAAACGACGGAGATGCGGACAGGTTCGGAGTCATTAACGAAAACGGTGAATACGTTGCCCCTAACGAGATTATCGGTATACTTTTAATTCATTTGTATAAAAACAAAGGATATCGCGGGCGGTTGATAAAGACGGTTGCCGCAAGTCTTTTGCTTGATAAGATTGCCGAAAAGCTTGGAGTTGAAGTAATAGAAACTCCCGTCGGATTTAAACACGTGGGTGAAGCAATGCGGCTGTATAACCCGATTATAGGCGGTGAAGAATCGGGCGGATTAAGTATTCAGGGGCATATACCCGAAAAAGACGGTATTCTGGCAAATCTTCTTGTATCGGAGGCAATGGCTTACGAGAACAAAACTCTGATTCAATTGCAGGAAGATTTATATAACTTTGCGGGCTGCAGGTTTTATAATGACAGAATTGATTTTCCCTGTGATGATTTTGACAGTGTTAAGACCAAAATTGAACATTGCAAAACTCTTACAAATGTTGCGGAACACAAAGTAACTAAAATTGATACCAAAGACGGTGTAAAATTGTATCTTGACGATTTATCAAGCTGGATACTTGTTCGTCCGAGCGGAACCGAACCGCTTTTAAGGATTTATTTTGAAAGTGACTGCATAGATAAAATAGAAAAATTTAAGAAGATTTTTTGTTAATATATCTTAATCATGTTGTAAAATTTAATGAAACGGGGTATATTAATATATGTATTAATAAATATTAAGGAGTGAAAGTATGAATAAATCGGATAATGCTATGCATTTTTTGCGTGTTGTAAAATCACATGACAAGTCAGTCCGGCATGACACAAACCCCTGTCATCCCGACACCAACCCATGTCATCCTGAACGACATGTCATGCTGAACTTGTTTCAGCATCTGAGCCTTATCAAGTCATTAAATAGAAAAGAAACTAAACACATGGAAATGTATCGTCATTGCGAGCGAATGCGAAGCAATCCGGTCAATTATTTTGCACGAAGTGCCGAAAAGGTCATCTCACTTTTCACCTCTCACCTTTCACCTTCTCACCTTTCCCCAAAATCCGCTTTCACCCTAGCCGAAATGATGGTTGTAATGCTAATTTTAAGTATAGTAATGGCGGCATTCGCCCCCGTAATGACAACAAGGTCAAAGGTTGATTTGTCAAGCCCTTGGCGTTATATGGCGAACAATTCAGACATATACTACGGAACCGGAGCGAACCAAACCGCGGTAATCGGGGCGAATAGTAAAGCAGACACCGCAAGCAGATTAGAAATCAGCACGAGTTCCGATACACAGCGTCATATATTATTTAAACGCGGAGC
>CANPZB010000056.1 GCA_947588755.1 Candidatus Gastranaerophilales bacterium | reverse complement strand
CATGTCATGCTGAACTCGTTTCAGCATCTGAGCCTTATCAAGTCATTAAATAGAAAAGAAACTAAACCAAAGTCAATATCCCCAACTATGATGAATAACAAGCTCATGCACGCATTGGAGCAAATCCAAGACGTTTCAGGATTATGTACCAATACCGAATAAATAAGACCCTGAAACGAGTTCAGGGTGACATGTATAGTTATAGTTTTCAATAAAGAGTAATAAATAAAAGAAAGGAACTAAAAATGAAAAAAGAATTTAAAAACGTGAAGATTTTGAAAAAGACTGTGAGACGCAAAAATGGTAAGATCCTGAAACGAGTTCAGGATGACATGGGGTGGTTCAGGTGTGATTTTTCTGGTGCTTTAGCACCCGATAAGAACTTTTCACTTTTCACTTCTCACCTTTCACCTACTCACTTTTCACAAAAAGCCGCTTCCCGAATTATTCGGGTTGTCGCGGGAGTAACGTCCCGCTCCACCTCACGGGTTGGGTTCGCTATCGCTCACACGGCACCCTACCGAAAATTCGGTTTCACATTGGCGGAGGTTCTAATCACCCTCGGTATCATCGGAATTGTGGCGGCAATGACTATGCCGACACTTATTCAAAATTACAAGAAAAAAGTTATTCTGACACATTTAAAAAAATCGTATGCGGTTATACAAAATGCATTTGCCCTATCGGCAGTTAATAACGGAGAATTTAGTACATGGCCCACCGGGGAAAGTATTGATGTAAATTCATATTTTAATATTTATCTTAAACCGTATTTTAACGGTGTAAAATTGTGTAATACTTCAAAAGATTGCGGTTATGATGCCCGTATGTTTTACAATTCCACTCTAGTAACAACTAATCCTACAAGAATTTTATTTCAGCTTAATGACGGTACTATTATTTTATTTATGAAAAACACTTATGATTCAAAAGATAATATTGTGTATACAAATTATTTTTATATGGATGTAAACGGGGCGAAAAAACCAAATGAAACGGGTAAAGATGTTTTTATGCTACAGAGAGATTCAAACGCGATAAATGCTTATAATTCTGATATCTGCACAGAGAATGATAGTAGCGGTTGTTTGAAAAAAATAATCGAAAGCGGTTGGGAATTTCCCAAGGATTACCCGTATAAACTATAGGCTGATTGTAAGCTAATTTTGTCTTTGAAAATATCCTGCGATTTGCTTATGCGGAAGGGTTTTGCAAACAGGTCTGCCATGCGGGCAAGTATACGGCATTTTTGTGCTTCGCCATTTTTTTATAATCTCCTGCATTTGCCAGGCTGAAAGTTTTTGACCTGCTTTTACCGATGCTTTACAAGATGTGGTTATAAGAATTTTTTCTTCAAGGTTATCTATATCACCTTCAATATTGCTCAAGATGTCGGAAAGAATTTCTTTAGGATTAACTTTGGCAATTAGCTGCGGAACTTTTCTGAAAACAAGTTCGTTATCTTTCAAAAAGTCTATACCGTAACCGAATTTTTCAAATTTGTCCGTATTTTCTTTTATTAACTCGGCTTCCGATGGGGTTACGGTCAAAACATCGGAAACAAAAAGCATTTGAGATATAATTTCCTTTTCGGATTTCAATTTTTCATAAATATATCTTTCTTCCGCTATGTGCTGGTCAACAATTTCAAGACCGTCATCTTTTTCTATAAGAATATATGTGTTTTTATACTGCCCGATAATGTTTTCTTCGGGTTCGGGTTCTTTTGTATTATTCTCAAAAAATTGAATTTGATTTGAATTTTGTTCAAATTTTTTGGTTTCCTCCCGCTTGATTTTATCGAGAGCATTGTCCGTAATATAAATTGTATCCCGTTCTTTGTCACTGTATATTTCTAAATTTTGGGCGGTATCAAATTCGGGAATGCTTTTTACCGTTTCATCAGCAGGTATTTGAGTTAATTTTTGTTCATTTTGCGGGAAAACTTCCGTGTATTTTTCTACGTGATTTGCGAGTCCAGCCTGAATTGAGGCGACTATAAAACCGAATACCTGATTAATATTTTTGTATCTGACTTCTTTTTTTGTCGGGTGAACATTTACATCCACGTCAGATGGCGGTATTTCCAGGTTCAGAACAATAAAAGGATATTTGTCACGGGCAATAAGGTTTTTGTATGCAATATCAATTGCCTTTTGAAAAACCGGACATTTTACCGCACGTGAATTTATGTAAGTATGGTAACTTTTTTTGCTGGAACGTGTGTAATCGGGAGTGCTTACGTAACCGCTGATTTTTAATCCTGATAATTTATCCGTTTTGAGTACTTCTTTCAAGCTGTTTGCAGCTTCGGCGGAGTAAACCTCTTTTATCGTTTGTAAAAGTATTTTCTGTCCTGTGGTTTTTAATACCGTCTTTCCGTTTTTCTTTAGTTCAAAAGATATTTCCGGATGTGCTATTGCAAGCTGTTGAATTAGTTCCTGAATATATGAGAACTCGGTATTGGGACTTTTGAGGAATTTTAGTCGGGCGGGAACATTATAAAACAAATCCTTGATATCCATAATTGTGCCTATGGCACAGCCTGTTTCGGACTGCTTTACTTCACTGTTTTCGCATTTTACCCTTGTACCGTTTTCAAATTCTTTTGTACGTGTCGTACAGGTCACTTTAGAAATGGAAATTATGCTTGAAAGTGCTTCTCCCCTAAATCCCAGAGTCTCTATTGCAAAAAGGTCTTGTTCGCTGCGGATTTTGCTTGTCGCATGTTTTGAAAAGGCAAGCATGATATCGTCGGGGTGAATTCCCGAACCGTTGTCCGCAACACGTATATCTCTGCAGTCGTTTGAGACTTCAATACTTATCTTTAACGCTCCGGCATCTATGGAGTTTTCCGCCAGTTCCTTGACGACCGAAGCAGGTCTTTCAATTACTTCCCCCGCTGCTATCTGGTTTATTAGATGTTTTGATAATTGGATTATTCTTGCCATAAAACCTCATTTTTATAAATTAATTCCCGAAAAGAGAAATAAAATAATTTATAATAACATTATATTGCGTTAACAAAACAACGACTATTATTGATACAAACAAACCTATAGTTACTTTTGAAAGGTCTTTGAGTATGTGTTTATACATTTTTTTAGGTGACTCAAATCTGAGTCGTTGATAAAGTGCTATTTCACGTCCGGCAAGCAAACCGATAAATACCCAGGTCGTTGACATCGGAACATTGTTTAAATTAATAAAATACAAAAGTAATAACGCATATATTACATCAATTATTGTTGCCGAACGCGGGTCTTGAACATTTGTTTTCATTTTGACTATTTTCTGGATATCTCCGCCACGTTGATATGTAAGTATTCCAAGAAATATCGTGAAACATATAAGCACAAATAAGAGTTCACTGACGGAAGCTTTTCTCGGCAGATAAACGAACAGTTTTGCGGAATCCTGCACAAGCCATTGCGACCAAATAAAGGCTGTAGAAAACCATTTTGCAACCATCCACCATTTCGGGATTTTGGTATCGCCCGAGCGTTTTTGCGTGTAATAGAAGTATCTTTCAAGCGGACGCCCTATTATATTGTATATAATAATCGCGGCAATGAATGCTATAACATATCCTAGAACCGATTTAGTAAGCATCATCCATATTACGGAAGCATCACTTACGGAAAATACGCTTAATACCAAAAATGTTGTTGCGACAGGAATTCCCCATCGGGTTAAAAGTATTAAAATAATCGGCGGTAACAGGTAGATAAAGGAATATTCTTCGGTAACAGGTATTCTTGTTAAAAGCCCGAAGGACATATCGCCGTCATTAACTATCCAGCCCGTAACTATGGTTATCGCAAGCACCGCAACCGAAAATGCCCACAAGTAATAAAACGGAGTCTTTTTATTGGCACTTAAAAATGTTCCCAGAGTTTGAATAATATCATTTGATACGCAGGCATACATTGACAATAAAAATCCTGCTATCATGTATATATTGCTCATTGTTATTTGTCCGGAAAACATGTTCCTCCAACTGTAATCAAGTATGAAAACACCATACTCAATATCAATTTACACCAAAAACAATTTCATCTAAATGTTTGATTACAAATCTGAAACATTTCTATAAGATAAAATGGATAAAATATTGTATAAAGTTACGGAGAGACAGATTTGATAAGGGCGAAATCAAACACAAAACTGAAACCGTCTAAAAAAGCTGATTTACAAATTGTAAAGAAAAATACGGTAAAAACCACTAAATACAGCGATATAAATTTAAACGACTGGAAAAGTTACGGTCATATAAAGACGGATACCCTCTGGGAATTTCCTTCAAGACTGAAAGACGGCGGTCATTCAAACGAATATCACGGTAACTATATACCTCAAATCGCTCAACAGCTTTATGAAAGATTTACAAAAAAAGGCGATATCGTACTTGATTTATTTTTCGGCTCGGGAACGTCGGGAATAGAAGCCGTTAATATGGACAGACGTTGTATTGGCGTGGAGTTAAAAGACGATTTGGCGGAAAAAGTTTCGGAAAAATTCAGCCCTAAACAACTTGTAACCGATGTTAACATCATTTGTGCGGATTCCGCCTCGGAAATTGCAAAAGAAAAAGTTAAGGCAAGACTTGAAATTATGGGCGAAAAACAAGCACAATTTTTAGTTCTTCATCCGCCTTACGACGATATTATTAAGTTTTCCGACAAAAAAGAGGATTTATCAAATTGTTCATCTACCGATGAGTTTTACGATTTGTTTGAACAAGTTGCAAAAAACGGCTATGATTTACTTGAAAAAGAACGTTTTGCGGCACTTATAATAGGTGACAGCTATAAAAATTCGGAAGTTCAGCCTCTCGGGTTTGAATGCATGGCAAGAATGCTTAAACTGGGATTTAAACTCAAAGGTATTATCGTAAAAGATATTCAGGGTAATGAACGTGCGAAAGGTAAAACCGCAAATCTCTGGAGATACAGAGCTCTCGCCGGCGGATTTTTTATTTTTAAACATGAGTATGTAATGATATTTCAAAAAAAATAATTAAATTTTTCATTATTATGAGAAATATCATTTAAATGGCGGATATAATTACCCCAAAAATATTCTATTATACAAAATGTATTCCGAAGCATGCCCGAAACACAAAAAAGGCATGCCCCTAAAGACTCAGTATTAACAAATGTAACCAAAATTTAAGAAATATTAAATCAGGCTGTAATCATGTCGTCATCATGGTTTCAGGGTTACAAAAAGGGGAAAAGCAACAGTAAATTATCTGATAGTTGTCTGCTTTTGAAGGATAGAGTAAAATTAAATATGTGCTTTAGTAAAAAGCATGCTTCTTGTAGAGGTAAGAGAATTAATGCAAGATATAATCAAAAAAAATCTTTTACAAATACGGGAAGAAATTGTACCTTTTCAACCAAATATAATTGCAGTTACAAAATATTTTGACGAAAATGCCGTTATCGCCGCTTATGAAGCAGGAATAAGGGATTTCGGAGAGTCAAGAGTTCTTGATGCCGTAAAGAAGATTGAAAATCTTCCTGATTACATCAGAGAAAACTCAAGGTTTCATTTTATAGGACATCTTCAAACCAATAAGGTGAAAAAAGCCGTAAAATATTTTGATTATATTCAATCCGCAGATTCAATCAGGCTTGCACGGGTAATATCTCAGGAAGCCGTTAATCGGGATAAAACCGTAAAAATACTGCTTCAACTCAATAATGCGAATGAAGAACAAAAATTCGGGTTTGCCGAAGATGAGATTTTTCAAGCTTTTGAAAGCATAAAAGCATTACCTAACTTAGAAATTTGCGGTTTGATGAATATGGCTCCCGTTGATGCGGATGACGATGAATTGACAAGGCTTTTTAAGGGTGTCGCAGATGTTAAAAACAGACTTGAAACAAGATATAATTGCAATTTAAAAGAGATTTCCATGGGCATGAGCCGAGATTATAAAATCGCAGCAAAATGCGGCTCAACCATGTTACGTATAGGCAGAAGATTATTCACAAGTACATAAACGGAGGAAAGACGGTGGCAGTAGTAACAGACAAAATTAAATCAGTAGTAGACTTTTTGGTAAAAGGTTTTGAACCGAGAGAAACAATTTTTGACGATATGGTTCAAGAAGTTGAGGACGATTATCCGGTTGACGATAATCTGGCAATTGAACCTCAATATTCTTACCAGTCAAAAAATGACAGAAATAATGATTTGAAGATAGTTAATCATCCTAACTTTAAAGGATTTGAAGTTATGGTAATGGAACCGCGTTCATTTGATGATGCGGCTGCTATAGTTCAAAATTTGAGAAACAGAAAAACCATAGTATTAAATCTTCATCTTTTGGATAAAGAACAATCTCAAAGAACAATTGATTTTGTTTGCGGTGCGGCTCATGCTTTGGACGGCAAGCCCCAAAAAGTCGGCGATTTGGTTTTTGTATTCACACCGAGTAATGTTACTTTGTCTGTTGATGTTCAGGCAAATCAAAATAAATTTAACGATTCTTTGTGGAGAGGCCCGCTTCAATAATTCGTTTTTATATTGAATTTTTATATTTGACATAAACAATTTGAGAAAAGGCTTTCCGAAAGAATTTTTTGGGAAGAGACGAGAGAGAGAATAATTTTAAAAAGAGGTAGTTAATTACCTCTTTTTTTTATTTACATTTCAACATAAATATTTGACAAGCGGTTCATGTTATTTTAGTCTGTTTTTATAAAGAGGAAATTGATGTGTAAATCATCAGCTGTAGCCGCAGCCGTTATAGTCGGAACACTCTGATAATAACTTTTTCACGTGCTTATGGAATTGTTTAAATATCAGTTAAAATCCTCTTTAAATCAGCAGAGGATTTTTTAATGCAGTTAGCTACAATTCAGACAAGCAAAGTAAATACGGGAACATGTCCGCATGGACTTCCGATAGGTTCATGCCCTATTTGCAACGGCATGTCAGGCGGCGGAATGAAAAAGGCTGATTTTTCGGCAAAACCGGGTGAAATGAGTTGGAATGAATGTGCCGCAATAGGTGCATTTTTAAAAGCACAAAAACTCGCACGGGAAACAAGACAGCAGGATGCTTTGAATTTTGCACAAAAAGCCGCCGCTTTTCAGAATGCATTAATGAATTCAAGCATGAAAGCGGCAAATTTTACCGCTTTAATAACGCAAAATCTCCCGTCAATGCTTGCCAAGCCCGTAAATTTTGTCATGAATAACATTGTCGGAGGTGTATTGAGAAGCATAGCTAACGCCCCTGTGCTTATTGCAAATGTTATGGAAGCCGTAAAACAAAAACTCGCCGATATTACGGATAAGTTAACGGCAATTTTTGGTGAATTAAAAGCTTCCGCGGAAAAGAAAATTTCAGATGTATTAAAAAACTTAAAGAAAAAAATAAAATCCCTATTTTCCATATTCAGCCCGCAAGACTCTGATAACAACGAAAAACAAATTGACGAAACCAAAAAAGCGTTCCGCTTGAAAACATTTATACACGATTTGTACGGAAAAATAACGAAAAAGGAAGATTATGACAATAAGTCCGCTTCATGATGCCGAAACATTAAGGCAGCAAAAAAACTTAACTCAATCACAAAAACGTGCCAATTCCGAAACAAGGGAAGGGGTGCTTGTCAATAATTTTATCAAAGACGGTACTATGAGTTGTCCCGATATAAATTTGAATGACACCATGGATACTCTTGTTATATCGACAAATACAAAAATGCCTGAAAAGTTGTATGAAAAGAATTTTAACGCGAATAAAAGTTTAATTCCCGTAGCTTCCGTTGCGGTAGTGGTTATGAGTGCCATAGCGGGCTTATCGGCATTGATTTGCCACAGTTCAAAAATTAATCTTAACATAAATCCCTTGAAAAGAGCACCTTCTACGATTAGAAATGTAGCTTTAAATAACGAAGGCGACCATGCGTTGTACAGGATTATTGAATGCCCTAACTACAAGACAATACAAGCGGGTGTTGGTGTTTTTGCCATGACGGCAATGGCTTTTATGGGCAAAACCTTTTTTGACGGGTTTAAGGAAGTATGGGTTAAAAAGAAAGAAGCAATTATACAGAAAAATCTTCAGGATAACCTAATAGCCGTTGAAACCCAGTCTTTTTCTGGCAAGATACAGATTACCCGCAGTATGCTTTCTCAAAAAGCTATTGAACTGAGCAGATATTTGAACTATGAACCGCAAAAGAAAAACGGTGTCGAAACTTTTAAAGCATTAATGTTTAAAGGTAAAAACAAAGAAAATTCCGCAAATATGAATTTTGCAAACACAAATGGCGGAAAGCAAAATAACTTTGATTACATCCTACTCGGGCTTGCTGCTTTCGCCGGTATAGTCGGTTTTGGCTTTATGTCATTAAAATTACTGACCAAGAGCAAAGGACATCTGGAAAAATTTATAAAGAATACTTACGATGAAATTAACGTTATTGTCAAAAATTCAAGTCCCGAAACCAAAAATCGTGATATGAAAATTTTGGAAAACAGATTTAAAATACTTGAAGCTCCAAAAGAAAATATTGAAAATGCGTTGAAACCTTTGGACTGGGCAGATAAAGATGAGTTTATCACCCGTTTATCCAACGATATAAACAGGTCAACGGTAGAAGCAAACGCGAATTGCGGCGGCGGAAAGACTCCGAAGCCCGCATTTTATTCGCATGTAAACGATTATCGGGCATTTTTGTATAACTATCTTTTGGATACGGAAAATAAGCAGTTTAAAGCTTTATTTTTGGGTACAACGGGCTTGGCGGCAGTAAGTTACGGCGGTAAACTTGTCGGTGATGCAATAAAAGAGGTTCAGGTGAAAAAGCTTAATGCTCAGACCGAACTTAATTTACAACAGCGTCTTGTTTCAACGGAGCTTAAGAACTTTAAATCCAAAAAAGACTCTGCCATAAAGCCTTTGATGGATGAATTTTATAAACAGGCTCTTGCCGGTAAACCCAAAGAAGAACTCAAAGTTATGGCGGATAATATACTGCTGGAAATTAAAAACGGCCCGCCATTTGTATATTCATAGGAGATTATCAAATGAATTTACAGGTTACGTCATACAATTTAAGATTTAATAATCGACAGCAGCCGTCTGTTTTGGCACAGCCGTACTACGGACCTTGTTTATTGCCGTCCGGCAGCAGAAATTACACCTGTGTGGATGAAAACAAAGTTGACTGTTTTGTAAAACAGGGGGAAAGTTCACTGCCTTATCTTGCCGAAATTTTGAAATATTCAAACAATGAGGCACAAATAACCGAAACACTGTATATTATCAACTCTATGCTGGATAACGGTGTAGGGGGGATAGACAAAATGTATCCCGTATTGTCCAGATTTAACAATACGGAGTCGGCTAACATACAAACTTTTTTGGCTGGGATATACAGAAAAATTCAAGTTCCTGACGCTTTCGGACCTCTGGTAAAAATGCTGATAAAAAATTCAATGAAGCCGCAAAATACTAATTTTGACCCAAATGAAGAAATCGGCGGTGCTATATTGTCTTATTTGTCGGAAAGATTTAGAAATGACAAATTATCTTGACAAAACTTAAAAAAGGGTTATAATTAACTCATACATGGGAATAATATAATAGGGGGTCATGAAATGGCAGATGTAGAGATTAAAAACGGACAAGTGGGGGGGGGGTAAACCGCTCATACCAAAGGTTTTGGCGATTTTTTGATTTTTTATTAAGCCCCGAAAAATGTTTTTT
>CANPZB010000055.1 GCA_947588755.1 Candidatus Gastranaerophilales bacterium | reverse complement strand
GAACCCAAATTTTCGGGGCTTAACAAAAAATCAAAAAATCGCCAAAACCTTTGGTATGAGCGGTTTACCCCCCCCCGTTTGTGTGATTTTACACGTCACATGTAAGTTTTTCCCGCTCTTTTTCATTATCATATAATATTCTTATACCCTATTTTATAAATTTATAAACATGATTATATACTTTTCTTAACTTTTGTCAAGAAAAATTTTTACAAGTTTTCGGGTTCTAGTACAGAAATTACGGCATTATTTATGTTCAAATAAGTCTTTATTGTATTTGCCAAATCCTGTGCCGTTATATCTTCAACATCCTTTAAATATTCTTCCACAAGCCGTAAATCATCGCATACTGTCATATAATATCCGATATTCTCGCCTATTTCCGACACTGTTTCCGCCGAATATGCAAAACGGGATTTGATTTTTTTCTTGGCTTTTAAAAGTTCTTCCTGAGTAATTTCTTTACCGCTCAACTCCGATAACTGCTCCTTGACCATATTTAAAGCAAGTTCTTTCTTTTCGGGTTTAAAATTAGCCTGAACAAAAAAGTTGTTTCCGTCTCTAAACTGGTTATGCTCGGAATTGACAATATTAAAAACGGGTTCGGGAAGCTTTTCTATCAAATTCTGATATAATCTGGAACTTGTACCTTCGCCGAAAATTATGCTTATTAAATCAAGCGATATGTTTTCACGAAGATTATTTGCTTTAGGTCCTAAAAAACCTATCATCACGTAAGATGTATTAATTTTCCCTTTATTTTCAACATAAACCGTATTATTTTCCGGTAAATCGATTTCATGTTCAACTGAGGGAGTATTTGTTCTGCCGTTGAAATCAAATTCTCTTTCCAACGCATTTAAGACTTTTTGCTTGTCATAATCACCTACAACTATTGTTGTCATATTTTCTGGTGTATAAAAGCGTTTGTAATAGTTCATAATCTCATCGCGTGTAATACGGGAAATAATCTCAGGTGTACCGATTACGTCACGTTTGTACGGGTGTTTTTTATACATGTTAAAATTGCAGGCATTGTAAACTTTTGTCCAATTTTGGTCTTTTCTCATTCTGATTTCTTCAATAACGACATGACGTTCACGTTTTTCACCCGCTAAATTGCCGTTCAAATCAAAGGGGAGACCTATTTCATCTTCGGGTAAAACGGGATTAAGCATCATATCGGCATGAAGTTCAAGTGCAAGATAAAGATTTTTGTCATCACTGCCTTTGGGCAAAGTAACGTAATAAAAAGTGTAATCTTTCCAGGTAGCTGCATTAACAATAGCCCCTTTTGCTTCAAGAATTTTATCAAACTCGCCCGCTTTGTGCTTATGAGTGCCTTTAAACATTAAATGTTCAAGGAAATGCGAAACTCCGTTATTGCTGTCATCTTCATTTATTGAACCGGTTTTTACCCAGGTGCTTATATTAACAAGTTCACCTTCTTTATGTGCCAGAACAATTTTATGCCCGTTTTCTCTTTCATATATTTCTACATCCTGAGTAAGAAACGGATATTTAACCAAAGTTTTTTTCATTTTTCAACCCTCTGATAAAATTATATAACAAAATAAATATTTTTGTTATAAAAAGTAGTTTATTTTACTGCCCGTTTATATTATAATTAAGTCATGAATATAATTAATCGTTTAAAGGGTAAAGTAGTGGTTTCGGTTCAGGCAATGCCTTCGGAGCCTTTATATTTGGAAAAATGTATGGCTGCCATGATGAAATCCGTTGTAAAAGGCGGTGCAGGCGGACTCAGAGTTGCGGGGGTCAGAGATGTCAGGAACGCAAAACATCTTTTTGATGTCCCGATTATAGGAATTACCAAACCTGATGTTATACCTCAAAACTGGCAGGAAATAGTTTATATTACCCCGACAGTAAAAGATGTTATTGAACTGATTGATGCGGGTGCGGATATTATTGCATTTGACGGAACCATGAGGGAAAGACCCGAAGGTGATACATTAGAGGACTTAATTAAATATATCCGGATTAATAAACGTATTTCCATGGCTGATGTTTCAACCGCGGAAGAAGGTATTAATGCGGCAAAACTCGGTGCGGATATACTTTCCACAACATTATCGGGCTACACTCAATTTTCACAAAACAGACCCGACGGACCTGACTTTGAACTTCTGGAGCAGCTTGTTAAAAATACCGATAAACCCGTCGTTCTTGAAGGAAGAATATGGGAACCATCTCAGGTTGATAAGGCTTTTGAATTGGGTGCTCACTGTGTCGTGATAGGTTCGGCTATCACACGTCCCCAATTGATAACAAAAAGATTTGTCGCAAGAAATTAAAAGGAATTAAAAAATGAAAAAGGCTCTTGCCGTTGATGTCGGCGGTACAAAGATTTATAACACCATAATTAACGAAAAAGGCGAAATAGTTTCCGAAATCGAAAAAACCTCTACACCGAAAACCTACGAAGAACTGCTCGCGGTTTTCGGGCAAATCATTTCAAAATACGAAAATGATGTTGATATTATTGCATTTGCGACAGCAGGTGCCGTCAACAATGAAAATACAAAAGTAATAGGTTCAACAGGTAATCTGCCGCTGCAGTACCCGACAACAAACTTTCAAAATTTAAGCAGGAAATTTGTTTTTTTGGAAAATGATGCAAATGCCGCCGCGTGGGCAGAGTTTAAAACAGGGGCTTCAAAAAACATGCCTTATTCAATTATGCTTACACTCGGAACGGGAGTAGGGGGCGGAATTATTCTTGATAACAAGCTTTTCAAAGGCAAAAACGGTGCGGCGGGCGAAATGCATTTTAAAATGCGTTGTGACAAACACAGAAAATGCACCTGCGGAGCATGGGACTGCTTTGAAGCTTATGCATCAGGCACGGGGTTAAAAAAAACAGCAGAAGAAATAACCAATAATCCTGATATAACTACCTATGACGTTATAAAAAACTTAGAAAATCCCCTTATGAAAAAAATTTTCGACAGCTGGCAAAATGATTTAATCAACGGAATTGTAGGACTCGCTAATTTATTTGACCCGAATGTTATTGTATTATCGGGTTCTATGGCAGAATTTTGCGATATAAAATTCATTGAAGAACAGGCAAATGCACAAATTGTGACTACTCCTTTTAAAGTCGTAAAAGCTTGTGCGGGCAACTATTCAGGTATGATTGGTGCCGCTCTTTTGGCATTTGAAAAATATTCAAAGCAGGCAGGTAATTAATGGGTAAAGCAAAAAAAAGAAGCTTACATTTAGGTATAAACGACAGATTTTCAAAGCTTTCCAGAGAGGAAGCGGTGAAAACCGTTGTTGATTTACTAAAAAAAGGCAGCCCTGATGTTTATTCACTCGTAACGCTTTTCGGATTAACCGCAGAAGAAATTTTGGAGGCGGGTGCAAGCTATGAAACTGTTGTAGGTATAGAAAATATATTAAAATAATCCGGAGAGTAAATAAGATGATAAAAAATATAATTTTTTGGCTTGAAAATTCACGTATATTCTCACTGCCAATGACTGTTATGTCGTGGCTTATCATTTTTATATACTCTTTAAAATCAGGCGGGAGCGTTATTAACGGTTTTGCTGCACTTATCGGAATTTCCGCCGCACATCTGGCAACTAATTTGCTTGATGATTATTTTGACTATAAAACATTAACGGCAAAAGGTGAATTTATAAAATGCACACAAAAAAGCAAGTGTAACTATATAATTGAAGGTAAATCAACACTAAACGATTTGCTGCTTGTAATAATCATATACTGTGCTATTGCAGTGTTGACGGGAATATTTCTAACGTTTAGAGCAGGGGTTTCGGTTATAGTTCTTGCTGTTATCGGCGGGCTTATAACTCTTTTATATTCAAGACTTTCTTCGTACGGTTTTAGCGAATTGGCCGTAGGTACGGCTTTCGGCCCGCTTTTGTTTGAAGGTGTTTATTACGTTATGACGGGGCATTTTTCTTTTAATGTGTTTATTCTTTCAATAGCGGTGGTAATGTTTACCGTCGGGCTTTTGTATACACACACTCTGCTTGATTATGACGGCGATTTGGTATCACACAAAAAAACTCTGTGCTGCAGAATAGGAAACAAAAAGAAAGCACTTAGCGTATTGTTGTATATTTATGCAGCGGGTTACTTAATAACGCTTATCTATTCCGCAAGAACGGGAACATTTCTTTTTCTGCTGACTTTTGCAACAATACCGTGGGTAATACTTTTAAACGGTTATATGAAAAGTTATTTTGCCGACAAAAAATTTGTTCCCGAAATAAACTGGTATAATTACCCTCTTGACAAATCTAAGGCATCAAAAAACAGTTCTGACGGGGCATTTTGTTTCAGGCTGTATCAGGCTAGAAATATTATGGTATATTACACTTCAATATTGTGTGTACTTCTTCTGTTTTCTTAAAAAAAATCATATAAAAACGGCAGACGAGAATAATTAATCGGTCTGCCGTTAAAAATTTGTTTAGTCGAAAAGCATTATGCTTCTGCTTCTTTGTCCTTATGCTGATTAATAAGGTTTTGAAGTTTTTCTTTAATTTCATCACCTTTTTTCTGCATATCGGAAACCACATCGTCTGCTTTTGACTGAATTTCTTTTACGGTTTCGTCTGCTTTTTTAAGTGCTTCTTTAGCACCGTCGGCTATCATTGCACGTGTTTCTTCACCTGACTTGGGGGCAAGAAGAATACCTGCGATAGCACCTATAGCACCGCCTACTATAAAACCTGCGAAAAATTTACTTGCTGACATATTAATTACTCCTTTTCTTTTTTCACTTTTTAATTTTAACTTACGTTGATTAAAATAAAATTACCATAAAAGGTTATTTTTACTGCTATCTTCTTGATTTGGCAAACATACCGTAAACAGTTGTAAAGCCTTTTATTATTCCGCCTAAAATTGATTCGGAAATTAATTTTGTTTTTCCGAACGTTCTTTCTACGGCGGATTTAAAATTATCTACATTTTTGTCCGTACTTTTCACTATAGAATTTATTGATGCGAGAGTCTGCTTCAATTCAGTTAAAGTCGGTTTCAATTCATCGTTAAGAAGTATCGATGTTTTATTCAGATTTTTTGCCAGAGCAGAAAGATCAATTAACAATTTTATCAAAAATACCGCAACAACAATTATAATAATACCCGTTGCCCAGGATAAAAAAGTTAAACCTTGATTTAAAGCTAATTGTGACATTTCCATAATTTATTATCCTTTACTTTTTAGTACCCGAAATCGTCTTCCAACTCTTCAAGTTCTTTAGCTTTCAAAAGTTTTTTGGATTTTATCATGTTGCTAAACTTTCTCAGCTGTCTTTCAAGCTTATATTTCATCAAATCAATACTTTCCAATGCCTGTTTTTTTGCATCGTTAATCGCCGGGGAATTTTCTTCATAAAATTTAATCGCGGCATCTTTAAGCTGTTTTCTTGATTCTTCGCCTGGTTTGGGTGCGAAAAGAACACCTGCCGTAATACCTCCGATAACACCTGCTATCAGTCCCATTCCAAACATAAATGATTTATTTTTACTCATTTTAGACCTCTGCTTTCGTTTTGTGAAATTATAATAACATATATTTTTTCTAATTACAAGTAATCATCTGTATAACTGCGTTATTACTATGTTACAAGTTCATCAATGTAATCTTTTACCAGTACAAGAGTTTGAAAAATCATAGCCGATTTTTTAAATCTGCCTTTACAAAATATCAAAAGCATATAAATTAAAGCTGCGGTTACGATTTTTTTAATCAACTGTTTACGTTTTTTGGCTATAAATTTTAAAATCGAATTATATGTATTTTGAAGATTAACAACCGCATCATGAAAGGATTTCAAAGAGGTTTCAATAACAGGTATAAAGTCCGAAACCTTATTATTTAATTCGCAAACTTTTACATCCGCCGTCAAAATCAAAATTATAACAAAGGCTGCTATGATTAATTCCGCTATGAAAATTGTTGCAATAAATAAATACATTTTTTTATTCTTACTTTTGTATTATTATTAAGTATAGAGAAATATTTAATAAAATGGAATACGTCCAAAGGACTATTTATGATAAATAACCTGAGATTTTATTTTGCCTTAACGGCGGCAAAAATCGCATATTTGATGATACGTATACTAAACAAGTCATCAGGAACTTCTTTTGCGGGAATGATAGCTTTAAAAATTTATCCCGAATTTCTTTCCCATTGCCCGAAATACATAAAACAAGGAATACTTACGGTAACAGGGACTAACGGAAAGAGTACGACATCGGGCATTGCCGCACATATACTAAAAACAATGCAAAAAAAAGTTATTCATAATCTCAAAGGAGCAAATATGCTGACGGGTATCGCAAATGTTTTTGCTTTGGATATAATCCCGTTCAGACGTTATGATTATGCCGTAATAGAGTCGGATGAAGCTTATCTTACAAAGTTATACGATTTTATAAAATCAGATTATCTCATAGTAACGAACCTTTTCCGAGACCAGCTGGACAGGTACGGAGAATTAAATACCACAGCGGAATTTATTAAAAAGGCTATTTCAAAAAATACCGATTTAAAACTTATCTTGAATGCTGATGACCCTGTGGTTTCTTCTTTTGGTATCGGTAAAAATGCCATATATTACGGTTTTGAGAACATAATATACGAATGTGACTACAAACACAATTCAAATGCTCCGCAAGAAACATTTGACTGCAGCTGCGGTACTGCTTTAGAATATACAAAACAATTTTTTGCCCAACAGGGACACTATTACTGCCCTAATTGCGGTTATAAAAGACCGGATTGCGACTATTGTGCGGAAGTAAAAATACTTAATGAATATTCAATAATTAAAGTTACGCATAACGGCAAAGAATACAGATTTAACACAGGTTTGCAGGGGTTATATAACGCTTACAACGCACTTGCCGCAATTGCATTTTCATTGGAAAACGGATTTAATCCCGATGAAATCCAAAAAAGTCTCGACACATACCGTGCGATATTCGGCAGAACGGAAAAAAGAACAATTAACGGTAATCCTGCCGTAATTCAGCTTATAAAAAATCCGACCGGAGCAAGCGAAGTATTAAAAACCGTAGACTTAAAATCGAATATAGTAGTGGCAATAAACGACAATTACGCGGACGGACGTGACATTTCATGGCTTTGGGACAGCGATTTTGAACAGCTTAAAAATGCCGAAGAAAAAATTATTACTTCGGGAATTCGTGCAAATGATACGGCACTTCGCCTGAAATATGCAGGAATTCCGCAGGAAAAAATAGTTATTGAACCGAATATTAAAAAAGCGATATCACAAGCGGCAAAAGAAGGTAAAGTAACCATATTACCTTCGTATACCGCACTTTTATCAATAAGTAAAAATCGAAAATAGAATTTCTTAAAAAGAAAAGGGGTAAAAATGTTATTAGGTGTAAACATAGATCATATAGCTACATTAAGAAACGCAAGAGGCGGAGTGGAACCCGACGTCGAGAAAGCGGCACATATTTGTGAACAAAACGGTGCGGCATCCGTTACAACGCACTTACGTGAGGACAGAAGACACATAAAAGATGAGGATGTCTACACTCTTATAAATTCCATAAACACAAAACTTAATCTGGAAATGGCCATGGCGGAAGATATTCGGCAAATAGCGGCGGAAATCAAGCCGTATTCAATATGTCTTGTACCGGAAAAACGTCAGGAAGTAACGACCGAAGGCGGTTTGGATGTTGCGGGACAAACGGAAAGAGTCAAAGAATTTATAAAACCGCTTTTGGACAAGGGAATTATAGTAAGTTTATTTATTGACCCTGACGAAAAACAAGTTCTTGCATCAGCAGAAACAGGAGCACAGTTTATAGAACTGCATACGGGCAGTTATGCGGAATCTTTCGGATATAAAGAGGAAGAAGAAGAATTTTTAAAACTCAAAACATCAGCCATGCTTGCACAAAAATCAGGTTTAAAAGTCAACGCGGGGCATGGGCTTAACTATGAAAACGTACACAGAATGCATGAAATTCCGGATTTGGTTGAATTAAACATAGGACACAGCATAATTTCCAGAGCCGTTTTTGTCGGGCTTCCTTCGGCTGTAAAAGAAATGGCGGATTTAATTAAATAAAGGTAATTAATAATGAAATCGGAAAAAGAAATTGTTGAAGAAATGGCAAAAGTGGTTGAACAAATGCGGCTTGATGACATAGCGGATAACCCCGAAATAGAAAACGAATATTTTATTTGCGACTGTTGTTCGGAAGAAAAATGTCTTGCAGGTTCAATCGAATATGAAGGATATCGGCTCTGTAACGATTGTGTTCTGCTTGCCGAAACCGCTTTTGAACTTAAAAAAATAAAAAGTGTTAAGGAACTTATTAACTCAATTGAGGACAAAAATCTTGAAAAACTCGCGGAATTTGTACGTCAGGAGGAAAAACGCAAAAATAACTAATTCTTAAGAATTAGAAATATTTCTTTACATATAGTTAAAAAGTATTAGTTTTGAGGAATATATATAATATAAATGTATTTTTATTTGATTTGTAAAGAAAGAAAGGTGAAAAGATTATGACTAAAAGATTAGGATTTACACTTGCGGAAGTATTAATTACTTTAGGTATTATCGGGGTTGTTGCAGCCATGACAATGCCGACATTGTTGAACTCTACTCAGGGTGCTCAATACAAGACCGCTTACAAAAAAGCATTATCAGTTTTATCACAGGCAGTTGTTCTTAACATAGCGTTAGATGACTACGGTTTGGCGGACACAACCACAGCAGGAACAGGAGATTCCACTATTTACAGCTTGTTCAGAAATCGTATGAACGTAGTTAAAACAACTACAAGCACATACAGTATTTCAGGTGTTGAAGCAAACTCCAGTGGGAACTATGCTTTCTTCTTTAACGACGGTATATCATTATCATTCCCTCAAGCTACCGTTTCTTGTACAGATTCAAATCCTTGTAAAGGTTTCATTGACGTAAACGGTGAAAAAGCTCCTAACAAAAAAGTTACATGTGATTCAAATACATCAGGGGACGATTGTGTAGTAAGTAATCCTACAGATGTTTACCCGATTGTTATGTATGACCAATCTATACTTCCTAACTCTGATGCAGCAAGAGCTGTATTGTTCGGAAAATAAATATAATCAAAAAGCTTTCGTAATTTTAAGGATGGGTTTGCCCATCCTTTTTTTGTATATAATGAGTTTATGAACACAAAAATTTCAGACAAAGTTATAAACAGATTAACACTTTATCACTGCATATTATCGGATTACATAAACGAAAATATAGAATTCATATCCAGCAAACAAATTTCACAAATGCTTCATATAGATGATTCTCAGGTAAGAAAAGACATATCACTGTTAAACAATTCCGGCAAATGCCGCGTGGGGTATATTGTAAAAGAGTTAAAAGATTCCATAGAAAAAACACTGGGATTTAACAAAACGAAAAAAGCACTTATTGTAGGGGCAGGCAACCTTGGTACAGCCATAGCGAATTACGGGAATTTCACCGACTACGGGCTGCAAATTCTTGCTATATTTGATAATGACAAACAAAAAATAGGTAAAATTATTAACGGTATTGAAATTCAGGATATATATTCACTACCTGCAGCCGCTTATAAAAATGAAATTGACATTGCAATATTAACGGTTCCGGCACAATACGCACAATCCACGGCTGATTTTCTTGTTGATTCACATATAAAATATATTTGGAATTTTGCCCCAAAAGTTCTTTCCGTTCCTGATAATGTTCAGGTTTGGAATGAAAATCTTATGGGGAATTTATTACAATTCACATATAATATATAATATTTTCCACACTTGAAAATTTTAAAATATATGTTATAATGATAAAGTAAGGTTGAAATATTTCAATCGGGAAGTACTCCGGTGCGAAGCACCGAAAATTTGGGAGTTAATGAAAAAATTATGAAAAAATCGAATTTTGAAGTTTTAGCATTCACCC
>CANPZB010000054.1 GCA_947588755.1 Candidatus Gastranaerophilales bacterium | reverse complement strand
ATACCTATAAAAAAAATATACGTCGAAGTGGCACTCTGCCGAGAAAAAAGATTAAGTATCTTTTTTCGAGAGGGTTGGGCTTGACCCAACATCCGCCGCGTAGACGCACGTAAATTGATAACTGAATACCTATAAAAAAAATATACGTCGAAGTGGCACTCTGCCGAGAAAAAAGATTAAGTATCTTTTTTCGAGAGGGTTGGGCTTGACCCAACATCCGCCGCGTAGACGCACGTAAATTGATAACTGAATACCTATAAAAAAAATATACGTCGAAGTGGCACTCTGCCGAGAAAAAAGATTAAGTATCTTTTTTCGAGAGGGTTGTTTTAAACAACATCCGCCACACAGACGTACGCAAATTGATAACTGAATACCTATAAAAAAAATATACGTCGAAGTGGCGGAATTGGCAGACGCGCATGATTCAGGTTCATGTGGGTAATTCCTTGTGGGTTCGAGTCCCATCTTCGACAATAAAAAAGACAGGGAAACCTGTCTTTTTTTTTAATATAAAATCTTTACATCAATATTGTTTTAAAATACATAATTCGGCGGATAAAGTATGACTTGAAAGTTTTTTGTTTTTCGTGTAAAATTATGTATAGAGAGAGTAAAAGGAGTAAAATCAAAATGTTTGAACGTTTTACCGAAAAAGCAATAAAAGTAATAATGCTCGCACAGGAAGAAGCCAGACGTCTCGGACATAATTTTGTCGGTACCGAACAGGTGCTTTTGGGACTTATAGGTGAAGGTACGGGTGTTGCGGCAAAAACACTTAAATCGATGGGAGTTACCCTGAAAGATGCCAGAGCCGAAGTTGAAAAAATTATTGGCAGAGGTTCTGGGTTTGTTGCCGTGGAAATTCCCTTTACCCCGAGAGCAAAAAGAGTTTTGGAATTGTCCTGGGATGAAGCAAGACAATTAGGACATAATTATATAGGTACGGAACATCTTCTTCTGGGCTTGATACGCGAAGGTGAAGGTGTTGCGGCACGTGTGCTTGAAAATTTGGGTGTTGATCTTAATAAAATCAGAAGCAACGTAGTTAAAATGCTCGGTGAATCTAAACCGCAGACAGTTTCTTCCGGTGCTTCATCTTCCTCATCATCTTCGGGCGGAAAAACTAAAACCCCGAGTCTTGACGAGTTTGGCAGAGATTTAACACTCGCAGCTCAGGAACTAAGACTTGACCCCGTTGTCGGCAGAGAAAAAGAAATTGAACGTGTTATCCAAATTCTTGCCCGCCGTACAAAAAATAATCCTGTCTTAATAGGTGAACCCGGTGTAGGTAAAACTGCCGTAGCGGAAGGATTAGCCATAAGAATAGTTAATGCGGAAGTCCCCGATATTTTAGACGGGAAAAAAGTGATCCAGCTTGATATGGGACTTTTGGTTGCAGGTACAAAATACCGTGGCGAATTTGAAGAACGTTTGAAAAAAATAATGGACGAAATCAGACAAGCAGGTAATATTATTCTCGTTATTGATGAAATGCACACACTTATCGGTGCGGGTGCCGCGGAAGGTGCTATTGATGCCGCGAATATACTTAAACCTGCACTTTCAAGAGGTGAAATTCAAGTTATAGGGGCAACTACTCTTGACGAGTACAGAAAATATGTCGAAAAAGATTCTGCTCTTGAAAGACGCTTTCAGTCCGTAATTATTGATGAACCTACGGAAGATGAATCCATTGAGATTATAAAAGGCTTAAGACCCAAATATGAAGAACATCACAGGCTTATTATATCAGATGAAGCCATTGTTGCAGCTGTTAAATTGTCTAACAAATACATAACAGACAGGTTTTTGCCTGATAAAGCCATTGATGTTATTGATGAAGCATCTTCAAAAGTCAGGTTAAAAGTCTCAAATCTTTCTCCGGAAGGTAAAGAGTTGGAAAAAGAATTGAGAAGTATTATAAAAGAAAAAGAAGAAGCCATAAGAAATCAAGAGTTTGAAAAAGCTTCACAGCTTCGTGATGAAGAAGCCGATATGAAAGATAAAATTCGTGAAATGGCACAAAAATACCGCGAAGAACATGAAGCTAACAAACCTACCGTTACTGCGGAAAATGTTGCGGAAGTTATCGCAACAATGACGGGAGTTCCTGTTACTAAATTAACGGAAGGAGAAAGCGAAAGACTTCTTAAACTTGAAAATACTTTACATGAAAGAGTTATCGGACAGAATGACGCTGTTGTTGCTATTTCAAAAGCAATAAGACGTGCCAGAGTCGGTCTGAAAAGCCCGAACAGACCCATCGGAAGTTTCATTTTCAGCGGTCCTACGGGTGTTGGTAAAACCGAATTGGCTAAAGCCCTTGCGGAAGCCGTTTTTGGTTCGGAAGATAATATGATAAGAGTCGATATGTCTGAATTTATGGAAAAACATTCGACTGCAAAACTTATCGGTTCGCCTCCGGGCTATGTAGGTTACGACGACGGCGGACATTTGACCGAACTTGTACGCAAAAAACCGTACAGTGTTATATTATTTGACGAAATTGAAAAGGCTCATCCGGATGTGTTCAATATAATGCTTCAAATTCTTGATGACGGAAGATTGACCGATGCAAAAGGACGCCATGTCAATTTCAAAAATACAATTATCATTATGACATCAAATGTTGGTGCAAGTATGATAACTTCAACTTCAAAACTCGGGTTTTCTACTGCCGATGATGAGTCAAAAGATAAATATGAAAAACTCAAAGAAACGGTTACTGAAGAAATGAAAAAAGCTTTCAGACCGGAGTTCTTAAACCGTATTGATGAAACTATCGTATTCTCTCATCTTTCTCAGGAAGAAATCAGAGAAATCGTTGATTTGATGCTGAAAGATTTGTTCAAGCGTTTGGCGGAAAGAGAATTGTCCGTTGAAGTTACGGATGAAGTAAAAGACCATTTGGCTAAAAACGGTTACTCCGAAGCGTACGGTGCAAGACCTTTGAGAAGATTAATTCAACGAAAAATTGAAGATATGCTTGCCGAAGAAATTCTTTCAGGTAAGTATTCGGCGGGTGATACCGTTGTTCTTAAACTTGTTGACGACAAAATTGTTTTTGATAAAAAAAGCAAACGCAGCAAGAAAGAACCTGCCGAGGTCACGGAATAAACAAAAAAAGAGCCTTATGGCTCTTTTTTTGTGCTTTGTTTTCTCAATTTCCTTAGTCACAAATTAATTTTTTAACACTGGAATCCGTATTTTGTAATATTTTTTCAATCCATTTATTTCGTGTAGTTAAATCAGGTATTTTATGTATCTGAGAAGCCAATTCACGTTTTACGGAATTGTCGGCTCCGTCAAGCAGCATTTCAAGCCAATCTATATGTGTGTAAAAACGCGGTATTGAAGTCATGCTTTCCGCAAGTATTTCTTTTGCGTTCATGTCTTTAATTCCGACAAGTTTTTCAAATGTCTCTTTAGCCAAGTTTTCGGGAAGAAATTTTATTGTTTCGCACAATTCACGTTTTACGATAGGGTTATCTATTTTCATAAGTTTTTCAAGCCAATATTTAATTTTTGCCGTATCTTCACCAAAAACCTCGATATTTCCAGCCAGAACACTTTGAACTACTACATCGTTTTTGTTGTAAAAATGTTCAAAATACTTGTCATAACTTTCTTTGTTTATATATTTTAAAGAATTAATCAAAGCAATATCCGCATATCTGTCGGAATTTTCGGTCAAACTGTTAAATATATTTATTCGATTTGATATATTTTTGTAGTAGAAATTAATATTTCTTGCAAGGTATTTTTTTATTGAGTTATTTTCTTCCTTACAAAGTGTTTCGAATAATTTATGACCGGTTGCCTGCGGGAACTTTCTTATTTCTCTTGCAAGAGTCTCTTTTACTTTCATATCCGGATTCGCTGCAAGTCCTTCAATTATGTTTTTGTCACTAATATCATTTATATTTTCTATTAATGAGATATTTACATTATTGTCATTCAATTCGTAAAGTTTTTTATACCAATCTTGTCTGCAATCTTTATCAAGGTATTTTATACTGTGTGCAAGACCTATTAAATTATCTTTGTATGAATTGTCATTTATATTGTTAAATATTTTATTACAAAGTTTTAATCGTTCTTCGTTGTCGGTAATATATTTTATATTTTGGTGAATTTTCTGTGCGGTTTTATTGCCTGCCAGATTGTTTATTGTGATAATACCGCCGTAATCAATAATGTAACCGTTAATAAAGTTTCTCGGCTTGTTATCATCGTAAGCCAGCCCTAAATCATCCAAGTTGATACGATTTTTGGGCGGGATTGTTTCCGGAGTTATAAAGTCTGTTACCATTATTCCGTTTTTGGCATCGCCGAAGTAATATTTAACCATGTTTGTTTGGTCACCGGAAAACCTTTTGATATGTTCGGCAATATTTTGTTCGGATAAATTCCCGTGGTTATTGTGATGCCTGTATGTACGTTTAAATTCTTTTATTAAAACATTCCCTTCATCATTAATATCTATTTTAAATGTTCTTCCGAAAAATCCTTTTCCTATGTATTTTGCACTGACTTTTTCTTCGGGTTTTGTAATTCCTGTTTCTTTAAAAAGTTTGTCGAGTGAAGTGCTTAACCTGTCAATGTCCGCAAAATGACGGTCAGCCGTAAATATTTCGCCTAAAGTTTCAAAAAATTTCTGCGTATCAAAGTTTATGACATTTGCAATTCTCTTTTTCCATTCTTGCGGTAAATCATCCGCCGAGGTTATACCTTGTGAATTTTGGTATTTTTCATACAGCATCCTAACCTTACTTTTGGAAAAAGGTCGTTCGGATATACTTTCTGTAAGTTTAATTACTTCCTCAAAATTGATTTTAGAGCCAAAGCTTATGTTATTAAAATTTCGGGATTTCACAAAACAATCGCCGCAAGTACCATTTATCCTTACAGAATTATACGGAGTGGTATGGTTATTGTTTACGTATGTTTTTATTGAATTGTATGATGTTATTTTGTTAATAAGCATGCATTATTCCCTGCAAAAACATATTAATAAAGTAAGAACAAAATAATTTTTGCCATTTATTTTTTAATTTTTACATAAATTAATAAGTAATGCTTTAAATATATTTAACGGTTTCGTTAATTGCGAGTCTTTCTGCATGTCTTGGCGAGGGAGCGGCATCAGGATATCCTGCGGGCAGAAGTGCTACGGGAATAATATTTTCGGGAAGATTAAATGTTTTACTCATTACTTTTGCATCAAAATATCCGACCCATGTTGCCCCCAGACCTAAATTGGCGATTTCTAACATCATTTGTGTTGTTACAATACTTGCATCTATGTACCCGAAATCCATGCCGTCAAACGGACGTTTCCAGCTTATTGTGTTGTCATAGCAAATTAAAAATGCGGTTTGAGTATTAAATGTATAGGGTGTAACCGTTTTTAATTTATCCAGTGCTTCTTCACTCTTAATTACATAAATCCTCTGCGGTTGATTATTTACCGCAGTTGGAGCCAGTCGTCCCGCTTCCAGTATTTGATTAATTTTTTCTTCTTCAATTTTTTTGCCGCTGAATTTTCTTACGGAATAGCGTTCTTTGAATAAATTTAATAAGTCCATAAATACTCCTTTTTTTAATTTACATATAATATAATTTCAAATTCCCACACTTAATCCCGCACAAACATTTACGGATTGCCCCGTAATTCCTCTTGCATCATTAGAGATTAAGTATTTACACAGTTTTGCAATTTCATCGGGCGAAACAAATCTTTTTTGCGGTATAGTGTCAATTATTTCCTGAGTGGTGAACTCGCTTGAATTTATTGAATTTGCTCCCAAATCCGTATCAACCCATCCGGGGTTTATCGTGTTAACGGTGATGTTATATTGAGCCGTTTCAAGTGCCAGAGCTTTGGTTAAACCTATTAATCCCGCTTTTGAAGAAGAATAAACAGATGCGTAGGCTTCCCCCATCACACCTGAAATTGAACCTATATTTATTATTCTGCCCCATTTTTTATTTTTCATATAAGGAAGTGCTTTGGATATAAGATAAGCGGGTGATATAAGGTTTACCTGATATATTTTTCGTATATCATCGGCTTTTAATGCTTCAATAGCACCGTAAATGTATTCTCCGGCATTGTTTATAAGTACGTCTATGTTATTTTTTTGAATAAACTCTGCAAGAATTTCCGTATTTTCAGATAAATCGCAAACGCAATACCCTTTTGCATTACAAGCGGCAAGTGCCTGTTCGTTTCTTCCCGTGACAAAAACATTACCGATATTATAAAGTTCTTTGGCTATAACATTACCTATACCTTTAGATGCTCCGGTTACAAGTATATTCAAATTATCCCTCCGTCAAAGAAATATTATTTAATTAAGCCAAATCCGAGTAAAAATGTGCATAAAAGGAATATTGCAGCCACAATACCCGTTAATTTATTCAAGCCTTTTTCGGCACTTTTTTGCGAAGAAAATATTTGTGAAGCTCCGCCTATAGCCGCAATACCATCACCTTTGGGCGAATGAAGCAGTATA
Source organism: Candidatus Gastranaerophilales bacterium (assembly GCA_947588755.1). GTDB lineage: Bacteria > Cyanobacteriota > Vampirovibrionia > Gastranaerophilales > Gastranaerophilaceae > CANPZB01. The sequence continues at coordinate 3,503 of CANPZB010000054.1, read as the reverse complement.
AGAACTATTAACAATAATGCGGAAACTATTTGTATTGTCCAAACAATATTTATTAACATTTTTTATTTTTTCTCCTTTTTCTTAGAAATAAAATGTGCTCTTTTTGAATCCAGTTGAATATGGTCAAAAGTGTATAATCCTGCGGGTCTTTTTGAAGAAGATTTAGTATATTCGTCAAGTTTTGTCAACCCGTCGGTAGAGAGAGCTTTTTTCCTGAAATTTCGTTTATCAAGTTTTTTACCCATAATGAGTTCGTAGGCTTTTTGCATTTCGGTAAGGGTAAATTTTTCATTTAACAACTGGTAAGCAACGGGACAAAGTTCCAAGCGTTCTCTTGTTCTTTTAAGAGAGTATTCGATAATTTCCTTGTGGTCGAATGCCAGCGGCGGCAAATCGGAAACTTTATGCCATGCCAACTCGGGAGTTGTAACAATTTTTATATCCTCGGTTCTTACAAGAGCAAAATATGCACAGGTAATAACTCTGGTATTAGGGTAACGGAGCGGGTCTCCGAAAGTATAAAGCTGTTCAAGATAAATGTTATCGACATTTGTTTTTTCTTTCAAAACTCTCAAAGCCGCCTGGTCGAGGTTTTCCGACAACCTGATATGACCGCCCGGAATTGCCCATTTGCCTTTAAACGGCTCGTTCATACGTTTGACAAGCAGAACATGCAACGCATTGTTTTTCAACGTTAAAATTACAACGTCGACTGTTATCTCGTGTGTTTTGGGTTCATTGTATATCATATTAACCTTACCTGATATTATATTATAATAAAAATTTTTTTTTTACATTATTTTTTAACATTTTTTAATTTTTACTCGGATTTTACAAGTTTTTTTAACTTATTGGTAACTTTTTGTAAAATTCCATAAATTTATATTACAATTTGAAATATATTCATTGATGTTATGAATTTTTTTTTGTATCTTTATGAATAATAAAGACTTGAGGAAGGAAGTTGATGGAAAAGGGATATATTGAAAACGGATTTATTGTTGATGTTTCTAATGCTTGCAAGACATCGGAGATTATATACGAGCTCAGTACTATACTGGATTTGCCTGATGCACAACGCAAAAAAGTTTGTCTTAAGCTTGGTGGCATTGACCTTTCTGCTATTCAGTTGACGAGCATCAAGGCTCTGGTTGAGTCAATGAATTCGGAGATAGAATTTATCAGCACCGATTCAGAGGTTACTTCGCTTGCTGCAAAAGAACTCGGTATAAATCTTTCTAAGATTGAAAACAAAGTTCCGACACCTGATTTTAATCTGGAAGAAGAAGGACGAAACAAGGTTAATAAAGAATTAGAAAAAGCTTTAGACAAGATTTTCGGTGATAACAATAATGAAATTAAAACTTTTTCGGAAGAAAAACACCTGAATGAATTACGAAAAGAAACCGAAAATCCCGAAGTTCCCGAATATACCCAAAAACCGATTAGAGATACTTTATTTGCGGAGCCGGCAGAAAATTCCGGTCAAAGCGAGAATATTACGGACGTAACGGATTCAGAAATTGATAGTGAAGAATTAGCGGAGTTGAATAAATTTAATCGTGAACTTGAAGCGGCTAATAACAGCGGTAATATTGAGGAAGACTATGAAAATATTACTTACGAAGATATAAAAGAGCAGTTAAAAGAAACGGAAAAATTACCGACTTTATACATACAACGTACACTGCGTTCGGGTCAGAGCATAACTTCGGAGGGCAATATAGTTATAATCGGTGACGTAAATCCCGGTTCCGAAATAATAGCCGCGGGTGATATAACCGTCTGGGGTGTTCTTGGCGGAATAGCACATGCCGGAACCAGCGGAAACCGTTACGCAAGAATTCGTGCTTTAAAGATGAATGCAATCCAGCTTAGAATAGCCGATGTTTTTGCAAGACGTCCCGACAACGCAAATATTCCGTATATTCAAAAAACGGATACGTTTGTACCTGAGGAAGCTTACGTAAGCAGAAATCAGATATATATACATAAACTACATGAAGAATAAATATTTTAATAATAAGCAGAAGGAGAAATAATGAGCGGCAGAGTTATAGTAATTACATCCGGTAAAGGCGGGGTCGGCAAAACGACAACCAATGCCAATATAGGCACTTCGCTTGCAAAGGCCGGTAAAAAAGTCGTTATGATAGATACGGATTTAGGTCTTAGAAATCTGGATTTGTTACTGGGACTGGAAAACCGAATTGTATACACAATAGTTGATGTTGTGGAAGAAAGATGCAAATTAAAACAAGCACTTGTGAAGGATAAGAAAAATCCTAACCTTTGTTTGCTGGCGGCTGCACAGACCAGAGATAAGACCGCTGTTACCGAAGAACAGTTAAAAGATATTTGTGAAAAATTAAAAAAAGATTTTGATTTTATACTTGTAGACTGTCCTGCTGGTATTGAACAAGGGTTTCAAAATGCCGTAGCAGGTGCTTCGGAAGCAATTGTTGTTACCACTCCCGAGATGTCGGCAGTTCGTGATGCAGACAGAATAATAGGGCTTTTGGAAGCTAAAGAGGAAATAAAATCATACAAACTTCTTCTTAACCGTGTACGTCCAAATCTGGTAAAATCGAAAGATATGATGAGTGTGGACGATGTTGTGGAAATCCTTTCCGCGGATTTAATAGGCATAATTCCCGAGGATACGGGGATTATCACCTCGACAAATAAAGGTGAACCTATTGTTAACGATGAAAAATCTCTTGCGGGAAAAGCTTATTCCAATGTGGCAAGAAGAATAATCGGAGAAGATGTGCCTTTTCTTAATTTGGAAGAAGAAAACAGTGTTGTCGCTAAAGTGAAAAAATTCTTCTCGGGATTAATAGGAAAGGAGAAGTAAGATGAACGAAATTTTAACGAATATATATAACAAAGTTTTAGGTTTTTTCCGTCAGGCGGAAAAAGAGGAGCAAACGGCAAAAGATGTTGCCTGTAACCGTCTCCGCGTAGTACTTATGCAAGACAGGACGAATTTAACGCCCGAACTTATGGAAAGAATGAGAAAAGAGCTTGTCGAATTGCTTTCCAGATATTTGGAAATGGATAAAGAGGCACTTGAACTTAACCTTGAACAAGATGGCGATCAGGTTGCTTTAATGCTTTCAATACCTGTAATCAGGGCGAGAGACGAAGAAGAAATCAAGGCTGCTCTGGCACAAGAAGAAAATTCTTCAGATGAAGCGGATGAAACGGAAGAAGAAACTTCTCAGGAAAGTCAGGAGGAGCAGGAAGAAGGTTCTGCAGATGAAGAAAAAATTGAACAGGAAGTAACATCAAAATCTGATGCAACGGAAAATGATACCGAAGTAAAAGAACCTGAGCCTGAAAAACCGAAGAAACAACAAAAATCTGACAAAGAATAGTAAAAAAAAATTGACCTTTCGGTCAATTTTTTTGCAGTTTTATTTATCTTGACAAAACTTAAAGAAAATGTTAGAATTCGTCTGTAAATGGGAATAATAGAAATAGGGGGTCATGAAATGGCA
>CANPZB010000053.1 GCA_947588755.1 Candidatus Gastranaerophilales bacterium | reverse complement strand
GAGCAAATCCAAGATGTTTCAGGATTATGTACCAATACCGAATAAATAAGACCCTGAAACGAGTTCAGGGTGACATGTATAGTTATAGTTTTCAATAAATAGTAATAAATAATAAAAAAAAGAAAGGACTTAAAAATGAAAAAAGAAATTAAAAACGTAACAATTTTAGAAAAAACCGTGAGACCTGAAAAAGCTAAGATCCTGAAACGAGTTCAGGATGACATGGTGAGAGTTCAGCGTGACATGTGTGGGGTTCAGGATGACAGTTTGATTAAAAATGACGGGGGCGGAAAGACTGTGAGACGTGAAAATGGTAAGATCCTGAAACGAGTTCAGGATGACATGAGGAGAGTTCAGCATGACATGGAGTTGGTTCAGGATGACATAGGGTGGTTAAGGTGTCTTTTTGGTGCTTTAGCACCCGATAAGGTCCTTTCACCTTTCACTTCTCACTTCTCACAACGCAGTGCGTTCACTTCTCACTTTTCACGTAAATCCGCCTTCACTTTGGCAGAAGGTGCTACGCACGTAGTCCGGCAACACAACAAACGTAGAGCCGCCTTCACTTTAGCCGAGGTCTTAATCACCCTCGGGATAATCGGCATTGTGGCAGCGATGACCATGCCGACACTTATTCAAAATTATAAAAATAAAACTGCCGTAACTCGTTTAAAACATTTTTCAAGTATGATGCAGCAAATAGGAACTATGCGTTACAAGGATATTATTGAGGGAAAAGAACAACTAGAATCTTTAAAAGCATTTGATGGCAATGATCAGGAAAAATATTTTAATACATATTTAAAACCTTATGCAAAATGGACTAAAACTAAAAAGACGGATAAAGCCTTTATTGCCGCTTTGCCTGACGGTTCAGGGATTTATCTTATAAAAATTGTAGATACACCCCGAGGTCAAAATTTAAATCCATGGGGCTATGATTATGGTTATCATTACTTAATTTATTGTGTTGATTATAAAACTTGTGAAGAAATGGAAAATGCCGATATATCTCAAAAAAATCTTGGAATATATACGGATGGTAAAAGTACATTTGTTTTAGGTGCTTCCACGGGTCGAGGGACATCTGGCAGCAGCTATACAAGAGATGATATGATAAAAAGGATTAAATCATATAAATATACTTTACATTGTCCTGATTTGATTGAAATGGATGGTTGGGAAATTAAAAAGGATAATCCATGCTTTTGACATATAGCAAATCTGTTAGTTTAAACTTTAAAAAACGTAAATATTTGATTAAATAACTTGTTTAAACTATTATGAGAATATGGCTACGGCAATTACCGAAATTTTCAAAAATCAAAACAAAACTACGCTGCTTGACAGATACATTTTAAAACAGGTTTTGGAAATGTTTATTATGGGTGTAGCTGTTTTTACGTCCATAATATTTGCGTCTGACACATTTATTACATTGATTAAACAGATTTCGCTTTTCGGTATACCTTTTAAAGTGGCTTTGATGATGATAATTCTCAATCTGCCGCAGGTAATTGTTATGACTATCCCTATGGGTGTACTTTTAGCTACGGTAATGACACTAAACAATTTGAGCCTTAAATCTGAAATAACGGTAATGCGTGCCTGCGGAATAGGTTTGAACAGGATAGCAAAACCCATATTTATTTTTGCCGTGGTAATGTCAATATTCAGTTTTGTTATCAACGAAAGTGTTGTTCCCGTAATGGCTAAACAGTCAAAAGATTTGGCACTTTGGGCTTTGGGGCAGAAAAACATACCCGAAGGAAAACAAAACTTTGTATTTAAAGAGTTATCGGAGGACGGCGGGCTAAAAAGGCTGTTTTACGTCGGTTATTGTGAAAATAAAATCCTTCATAACATTACCGTGCTTGATACGTCAAAACAAGGTACAATACAGGTTCTTCAGGCAACGGAAGGCAAAACGTCCCCCGAGGGTTGGAATTTTGATAAAGGTGCGGTTTATACTATCGGCGAAGAAGGCAAAATCCTTAATACAACACTTTTTGATGAGTCGATTGTTAAATTCGGACTGGATTTATCAAAAGAATTAAACAAAAATGTCGCCAAAGAAATGAATTTTACGAAGCTGATATCATATTTAAAAAATAATACGGCAGATGATGAACAAAAAAACATACTTCATATCGAACTCTGGGATAAACTTGCCTTGCCTTTAACAACACTTGCTTTTGTTTTAATCGGTGTTCCCCTTGCAATAACCCCGCCGAGAGTAAGGTATAACAGAGGATTTTTATTCAGTATTCTTATTATATTCACTTACTATTTAATAAGAGCATTATCTATATCTTTTGGCGAAGCGGGAAGTCTGGTGGCATTTTTTGCCGCGTGGATGCCAAATATAATACTTACAATATTCGGAACTTATTTATACTACAAAAAGGTTTATACAATAGAATAAAATGAAACTGAACGATTACGATTTTAATATACTTAACGAAAATTCTTTCAACGAAATTGATGATGAGTCACTCAAATTAAAAATGCTTATAAGCGAGAAGGAGCATGCACTGAAAAACCTTGAAATAAAAATTAAAGGGGTTGAAATCATAGGGAAGCTGCATGATGTTCTTGAATTAAAAATTAAGGCAAAAAATTTGGAAAAAGAAATGGAATTATTGAAAAAACAGTATTCCGACAGAAAATTATCATCCAAAATAAGCGACACAATTACTTCAACATCAATAAAAACAAGACCAAAATTACCGCTTATAATAAGATTACAAAAATTTGTGACACGAAAGATTTTGGCTAAAATATCCAAAAAATTCAAATCGGTAAAAGATATAGGCGATACGCTCGATGCACTTACGGGGATTAACGAAAATATCAATGAGCTTATAGCCATGAAAATACCCTACGGCGAAACGGCTATGAATTATGAAAAACTGACTGCTTACCTTTGCAAAGCAAACAAAATTCATTCTCAAATTTCCAAAAGAATAAACAAAACGGCTTGATTGTTTAAATAAATAAACATTTATTAACCAAATATTGAAATTTTTAATTAAGTGTTATAATAAACACAGGAATAGTTTTACGGTATTTGTCAAAATGATGAGCCAGACCAAAAAATTATCAATAGCATTCTATTGGCACATGCATCAGCCTGTTTACCAGTTGTCTCCGAAAGGTGATTTTTTAATGCCATGGGTAAGGCTTCATGCGGTAAAAGATTATTTGGACATGGTACAAATTCTTGATAAGTTTAAAAATATTAAACTTAACTTTAATCTTGTCCCCGTACTGCTTGATTCTTTAATAGACTACGCTGACAACGGATTACACGATATCCATTCAAGGCTTACCTGCATGCCTGTCGAAGAACTGAATAACGACGACAAAGAATTTATAATTAATAACTTTTTTGATGCGAATTATCAAACAATGATTTTGCCTAACGCCGAATATAACAGGCTTTACCATAAGTACCAATCAGGAAATGAAAATGATATAAATATTTTTACCGACGAAGAATATTCGGATTTAATGGCATTATTTAATTTGGTTTGGGTTGACCCTGTTCACAAAAACGCTTTCCCCGAGTTGAAAAAATTATTGAAAAAAGGTAAAAATTATACTCTGGATGACAGAAGATTAATTATTGATATACACAGACAGATTATAAGAAAAATAATACCCGCGTACAAAAAGTATCTTCAAAAAGGCAGAATAGAAATAACCACAAGTCCGTATTATCATCCGATTTTACCCGTACTTCTGGATATAAAGAGCATAAAAAAAGTAAGTGACGATTTGCCGTTAAATTTAAAAATGGATTTGGATGCAAAAATGCAATGTCAGCAGGCACTTGCCAGAATGGAAGAAATTTTCGGTAAACGTCCCCGCGGGATTTGGCCTTCTGAACATTGCGTAAGTTCAAAAGAGTTAAATCTGTTTTCACAACTCGGAATTGACTGGACTATTTCCGACGAAGGCATATTGTCAAATTCAATAGGATTTGAATTTATAAGAGATTTTAAAGGCTATCTTGAAGAACCTTATCATTTATTAAAATCTTATCAGTACACCGCAAAAAACTCCGATATAAAAATAATATTCCGTGACTCCGTAATCCCAAATCTGATAAGCTTTGAATACCCGAGCCATGACCCTGTCGGAGCGGCAAATGATTTATTTGACAGGATAAAAGTTATTCAGACTAAATTGTTATCATCACCCGATAAAAATCATCTGTTAACAATAGCTATGGACGGCGAAAACTGTTGGGAAAATTATTCATCCGACGGTACAACTTTTCTTTCGGAGATTTACAGGCTTATCGAAAATGACCCGACACTGGAAACGGTTTTAATCAGCGATTATCTGGACAAGGACACTCCAAAACCGTTAAATAAGATATCTGCCGGTTCATGGATAAACAGGAATTTCAGACTGTGGATAGACGAACCCTTAAAAAACCTTGCATGGACTTATTTGAAACAAGTTCGAGATGATTTTTGCGGCTATGTAAAGAAAAATCCGCTAAATCCCAATATAGAATCCGCACGAAAAGAATTGTTTATTTGCGAAGGCAGTGACTGGTTCTGGTGGTACGGTGAACCTAACGATTCGGGCAGAGATAATATATTTGATTTTTTATTCAGAGAACATTTGAAAAACATATACCTGTATCTGGGTATTGCAGTTCCCGAATACCTTGACACTCCTTTAATATCGGCAATAACCAAACCGTCAAGATATCCCAAAGGTGAGTTTACACCTACTGTTGACGGAAAAGCATACGACGATGACAGCTGGCTTAATGCCGGATGTATTGATATTCCGGACGGCCCTGTCTTAAAAGAAAATAAATTTTATGACAAAATCTGCTTCGGGTATGACAAAGAAAATCTTTATTTGAGATTTTACGTTAACGAATATGCACTTAATGCCAAAAAGGGTTCCAAAAAAGTTAATCAAATGTATATTTATTTAAGGAACAAAACTAAAAAACAATCTCTATCCCCGATAAGAGTAATCCAAAAAAAAGAAACCATATTACCCATAGCTAAAGAGAAATTCCATAATGAAGTTCAGATATCCGTATATGAAGGTGAAATTAACCTGATAAGATTAGTCAGAGCGGAATCCGACAATCTTTGGTCAATTAAGTCGCCCAAAGATATAACTGCAGTTTTCAATAATGTTGTTGACGTAAAAATACCATTTGACAGTATTGAAGTTGGTACGGGCGATACGCTGGAATTTCTGTTTGTATGTGCAAATTACGGATTAATAGATTTTTATCTTCCGAACGAAATGCTTTTAACCGTACAAAGAATGTAACAAAATATTAAAAAGTTATACTTTCAGCTAAAGATTTTTTCTTTTACGGACGTTATAATTATTACAAAAAATAAGGAAAAATTATGTCAGGTTTTGAAACGTATTTTAACGGCTCACCAAAGGGAAAACCAAGGCTTCCCGAAAACTATTGGGAAAAACTAAAAAATACTTCGAACGAAAAAATCAATGCTATATTTGATGAAAATATCAATTTTACATTAAAAGACAGCAGTATTTTTGGCAACAAACAAAAAGATATATAAAATAATTCCCTTATTCATAAAATATATTTGTTGTAAATTTAAGGACTTAACCCTACTTGCCTGTTGAGCCGAACCCGCCGCTGCCACGCTCTGTTTCAGTCAGGGTTTCCATAACCTCAATATTAGCATGTTCTACACGTGCAATAACCATTTGTGCAATACGGTCATCGGGCATTATCGTATAAACTTCATCGGATATATTTACTACCGGAACACATACTTCGCCGCGATAATCTTCATCAATTGTTCCCACACAGTTTATAAGAGTGATACCATGTTTAATGGAAAGCCCTGAACGCGGACGAATTTGAGCCTCATAGCCATGTTCAAGTTCAATTTTCAAACCTGTGGGAATTAACGCTCTTTGCAAAGGTTTTAAAATAACAGGTTCGGATACTGCTGCAAATAAATCCATACCGGATGCACCCGCGGTTGCGTAGTTTGGCAGCTGCCTGTTGTGTTTTAAGCGTTCAATTTTTAATACTGTCATAAATTTCTCCTTAAATTTAAGCAGGTAATGAAGAATTATTTAAAATTGCCTTTAATTCATCTTCTATTTTGGGTAAAATTTCGTCTAATTTATTAAAATCTTTCACCCCGCCTTGTGCAAAATTCGGACGTCCGCCGCCGTTTGCACCTGTAGCTCTTGAAATTTCTCCGACAATTTTTCCCGCATTAACACCTTTTTTAACAAAGTTATCGGAAACTTTTGCGGTTACGGTTCTTTCAGAAGCTAACACTACAATACTTTCGCCGAGTTTTTTAGTTATAAATTCCATACCTGCTTTCAAAGCATCACCGTCAAAATTTTCTACTTTGGTAATAAAAAGTTTTCCGCCCGCAATTTCCTGTGATTTGGAAAGGAATGTGGCAAATTTTGCTCTCGCATTTTCTTCTTTTAATTTGGCAATTTCCTTTTGCAATTCTTTATTTTCATCAGCTATTTTTTCTACACGGGCAAAAACTTCATCGTAATGAGCTTTAAACATCAGTGAAAGTTTGTCCATTTCCTTAACTTTTTCGTTCATAAAATCGAATGCCGATTTTGCGACAACGAGTTCAATACGTCTTGTACCTGCAGAAATCGCACTTTCCGAAACGATTTTGACAAGTCTTAAATCACGTGTGTTTCTTGCGTGAGTTCCCGCACAAAATTCTTTTGAAACGCAAACATCACCTTTTCCCATCGAAACAACACGGACGACATCTTCGTATTTTTCGCCGAACAGAGCCGTTGCACCCGTAAGTTTTGCTTTTTCAATATCCATTTCTTCCGTTGTAATATCAAGTCCCTGCGAAACCCATTTATTAATTATTTCTTCTGTCTTAAAAATTTCTTCGGGAGTCATTGCACGGGAGAAAGTAAAGTCAAAACGCATTCTGTTTTCTTCAACCTGTGAACCGGCTTGATGCACTTCATTTCCGAGCACCTTAACCAACGCAGCCTGAAGAAGGTGAGCGGACGAGTGATGAAGTCTGATTTCTTCTCTGCGTTCAACGTTTATTTTTGCATGAACATTTTCACCTATTGTCATATCGCCGTTAATAAGTTTTGAACGATGAACAAAGAGTTTGTTGACCTTAAACGTAGTTAAAACTTCGGCTTTCATATTGTCGTTTTCAATAATGCCGCTGTCACCTGTTTGACCGCCGCATTCCGCATAAAAAGGTGTTTTATCAAGAATAATATCAACGTATCCGTCACCTTCGACAGTTGCCAAAATCTTTGCATCACATTCGTTTTTGCTGTAGCCGACAAAGTTTGTCGAACCGACTTGTTCTTCGATTTTTGCATACTTAATGTCGCCTGTTACACTAATCTTGGCGGCTGCGGCTTTTGCACGTTCCTTTTGTTCAAGCATGGCTTTTTTGTAGCCTTCTTCATCGACTTTTAAGCCGTTTTCTTCCGCAATTTCTTTTGTTAACTCAAACGGAAATCCAAATGTATCATAAAGTTTGAATGCACTTTCTCCGTCAATGTCTTTTTTGCCGTCGATAAATTCATCAAGCATTTTGTAACCCCTGTCGAGAGTTTTTGCAAAACGTTCTTCTTCGGTTTTGATAGTTTCAACAATTTTGGCTTTGTTCTTAACAAGGTCAGGGTAAGCCTCGCCGTAATTTTCAACAACAACATCGACAAGTTTATACAAAAACGGCAATTCCATGCCCAAAATTTTTCCGTGCCTGAGAGCTCTGCGTAAAATCATTCTGAGAACATAACTTCTGCCTTCGTTTCCGGGAATTACACCATCGGAAATCAAGAAAGTAACACATCTTGCATGGTCAGTGATAATTCTCAGTGAAATATCCGTTTTTTCGGATTTTTTGTAAGGCACACCGCTCATTTCAACGACTTTATCCAAAATCGGTTTGAGCAAATCCGTTTCAAACGTTGATGCCACGCCTTGACAAACCATTGTTATACGTTCCAAACCCATGCCTGTGTCGACATTTTTGCTTTCCAAAGGCGACTGGTTTCCTTCTTCATCCTGATAAAGCTCGGTGAACACCAAATTCCAAATTTCAACCCACCTGTCGCATTCGCAGGTATCAATTCCGCAATCAGGTGAGCATTTGTACTGTTCGCCCAAATCGTAATGAATTTCGGAACATGGCCCGCAAGAACCCGAAGCCCCCGGAGGTCCCCAAAAGTTATCTTTTTTGCCTTTGCGTTTAATCCTTTCGGCGGGAACTCCGACACTTCGCCAGATTTCATAAGCCTCATCATCCGTTTCAAAAATCGTTATCCACAGTCTGTCTTTGTCGAGTTTCAAAACTTCGGTAACAAATTCCCATGCCCACGGGATAATTTCTTTTTTATAATAATCACCGAACGAAAAATTCCCGAGCATCTCAAAGAAAGTATGATGTCGGGGCGTTCTTCCGACATTTTCGATATCGGAATCTTTTCCGCCCGCCCTTGCACACTTCTGGCAGGAAGCTGCACGCGGCGGATTATAAGGTGATTTTATAATCCCCAGAAAAATCGGTAAAAATTGCAGCATGCCTGCGGTTGTGAGTAAAACCGTGGGATTATCAGGCACAAGGCTTGAACTTTCAACAACAGTATGCTGATGTTTGTCTTTAAAATAATCCAAATATAATTTTCTGATTTCATTTCCGCTTAGCATAATCTTTACCTCTTTACCATTTGAGTATAGCCCAAACATAAAGATTTAACAACAGCGGATTAAAGACGTATGGTAATCGGATTAATTTTTAAGAATTTTATACCGGAACTTCTTTTAAAGTTTCCAAATATTTTACGGCAAATACCGCACCGACAGCACCGTCTGAAGCGGCGGTAATTACCTGTCTTAACGGGGTATGTCTTACATCACCCGCCGCATAAACACCGTCGATTGAGGTTTTCATTGTTTCATCAGTCAGAATAAAGCCGTTTGCATCCTGTTCAATTTGACCGCTAACATAATCAACATTCGGTGAAAAACCGATATAAGGAAAAACACCGTTGACGGCAAGATTAGTTTTAGCATGAGTTTTAACATTTTCAAGAACCGCAGTGTGAACCAGCTCATCACCTTTAATTTCCGTTACCACACTGTCCCAAATAAATTCAAGTTTTTCGTTCTTAAAAGCACGCTCCTGAACAATTTTGTCGGCACGTAATTCGTTACGTCTGTGTATAACGTAAACTTTATCGGCAAATTTAGTCAAATACATTGCTTCTTCAACAGCAGCATTGCCGCCGCCGACTACCGCAACGGTTTTGTTTTTATAAAACGCACCGTCACATACGGCACAATAACTGACACCTCTGCCCACAAACTCTTTTTCTCCGGGAACTCCAAGCTTTTTAGCCTGTGCACCCGTGGCTATAATTACGGATTTTGCACTAAATTCAGCCTCTTTTGTTACAATAACTTTGGGTTGTGAAACAAGATTTATTTTTTCGATTTCCTGCATCGGGAATTTTTGAACTCCGAATTTATCAGCATGTTCTTCAAATTTTTCCATCAACTCGTAACCGCCTATAAGTGGAAACCCCGGATAGTTTTCCAATTCAAGATAATTTGAAGGCTGACCGCCCGTCATACTGATGTCAATAATTGCCGCTGAAATAGCACCCCTTCCCGCATAAATAGCCGCGGATAAACCTGCGGGGCCGCCGCCCAATATTATTGTATCAAATTCATAATGCTGCATTTATTACCCTCACTTTTTTGTAATACTTGCTCCCGAAATTTTTTCACCTGTCAAATTATATACTGCCGTATCTTTTCTAATCAGCGAATTATCAATATCCGAAAAAGTTTCAAGAGATAAATAATTAGTTCCCGTAAAAGTATCACCCTGTAATTTTAAATCGACTGTATCAACTAAAACCACATTTGAGTCATACTTTCCTGTTTTGGTAAAACGAATAACATTTCCCTCAACATAATCAAGTTTAACAGAAGCACTTGCCCCTGTAAACGGATTGTTTAAATTTATGACGTCACCTTGACGTGATAAGTTCCAAATATCTGTTGTATTTTCTTTAAAATGTGTTTTGCCGGAAGTTTTTTCAACTTTTGCAACCACACGCCATGTCCCGAAAAATGTATCAGGCAGCATATCAATTTTTGAGATACCGGCTTGAATAACTTCCGCAGACACCGAAATACCAAATATTAAAATTATAAAAAGCAGTAATTTTTTCAGCATAATATTTCTTTAACTATTTTACACTACTTTTCAATTTTTTTTAATAGTTTATCAAGTTTAATTAAAAACGGTAATAAATTATTATTTAAAAAATGTTATACGGACTTGAAATCATAAAAATATATGTTATAATGATAGAGTAAGGTTGAAATATTTCAATCGGGCGGTACTGTGGTGCGAAGCACCGAAAATT
>CANPZB010000052.1 GCA_947588755.1 Candidatus Gastranaerophilales bacterium | reverse complement strand
TCGTTTCAGCATCTGAGCCTTATCAAGTCTTTAAATAGAAAAGAAACTAAACTAAAGTCAATCTCCACAACTATGGTGAATAACAAACTCCTGCACGCATTTATGCAAACCCAAGACGTTTCAGGATTATGTACCAATACCGAATAAATAAGATCCTGAAACAAGTTCAGGATGACATGGTGGTGTTTAGCATGACATGAAGGTTTTTGAATGACAAATAAAAAAGTAACAAACAGTAATAAATAAAAAAAAGAAAGGAACAAAAAATGAAAGAAAAAATTAAAAACTTGAAGATTTTGGAAAAGTTGGTAATACCTGAAAAAGCTAAGATCCTGAAACCGTCTTGGATTTGCTCCACGCTCACAGAGTTTCGCATTTGTGGCTTTGCCACAGTATGCTCAATCTGTTCGCTATCCGGACTCGTTACCACTCCGTCCGTCCGCAAATCCGCAGTTCAGCATGACATGGTAGTTCAGAATGACATGGAGGTGTCTCGTCATTGCGAGCGAATGCGAAGCAATCCAGCCTATCATTTTGCACGAAGTGCCGATAAGGTCTTTTCACTTCTCACCTTTCACTTTTCACCCAAAGATACCCTCACTTCTCACTTTTTACGTAGAGCCGCTTCCCGAATTATTCGGGTTGTCGCGGGAGTAACGTCCCGCTCCACCTCACGGGTTGGGTTCGCTATCGCTCACACGGCACCCTACCGAAAATTCGGTTTCACTCTGGCAGAAGGTGCTACGCACGTAGAGCGGCAACACAACAAACGTAGAGCAGCATTCACTTTGGCTGAGGTTCTAATCACCCTCGGGATAATCGGTGTTGTGGCAGCTTTGACAATTCCGTCGTTAATTCAAAAACACAAAAAACAGGTCGTTATTTCAACATTGAAAAAGGCTTCATCTGAAATAGGTCAAGCATATCGGTTGGGTATGGCAAGAGAAGGATACATTGGTATAAATCCTGAAGGATTTGAAGGTGCTAATCCGGATTTAGCTGAGGAAAATTTTAAGAAGTATTATTCCGATTTAAAAACATTGAAGTTAGAAAAAGGTAAACAAGGTGTATTCGCTCACATGACAGACGGTACCGTATTGTATTTCAGAAAAACAGATTGCGGTAACGAACCTGTTATGGGGCGATGGGGTGCTTGTTTATATTTCTTTGTCTGCCTTAATAATAAAGCTTGTAACAAAATCAGAGAAGATGAAGGACAATGGCCTCTTAACTTTGTTACAGGCAAAGATATTTTTCTTATATATTCAACAGGTTCTGTCCCGACTGTCCCGTTAGACCATTACAAATACAGTAGAGACCAGTTAATATCCCAGTGTAAAAACGGTCCAAGCTTTGAAGCTTGCACGGCACTGATTTTTAATGACGGCTGGGACATAAAAGACGATTATCCGTTCAAATTATAACAACCTGAACAAATGTATACAAATGTAAATACAAATACTACAAAAATAGTTGAATTATTTTTTTATATATTGTAATCTTTCTAAAAAAAGGAGTTACATGTATATAAAAGTTCAACCGTTGAGTTTTGACGGGAATTTCAAATTAAAAAAATATCGGAATATGAATATTAAAAAAGACCCGTATAAAACAAGTCTGCTTGATAACTTAAAAGAAATAGCAGCCGAGATTTGTCCGTCGGCAGACCCGCGTTACAAAGCTTTGTTTGCTAACAAAAAAGGGGTTTATAAAACAAGTTTGGCTGAAAATATAAAAGAAATATTCTTTGAAATGTTTCCGACGTTAGACCCGCGTTACAAAGCTTTCAAAGCGGGAAAATAATAAAAATTCCACCTGCGGTTATCTGAAAAGATAATTTTATTTGAACGGTTTTATGTTATAATTTTTTTATCAAGGAGATAATTATGACATTAAGAAACGAACGTGTAAGAAAAGAATTGATGAGAGATATATCCGAAATCCTCAGAAAAGAAATTCGGGGATTGTGCGGAGTAGTTTCCGTCATTGATGTTGAAGTTTCGCATGATAATTCGTTTGCAAAAGTTATATACAGTGTTCTGGGTTCGGATGAACAAATTGAAAAGACAAAGGATGTCATTGAAAAAAGTACTTCCAAAATCCGTTATGAAGTCGGTAAACGTATTCGTTTAAGATTAACTCCGGAATTAAAATTTGTATACACTGACTCTCTTGAACAGGGTTCAAAAGTCAGTGAAATTATTGACAAGATTTCCAGAGGAGAATTGTAATCGGCATGCTTAACGGGTTTTTAAATGTCTGTAAACCCGAAGGGATAACTTCCCATGATGTAGTGGCAATTTTGAGAAAAATTACGGGAGTTAAACAAATCGGACATACAGGCACTCTTGACCCGTTTGCTCAAGGTGTATTGCCGGTATGTATAGGAAAAACCGCAAGACTGATTGAATATCTGGATGACGACAAAGAGTATTCCGCCGTTATCAGGTTTGGGAAAACAACGTCAACTTATGACAAAGAGGGGGAAATTACAAAAGTATTTGATACCCGTGTTAATGCCGAACAAATTCAAACCGCACTAAAAAATTTTCAGGGAGAAATTATGCAGACTCCGCCGATTTACTCGGCTATAAAAGTCAAAGGTAAAAAACTTTATGACTATGCAAGAAACGGTGAAGAAGTTAAAATAGAACCGAGAAAAATATTTATAAAAAAAATACTGCTGACAGATTTCAATTATGCCGAACAATTTGCAAAAGTTGATATTGAGTGTTCCAAAGGGACTTATATAAGAGCAATAGCCAATGATTTAGGTCTGATGCTTAATTGCGGGGGATATTTGTCTGAACTGACAAGAATACATGCGGGAAAATTTAACATTGAAAATTCCGTAAAATTAGATACGCTGAATTCTTTTGAAGCCGTTGAAAAATATTTAATTAACCCGCTTGAAATACTCGATTTACCAAAGCTGGAAATAACTTGCGAAGAACACGACAAAATTATCCATGGTATGGCAATTTGTAACAAATCAAATATAAATAACGGTTTTGTTATTTTGGTTTATAATAATAAAATAAGTGCCGTTGGCATGGCAAATTTTAATGAAGTAAAAATGAAAAAGGTATTTGAATGATTAAAAAAGCGTTATTAACAATATTTATGGTATTATTAGCAACCGTTTCCATGCCTGTTTATTCTTACTGTGACATATCCTGTAAACCGGCAGGAGAATTGACTTCAAAAACTTCACAAACCATGAGCAGAATAACCGGACAAAACGCTGTTGCGGAAAAAATTGCCGAAAATATGCTGATTAAGGCAATAAAAAAAATAGTTTCCGGAGAATTTAACGTAAAATTGGAGTCATACAGCGTAAGAGATTTGAAGGCGGGAAAATTCAAATCATTAAAAGTCGACGGAACAAACATTAAATTTGAGGACATTTACATTTCGCAAATCAATGTAAAAACATTATGCGATTACAACTATATTAAAGACAACGGCAAAAACGGCGTTACAATAATGGAAAATCTTCCTCTTTCAATTCATGCCGTAATAACCGAGGACGACCTTAATAAAACAATGATGTCGCCCGATTATCAAAAAATACTTTCAAATTTAAACAATTTCGGCGAAAATCTGAATATTTTTAAAATTGAATCCGCTAATGTAAAAATAATTAAAAATAAATTGTTTTACATTATGAAATTCAAAATACCATTTGTAAACAAACAGCATTATGTGGCTCTATCAACCGATTTAAGCGTGAAAGACGGCAGAATTGTATTTTCGGATACAAAGGTTTTAAGAAACATGCCTAATTTGAATTTGAATAATATAATAAATTCTTTAAATCCACTTGATTTTTCTTTAAGAATGCCCGAAAATAAAAATGCTAAAGTTAATGTTAATAATGTAACTATTCAAGACCAAAAAATAATTATAGATGCTTATTTAGTTATATTAAAAGATAATATTTCTCAAAGATAAGGAATAAAAAAAATGAAAAATAACGAAAGAATGTTTATTGGTGTTACTGCAGTTGCAATGGTAGTTGTCGGAGCATTTATCGGTATGAAATATTTTTACCAGAACGACGATTCTATAAGCGGTCCTCTACTTCCAAAGCAGGAAACTGAATTACCTTCAGACGAAGAACAGGTACCCGAAAAACAGAAAACTTACGTAACAATTTTCTTTATCGGGCAAAATGATGCCAAAGAAGAAGTTTACAAGGCTATTAAACGTGAATATGATGAAACCGTTGACGGCTCAAAAATTAAATTTGCCGTAAAAAGTTTGATATCAGGTCCCACGTCCTTAGAAAAATCAAAAGGGGTTTATTCTGAAATCCCGTCAGGAACAAACGTAATTTCGGTAAATGAAACTTCGGACAGAGTAATAGTCAATTTGAGCTCCGGTTTTGAAGGCGGAGGCGGTACCGACAGCACTTATAAAAGATTGTATCAATTAATAAAAACGGTTAAAAATAATACCGATAAGCCTGTATATTTATTTATCGAAGGTCAAAAAGCCGATGTAATCGGCGGTGAAGGGATTATGATAACTCAACCGCTTAATGAAAAATCTATGGACGGCTAATCATCAATGGGAAATAAGGATTTAGATTATTATTTGAACCTCAATTGGACACTGATAGAAGGGACGGATACCGATTTCGACGGTAATCCATACCATTATATTGAAATAAAGGAAATTCCGAGTTTTGTATTTTGTGCAAAAACAATAGAAAAAGCCCGTGAAAATTATAAAAACCAGTTAAAACTAACATTAACGGTTATGTTAGAGGACGGTGAACATATTACGGAACCGGGAGAAGTTGATGAAGAACCCGATTGGGAAAACATCTGTCCTTAATGCAATATTACCCAAAACGACAAAAAACACCTTGTTGTAAGGTGTTTTTTGTTTGATAAGAAATTTCAATGATTATTTTGTCTGTAATTTATTTACAGCCTTTGTTAATCTTGATTTTTTTCTTGCTGCGGTATTTTTATGTAAAATACCTTTGGAAACGGCTTTGTCGCAAAGTTGATAAGCCTTAGACAAAGCACTGCTCAAAGCATTTTTATCAGTGCCTTTTGCAAGTTCAAGTACTTTTTTAACGGCTGTTTTAACAGAAGTTTTGAAAGCCGTATTTCTTATTCTGTTTTTTTCGGCTATAAGTACTCTTTTTTTAGCAGATTTAATATTTGCCATTTTCTTTACCTTTCGTTTAATTCTTGCGGCTAATGACTTCCGCAAATTATCCGAGGATGTGAGTATTATTATTATATTCGGAAAAAATCTTATTGCAAGTAATATATTTAAAAAGTTTTACAAAATCTAAGGATTTGTTTTCAGCCAATTTCTGTTGATAAGTTTACCTACCTGATGTTTTCTGCAATAAATAATCAAATCATTTTTAATTTCGGGTGCGAGAATATACAGAGCAATAATATTAGGCACTGACATAGCAATCATCATTGCATCCGTAATATATATAACCGAACCCACATTCATTGCCGAACCTATGATAATAAACAGGCAATAAATCAGGTTAAAAGTAAGGTTACGTTTTTTACCTTCACCAAGAAGGAAATTCCACGCCTTCTGTCCGTAATAAGCCCAGGAAATCAAAGTCGACAAAGCAAAAAGAATTACGACAACGGATAATATATACGGGAAAAACGATATTACCGATTCGAAAGCAGAGGAAGCCAGTTCAATACCCGAAATTTGCCCGACACTGGTATTGTCTAAAATACCCGAAAACACAATGGCAAAAGAGGTTAACAGACATAAAATACCTGTCAAAAGTGTTTCCAGAAGTGCTACAAAACCTTGTGAAACCGGCTCATCCGTCTTGACAGTTGCATAAGCAATAGCCGCTGCCCCCGTACCTGCTTCATTTGACTGAACGGAACGTCTTAAACCTATTATTATTGTACCGAAAACCCCGCCTGCTACAGCATGAGGTGCAAAGGCTTCTCTTATGATTAGTGCAATAGCATGCGGTATATGTGCAAAATTCGCAAATATAACCACCAAACCTGCTCCGATGTACAAAAAGCACATTGCGGGAACAAGAATTGTTGTAATCTTTGAAATGCTTTTAATACCGTCAACTACGGCAAGCCATACCAAAATTGCGATTAACAAGCCGAAAACCCATGTCCAACCGTGCAAAAAGCTGCTTTCACCGCCTGTAATAAGTAATAATTGGTGTGCGGACTGGTTAATTTGTATCATGTTTCCGCCCGATATTGCACCGCCGATACATAATACGGCAAATATCGCAGACAAAGGTTGTCCCAGCCATCTGAGTTTTTTTCTTGTTAAACCGTGTGCTATGTAGTGCATAGGCCCGCCCGAAACCGTTCCGTCAATATTAAATCGTCTGTATTTTACGGCAAGTGATGCTTCAACAAACTTTATTGACATACCCAGAATAGCACCTGCAAAAATCCAAAATGCAGCACCGGGGCCGCCTATAGAAATTGATATTGCCACACCTGCAATACTGCCTATGCCGATAGTACCCGACAAAGCCGTTGCAAGTGCCTGAAACGAAGAAACTTCACCGCTGCCGTCGGAGTTTTTGTCTGAGGGTTTTGCAACCGTTTCAACGGCATGCTTCAGACCCCAAAGGGATATGCCTTTAAAAAATACGGTAAAAAATATCCCTGCAGCCAAAATCCAGTATATAATCAACGGCACTTCGGATACTCCGATTTTAACGGGGCAAAAAATTACATCCGCAATTGCATCGCAAACAGGTGCAACATGTGTATCCATAAAAGCATCAACATTCATGGCTGATACGGTATTAACATTAAATAAAAACGTCAAAATTAACGGTAAAATCTTTTTCATTAATATTCCCTTTATTTATACTTTCGGCAGGTGATTAAATATTTACTAAATAACCTTATTAATACTACCTCAAACATGCTTTAATAAAACCATGTTTTTACAAAATCTTAATCAAATGTTGCAAATATTCATTGGCACATTTTGTTTGTGTATACCGGCATATTGTTTCATAAGTATTATTAATAAGATTTTTTATATCATTTTCATCGATATTTTTTATATTTAAAATAAGTTTTTTAATTTCTTCTTTTTCGGGTTTTACGCAAAATCCGTTAACCTTATTCTTAATAATCCCCGCAACTCCGTCATTTTCGGCACATACCGTAATACAACCCGATGCCATTGCCTCAAGATAGACCATACCAAATGTTTCTTCAACCGAAGGCAAAATAAAAACGTCATTGTTACGCATTATTTCAAGAACTTTTTCGTTAGGTATTTTCCCCGTAAAAACAACATTTTTATCTATTTTTTGAAGTCTGTTTTTTTGTACGCCGTCGCCTATCACGGTAAGTTCAATATTTTCAATTTCCTGACATGCTTTTATAACTTTATCAATATTTTTTCTTTTTATTAAATTGGCACAGGTAACAATTTTCAACGTATCAGGTTTTTGAGAAAAAACACGTTTTGTAATAAATTTTTCATCCACACCGGAAGGTGCGGTAAATACTCTGTCTTTCAAATCAGGGAGTATATTCAGCAGTTTACTTTTTATCACTTCGGAACGGCAGGCTACCGCCTTTGCGTTGCGGACGGCATTTTTCAGTCTGTTTCTAAAATATAACGAATATAAAGGTGAAGTTAAAACTTTTAAATCCGAATTATGAATACCTGCGACGTAAGGCAGTCCTGTTTTTTCGGCAAACAGTATTCCCGAAGGCATGTGGGCGACCGCAATGTCATAATTCTCGGTTAAATGTGCTTTTTGCAGAACATTAAACATAAAAGGCGTCCAGTAATTCAAATTATAAATGCCGTTATAAAACCCCGTTTTATAAAACGGTTTATGCCTTAAAAAAGAGTTAAGCATAAAATTCGGTCTCAGTACGTCCGTATGAATTCCGCGGTTTTTCCAAACTTTTACAAAATTATAAAGAGTAAGCGGTGTATTTTGTTCATTTTCTTGTATCGGATATAAATCGGTAATAAAAAGTATTTTCATACAACTATTATATAATAAGATTATTTTTATTTGTTCCTGCTAATCCCAAATACTTGTATATTGAAAAAAACTGACATGTTATTTCCTTATTTTTTTTTAAATTGTAAAAATATGTAACAAACCGCTCAAAAATGTTAAAGATTTTTCTGACCACTGCCGATATAAATAATGTCACAAACATTAGTTTATAAGGAGTGTGTACTATGAATGAAAAGTTTATTAACATGGAAGATTTAATGATTGATTACGGAGAAATGACAAGTTTCAATTTTGATTCTTCCGACTACAAGCAGGTTAGAGAACTGCAAAGAGTAACGGAAAGCGAATATTCCAACAAACCATATTCATTCAAATACGGGAATTTTGATTTGGTGGACTTATTTCATGCTTTTATTACGCAAAAAGAAGCTTAGAATGTGTCAAAACTGTTAATAAGGATATGTGATATGAACGAAAAAGAACTCTTTGATAATTTATGTTTTTTACCTTCCTGGACGGAATGTGAAACAAAGCAGGAAGAACGATTTATTCCGCAAAGAAAAGATTTGTCAACACTTTTGGCAGAACTTGAAGGGATAAAAAATCAAATTGAAGAAATCAAAGCCAGAGAATGGTATCTGGCAAAACTGATTAAATTTAACAAAGAAGGAGTTGCATTACAGTAACCCTGTTAAATTTACGGCAGCCGGATTTGAGGAGATAGTAAAAATAAATAACTTACCTGACCGCTTTATAATAAAAGCGGTTTTATTTTTTTCCCCGCTAAGCTAAACTGCCGCCGTATTCGGTTTTCCTATTGCACTGATAAGAATATCAATAACCTTCGGCATCTGGCATTTGAAGGAATAAGAACCTCGGGCAAGCGAACATTTTTTGCAGTCGCATTTAATGTGATAGCATTCTAACGCTTGCTCAGTCCATACACGGGTAATTGATTCGGAAATTTCCCCGTTGGTTTGAGGATAAAATTCTTCTTTATCAACTGTTTTTTCCACCCTAAAATCTCCTTTGAATAAACTTGATTACTAACCCTGCAAACATTATAAATTACGGCAACAGACTTTTTAATCCTCTAAAAAGATGATTTTTCCGTATCTGCCGACAATTGAAGAATATAATCAAGAACATTTTCATTGTATCTGCCGTCAACCGCACTAAAAGGTAAAACAGTTCCGCCGAATTCTTTTTCCGCATACTTTATGACGTTCATAACCTTTGATTTTGGAATACAGTCAATTTTGGTAACAACGGTAAAAACGGGTAAATCGTACGCTACAAGCCATTCACGCATTTGATAATCGTTTTTTTGTATGTCGTGCCTGCCGTCAATTAACTGTATTAAAGAACAAATTTGTTTGCGTTTAATAAGATATTCTTCCAAATATTTTTGCCATTTGTTTTGTGCTTCCCTTGAAACTTTAGCATAGCCGTATCCCGGCAAATCAGCTATCATAAAGCTTTCGGCAAATTGAAAAAAATTTATCAAACGGGTTTTCCCCGGAGTGTTGGAGGTTTTTGCAAGTTTTTTTTGATTTGCAAGTGCATTTATAAAGGACGATTTCCCCACATTCGACCGTCCCAATAGCGGAAACTCGGGTAATGTATACTCCGGACATTGAGAAAGCTTTTCCGCACTTATTAAAAATTTGGCATTTATAAACCTGCTCATTTAAAAATCATAACATAAATAAAAAACGGATAAAAATTTTATCCGTTTTTATTATTTTTTACTTTTTGTAAAACGCCTTTTCATACATTTCACGTGACGTTAAACCGCCTTTTACAGGTTGCATACAAGTCGAAGGTGCAAGGGAAAGTCCGCCTTTTGATCGGGTTAATTGTGCTGTAAACATATCGTATCCCCATTTGTTCGGACCTTTTTTACCGTTTATATCTAAAAGGAAAAATTTTAATCCCCACTTAGGTAAATAAGATACAATGATAGTACCGTCAGCCAATACTAAGGCAGGATTACTATTTTTTATTTGATTTTTTTCATAACCGACACAATTTTTATGGACATAATCTTGTATATCTTCATCAGACATATTATTATCAGAGTCTTTTAATGCAGCTTCCATGCCGTCATAATCGGGGATACAGCCATTGTCAAATGCCTTATTTTCACAAAACTTGGCTACTTTTAAATATTTTTGAATATCATTTAACATTTCGGGACATTGACTTATGGAATCATAATCGCTCCCGAAATAACATTCATAATATACGCCGTTAGCGGCATATTGACTTGCTACAGCCTGACTTATCAAACTCATAGCCTTTTTATACTGTTGTATGCGTACTTTTTCCTGATATTTGTGAATTAATGACGGCATAGTCATTGCAGCAACAACACCGATGATACCCAGAGTTATAAGAACTTCAGCTAACGTAAATGCTGATTTTCGTGAAAGGTGAGAAGTGAGAGGTGAGAAGTTCTTTTCGGGTGCTAAAGCACCAAAACCACACCTGAACCAAGATTTCTCATCCTGAACTCTCACCATGTCATGCTGAACTCGTTTCAGGATCTTAGCTTTTTCAAGTCTTAACAACTTTTTCAAATTCGTTAATTTTTTAATTTCTTTTTTCATTTTTTGTTCCTTTCTTTTTTTTTATTACTGTTTACTGAAAACTACAACTATACATGTCACCCTGAACTCGTTTCAGGGTCTTATTTATTCGGTATTGGTACATAATCCTGAAATGTCTTTGATATGCTCCAATGCATGCAGGAGCTTGTTATTCACCATAGTTGTGGACATTGACTTTGGTTTAGTTTCTTTTCTATTTAAAGACTTGATAAGGCTCAGATGCTGAAACGAGTTCAGCATGACATGGGAAGGTGTCATTCCGCAACATAACCTGTACAAAATGTCTGTTTGCAACGATAATGTATGTTTAAGATCCTGAAACGTCTTGGATTT
>CANPZB010000051.1 GCA_947588755.1 Candidatus Gastranaerophilales bacterium | reverse complement strand
AGATTGAGCATACTGTGGCAGAGCCACAAATGCGAAACTCTGCGAGCGTGGAGCAAATCCAAGACGTTTCAGCATCTGAGCCTTATCAAGTCTTTAAATAGAAAAGAAACTAAACCAAAGTCAATGTCCCCAGCTATGATGAATAACAAGCCCTTGCACGCATTGGAGCAAATCCAAGATGTTTCAGGATTATGTACCAATACCGAATAAATAAGACCCTGAAACGAGTTCAGGGTGACATATATAGTTATAGTTTTCAATAAACAGTAATTAATAAAAAAAGAAAGGAACAAAACATGAAAAAAGAAATTAAAAACACTAAAATTTTGGAAAAGACAGTGAGACGCAAAAATGCCAAGATCCTGAAACGAGTTCAGGGTGACATGGAGGTGTACGGTCATTGCGAGCGAATGCGAAGCAATCCAGCCAATTATCTTGCACGAAGTGCCGATAAGGACTTTTCACCTCTCACTTTTCACTTTTCACCCAAAGATACCCTCACTTCTCACTTTTCACATAGAGCCGCTTTTACTTTGGCAGAAGTTCTAATCACCCTTGGCATTATCGGTGTTGTGGCAGCAGTGACAATGCCAACATTAATTGCTAAATACCAAAAAAAAGTTTTTGCAACGAAAGTTAAACAAACTTATGCGATTTTATCCAACGCATTGACTGCTTCCATAGCTGCAAACGGCACACCTGACGAATGGAATTACGGTGCAAGCAGTGATAAAGCTTCTATGGGTACAAATGAAGATTTAACATATATTGTTAATACATATTTTAAGCCTTATTTAAAGGTAGCGAAAGATATCGGTTATAAAAATCAAGGTTATCATATAGTATTAAGTAACGGCACCACTTTATCATTTTTTACTGACGGTAATTCTCCAAATAATATTTATACGCCTTCAATTATTTATATAATTGCAAGCAACAATAAAAATACACTGGCATATGCCCATAGTTCCCGTGATTATTCGCATCATGATATTTTTTATAAGCTAAGTAAATCTGACAAGTTTTTAAGTTTTTTCATGTGGGGTGACAGTCGCCGAAGTATTATTAATTCATCTCCCTATGGCTGCAACAGCAGTATAGCTAAAAATTCAAGATATCACTGCGGAGCATTAATTCAATATGACGGTTGGGAAATTAAGGACGATTATCCGTGGTAGGTGTCGAGTATAGTAAAAACAAAAATTTTCCGACCGTCGCAGAAATCAGTTTGCATAAAGTCACACTAAAGTCGTCAGAGAGTCAAGAGCCGGACTTTGTCCGGTTGGAAATTAAAGACGATTATCCGTGGTAAGATAAAATAATCTTTTAAAATAGCGGATGACGGGGATCGAACCCGCGACGTCAACCTTGGGAAGGTTGCATTCTACCGCTGAATTACATCCGCATTTATAATTTTAGATAAAAAGACACCTTGGGGTGTCTTTTTATCTGCCGAAGGCCGGACTCGAACCGGCACGTGGTTGCCCACACAAGATTTTGAGTCTAGCACGTCTACCAATTTCATCACTTCGGCATAAATTTTTATTTGTCACTCCTATATAATAACAAAAACATTTCAAATTTCAAATATGATTTTTAAAATTTATTTATTAATAAAATTTACTTGCCTTAAGGTTAATAAAATATTGTTTTTATTACTATAAAATGTCTCCGTAAGACAAGTTTTGAGGTTTTTTTATGAAAAATATAATTTTATTATTAGTTCTGTTGAGCATAAATTTATATTCTTATGGAGCCGTAATGGAAGGCGGAGTGAGCAAAACCGGAACAGGTGTACAAAATCGTGTTGTCGATTTCGAAACAAATCAACCGATTCCGCATGCCAAAGTTATGCTGCCACAACTTAAATTTTCTTCACTCACTGATGAAAATGGCACTTTTACTCTAAATGCCGATATAAATGGCGATACTATTTTATCTGTGGAAAAAGAAGGTTACAAACCATTTTCTATAACTATTAACCGTGAAACTTCGTCTGCACCTATGGTAATGGCAATTCAAAAAAGTAATATCCAAGATATTATTCTTTCCTCCGAAATGTTTCATCTCGGAGATGACAACTATTCCGATGCTTCGGCTAATTCAGGTGAATTTAAAGGCAGATCTTTAGGACCGTTTTACACAAAAACATTTTTGATGACTCCGCATTCGCCCGAAAAAACAAATTATCTTGTCATAGGTTCAATAATCGGAATTGATACACTTTTAGCAAAAAAAATGGGACAAAATAAAATTATAGCTTCATATTCTTCAGCACCCGAAATTTATTTCAACGGTAATAAAATCGCGGAAATACAAATTAACGGCGACGGGCAAAAAGTAAAACTCCCGTCTCGCCTGATTAAACCGGGGCTTGATAACGAAATTACCATTAAAACAGGACGAAATCAGCTGCAAACTGCCTATATTGATTATGATGATATTGAATTTATGAATTTATCTATTGAGTCCGAGTAATAAAAAAGACTTACCGTGGTAAGTCTGAAAAAAGGGAAAAAAGGGAAATAAAAATTTTTAAATAAATCAATTAAGTCTTTCTTTTGTTAAAATTTCTAACCGAAAGTTTTGAATGTGGATTCGGTGTTTTTATCAATAACTTTTTGTATTGCTTCCATTTCGTTTGAAATCGCATCTTGTTCGGTATCAAGTTGTTTTAACCTTAATTCAAGGTTCTTATCTTCACTTTGAATTATTTCTATTTTTGCATTTATTTCTTGTATTGACTGATCATATTGATACTTGTCATATTCATATTGATTCATGGCATCGTCGTATGCCGCCTGATCGGTAATCGTATTCGTTGTTAATGCAAATGTTACACCTTCTTCACTAAAGGTTATATTAATTAATCTGCCTGTCGAATCCTGTTCTATCTGTGCCTGAACACCTCTTGTTTCCTTTGTTACCTGTGCAGATCCGATTTTATATGCGGGAATATATGACAATGATGAACCGTTGGCGTTAAATTCAGACCTTTCTATATCTTCTTTTTTATAAAAATATGGCTCATATTCTCCGTTCGTTGTGTTTTGTAAATATCTTACAAGCCATGTGCCTTCACCGTATTTTTCATTAAGTACTTTAATATATTCTTCTTCTTCGGTTTTTAAACTTGCAATTTGATCAGGTGATAATGTTTTCAAATATTCATCATTTGAATTTAATGTCGGTTTATCACCATCCTGAACAGTAACTTCAGTTGTATATTGTTTTGTTTCAGAATCATAACTGCTATAATATTTTTTATCCGCTGCATTATAATAAACGTCACTGCTGTTGTACTTGTAAGTCATTTCCTGACCTAACTCTCTAAGTTCTTTAGCACCAATGCTGTATTTATAAGCACTATCACTGCCGCTTCTTGTAATAATGGAAGATCCTGCGGATACTGCTGAAAAATCATCAGTCCATGAAGATGTATAACTTACAAGGTAAGTTCCGCCTTTTTGTGCGGTTAATGATGTTATATTACAATTCATTGAACCGTCCTGGAATGAATAAACGGTTTTTGTATAATCAGAAACAGAAGGAGGAACGGGAACAGACATACCGAGCAGCTGGTTGTAGTAGTTAGCTGACTGATTGGACAAAGTTGTTCTTTGCTGGTTTATCTGTTGTCCTTCATATTCTACATTTGTTTTTCTCGCGGTAAGACCTAAAAATCTTGCCTGAGATGCTGCCATTCCCATGACGTTTTCCCTTTCTGTTTATTCTTTTGTCCCTTGTATTTTTCTTATCGGATTAATCAGATAAAAACTTTAATTTTTTCATTTATTTTGTTTACATTTCGTAATAATTATCATCCACGAGGATGATAAAACGCTTATTTTACAAGGGGTATGCAGAAATTTAATTTTATTATCAGCAATACTTTTTTAATTCATTTATGACAAAATCAAGAGCACCTTGCTGGTTATCAAAAACTGTTTTACAGTCTTTGCATGCTTTAATGTAAAAGTCATTATCTGCGAGCAATTTATATAAATATTCTTCAAATTCGGCGGAGTTTTTAACCACTTTTCCTGCATTAGTGCGGGTTAGTATCCGGTAAATATCACGGAAATTGTGGATATCAGGTCCGGAAATAACAGGTTTGGAATAAACAATTGCTTCAAGGGGGTTATGACCGCCCGTATTATTGAAGCTGCCGCCGATAAAAGCCAAATCACATACCGAATACATTTTACTCAATTCGCCCATTGTATCAAGTATAATTACATCATTCCAGATAAAATCATCATTTTTGGAACGAAATCCGTATTTTAATCCTGCCTGTTTTGCGAGGTCTGCAGCATGTTCAACTCTTTGCAAATGTCTCGGGGCAAGCAAAAGTTTTATATCGGAAAAATTATTTTTTAATTTTTTAAAAGCATTTATTACAATTTCGTCTTCGCCATTGTGTGTACTTCCCGCTATAATTATACGGGAGTTACCTTTTCCGATACTGATCGTTTCATCGGATTTTTTTATATCAAATTTTAAATTTTTCATAACGGAGGTTTTTTCGGGTAAAGCACCGATTTTTATAAGTTTTTCTCTGTCCTCATTACTTTGAGTCAATATAGCCGTATAATTTTTTAATACTTGCGAGAAAAACGGTTTTAGTAATTTATATGCATTGAATGTGCTGTCTGAAATCCTGCCGTTTATAACACACAGAGGAATTTTACGTCGTTTGCAGTAAAAAGCGAAAGTAGGCCACAATTCCGTTTCGGCAATCAAAACAACGGACGGAGAAATTTTTCTCAGAAATTTTCTTACACAAAACGGTATATCAAACGGGAAATATGTAATATAATCAGCTAATGCTGAAAATTTCTTTTGAGCAATATCTTGTCCCGTCTTTGTTCCGGTGGTTAGCACGATTTTGTGGTCGGGAAATTCCGTTTTTATCTTTTTTACAAGATTTTCCAATGCAATAACTTCGCCCACGGAAACGCCATGCAGCATTATAACTTTATCACCCAAATTCGGCGATTTAAAAAATCCCATTTTTTTATCCCAGCCGAAAAGGTATTTCCCGTTAACTGCCCTTATTATATAGTAAAAGGGAAGCATAACTAAAAATAATATAGTTGATAAAATTCCGTATATAAACATTTCAAAGTAATTATATATCAAAAAACATTTATAAAAAAGCATGTTAATCTATTGTTAAAAAGTGTCTAAAAAACAATAATAATAAGAAAATTTACTGTTGACATTTGTCTCGAAAATTAATATTATATTTGTATGGCAATTGTATATTTATCATTGGGTTCAAATAAAGGTGACAGAATAGGATTTGTTCAAAATGCGGCAAGTCTTATCGGTTCTGTCGAAGGTGTAAGCATTATAAGGACTTCTTCGTTTTATGAAACCGAACCGTGGAATATGAATTCGGATACATGGTTTGTTAATGCAATTGCGGAAATAAAAACCTCTTTAACTCCGAAGGAAATTTTAGCCGAATGTCAGCGTATTGAAAAACAGCTTGGCAGAAAGCCGCAGACTGAAAATATTTACGAGGACAGAACCATTGATATTGATATTTTATTTTATAATAAAGATATAATTAATGAGGAAAATCTTATTATTCCGCATAAATACCTGCATTTAAGGGCATTTACGCTTGTTCCTTTGTTGGAATTGATACCTGATTTTGAGCATCCCGTTTTGCACAAGACGATTGCCGAATTGCATAATGATTTGGAAAACCCCGAAATGGTGTACTTATATGGTACAAGAGTTGAAATCTAAAATCGCAATTATAGGAGCAGGCCCTGCGGGGTGTATGTGTGCTTATGAACTTCAAAATGACTATGAAGTTTATTTATTTGACTGTTCCGCCCCTTTAAAAACTTTACTGCCAACAGGCGGCGGGAGATGTAATCTGGCATATAACGAGAATGATTTTATGGAACTGGCAAAGAATTATCCGAGAGGTGAAAAGTTTTTATATTCCGTTTTTTCAAAATTTTCAACGGCAGATACAATAGAATTCTTTGAAAATATCGGGGTGAAAACTTATGTTCAGGATGATATGAGAATATTTCCCGTAAGTAACAGTTCGGAATTTGTGAGAGAAAAATTTTTAAAGGCATTAAATAAAGTCAGTTTTATAAATGAAAAAGTTAAGGATATAAAACGGGTAAACTATTTATTTAAGGTCTTTACGGCTCATAAAACTTATAATTTCGATAAAATTGTTATTGCAACAGGCGGGCATGGTTCTTACGATTTTATAAAAAATCTCGGGCATGATATTGTTGAGCCAAAAAAGTCACTTACGGGGCTGAAAACCTCTCAAAACTTTTCGGAATTATCCGGTGTAAGTTTAAAAAATATATATGTAAGATGCGGTAAGTATAAATTGTGCGGAGATATGATTTTTACTCATGAGGGGATTTCAGGCCCCGTAATATATAAAATATCATCACTTATGGCGAGAGAAAAAATGCCTTATAAATTAATAACGGAATGCACTCCAAACATTGATTTACAGCCTGCTTTGAATTCATATCCTCATAAAGCCGTAAAAAACATTATTTCGGAGTTTGTACCAAAATCGTTCGCTGTTTATATATTGAAAAAATTAAATATTAATTTAGAAACGGAAGCACATAAAATTGACGGTCAAAAACGCGACGGTATACTAAAAATGCTTAATGAATTTGAAATAATCGCCGTATCACCCGCCTCAGGCAGAGAAGTCGTAACATGCGGGGGAGTCAGCCTAAAGCAGATAAATTCAAAAACTATGGAATCCGTTATTTGCCGCGGGATTTATTTTTGCGGAGAAGTTTTGGATATAGACGGGTTTTGCGGCGGGTTTAACTTGCAAAACTGCTGGTCTACAGGCTTTGCTGCAGCACAGGGAATTAAATTTTGCCGTTAAAACTTAATTGCTTTTTAATATCTTCTTTTACTTGAAAACCTTTGTCGTTTTTATCCAATTTTCTGAGCAAAACCATAATTGCAGGGGCTAAAACTCCCAATGCACCAACACATATTCCCATGTTAATCCAAACGGATTTACGTTTTAATTTTTTAACTGCATTAAGGAATATCTCAGGAGTTTCTTTTTGCTGACTGTAAAGATTTTGAAGTTTTTCAAGCTTCTTTGCCAGATTTTTAAAATCTTCAAAGTCTATAAAACTCCTGTAATCCGTATTGTCTTTTTGGCTTGCGTTTTTTAATACCTTTATAATATCAGATTTTTTTGCCATTTTAACAGTAAAATCATCAGGGTTGTTATGTATAAATTCAAGCAGTTTTAAATCCGAATTTATATTTAAGACCTTTTTAAAGCTTGATTTCATTTCGCCAGATTTTAATGCATTAAAGAGTTCATCGCATTCAATAACTCTTGAATCCAAATCAATAGGCTTGTTATGTTTCTTTTCAAAGTGTTTTTCGAGGAAGTTTTTGATGGGTTTACTTGCAAGATACATAAAAATCCAGAACGAACCTTCCTTGACGGTATATCCGAGACGCTCCTGCCTGTTTCTGGAATCGCACAATCTTTCGGAAGTAATTGCACCGTCAAGAATCATAAGATTTTTTACGGGGTCAAACATGAACTGTTGAAATTTACCTGTGAAAGATACATTCTTGCCTTTGTTTTGTCCAAAACCGTTAAATGCCTTTGACGAAAGAGTGTTATATGAATAATCCGCCTGCTTTTTGCTCATTTCCGCAAGTATTTCACGCTCTGCGGCTTTTTTCGTTTGCTGCTGTTTATATCTTGTTAAGCCGATATATGAAGCTATTGTAAGCAAAGTTGAAATCCCGAATTTGGCATAAAAAAGATTTTTGCTGAATTTCGGGTTTTCAGATGCCTTTCGAATACTCTCTTTTACGGATTTGTCCGCATATTCAAAAGATTTATCCAAAATTTCTTTTCTTGACAAATTTCTGACGTCAAATTTCGGGTCTATTTTTAAAGCTTTATAAAGAGAAATATCGATTAATTTTTTGTAAGCGGGAATTCCGAACAGCCACAGTGCTTGTGTACCGAATTCATCTATAAATCTGTCTTTTCCTTCAAGTAAATCACCTGTTATATATGAGCCTGCCGTTAAACCTATGCTGTTGGCAATATCTTTTATAGCCAGAGGTACAAGCGAACTGCTGCTTCCTAATGTTGAATATATATTACTTGCATTTATTGCGGGTATCATGTTGTCCTTTTAACTTTCCTGCGTTTATTTACGCAATCACTGTCACACTAAAGTCCCCAGATTAAATTCATTAATCTTAAAATCGGGGTATTTGCCTTTATAATAGTGTTTCGTCGGAATTTGCTATACATTTTTTACCTTTCATTTATCTTATAAAACTGTCAAATAATTTTATTGTCTTATATTGACAAAAATTTTACCTTTTTTAACAAAAAACAAGACCCGATTTATTGGTCTTGCTTATAAATTCATATACACGATAAAAGTAAGTGCCTTATTTTATAAACAAGCCAATCATTTCCTTACTGTTCGTCGGTATTGAATAAAAATATTTTTCATACAATTATTCTACAACAAGAAAAAAAATTGTAAATATGTTTTGGTTTATGATAGAATTTTTTTGCGGAGGAAGTTATGATTTTATATTTATTATCAGTATTGTTAGTTTGTTTTTCGTCATATTTTTTGACATCGTATTTTGCGGGCGAAAATGAAACGGAAGGTATTTTTTATCTGCCTTTATGTGCATTTGCAAATGTAGTTTTAACTTTTGAGATTTTATCTTTGTTTTCCGCAATAACCGTAAACAATGTTTTGCTTATGAATTTTATTTTTGCAGGTATATCGGCAGTAATATTTTATAAATCGGGTAAAAAATTTTTTAAACCTGATATACGAAATTTTATTTGCAGGTTTAAAAATTCCGTTATACTTGATAAATATTTATTATTCTTATCGTTAGGTTTTTTATGTCTTATAGCCGTAAGTTTATTTCTTATAATTTTTATCCCGCCGATAAATGGCGATGCCGACAGATACCACATGTTGAGAAGCGTATTTTGGGTTACAAACGGAAGTATAAATCATTTTATTACCACTGATGCCAGAAATTTAATCCTGCCGATTAACTCCGAAATACTATATGCATGGATTATTTTATTTTTCAAAAAACTTTCGGGCTTCGGAATTTTTTCTTTTATAGGTTATTTAATGACTGTTTGTGCCATATATAATATTTTGTCCATTATGAAATTCAGTATGCGGCAAAAATTATGGACAATATTCATGATATCTTCTTTTGCCTCGGTAATTGTTCAAATGTCAGGCACCGAAACCGATATAATTATTTCGGGACTTGTAACTTCAAGTATATATCTTTATTGGCTCGGAGTAAAAAACGGGAAAACCGTTCCCGTATATTTTTCAGCATTATCTTATGCACTTGCAACGGGAACAAAAACGCCGGCACTTATGGCAATTCCCGCAACGGCAATTATTATGACCGTAATTTCCGTTTATTATCTTAAAAAAGACTTTTATAAACCGCTTTTGAAGTTTCTGGGTTTCGCTGCCGTTAACTTTATTTTGTTTGCTTTTTACAATTATTGTTTAAATTTTATTGACTACGGTAACTTTGTAGGCAGTCAATACTTTATGGTTGTTCATAAAAATCAGGACGGCATAAAAGCAATACCTGCCAATTTTATAAAATATATTTTTATGTTCTTTGATTTTACGGGATTTCACTGGGCTGACTTCTGGGGAGCTAAACTTATCGCAATAAGAGACGGAATTTTGAAATATATGGGGCTATATGGTATATCAAACGGGCTTTATTCAAGTTCCGTGCAGATTAACAAATCACTGCTTGAACCCTTAATGGGTCTGGGCATTCTCGGAATGCTTGTTTATCTGCCTTGTTGGATATATTCAATTTTCAGACCGCTCTTTGTCAGAACCAAAGTGAGTTATATACTGTCTATTTTTGGAGTAATGTTGTTAATAAATCTTGTCGTAATGTCTTATCAACTGCAATATATGGTATACAGCATAAGATTTTTTATGTTCTTCTGTCTGATTTCCTCTCCTGTTATTGTTTATACGTATTTTAGAAAAAATAATTTATATAAATTTATCGTAACTGTTTTTGCGTTATTTTATATGATTCTTGTATCTACCCATCTTTGGGCAAGACCTTTTACGCGTATTATGAATTATTTTCACAACGGATTTACATTATCCCAAGTCCGAGATACCTCAAGATGTTCATTTTTTCTCAAAAATATTAATAATTTTCCGAATAAAAATGAATTAAAATATTTTCATTACGGAGAAGCATGTTTGATAAAAGATTTTATACAAAATAAATTTGATAAAAAAGATAAGATATTGTTTTTTGCCGACGTAGAAACAAATTATATACTTGCTAAAATGCTGGATTTTCAAAACTATAATATTGATTACGTAAATCTGGAAAATAATGACAATATTGATGCGGGAAAATATAATATAATAATAACCTCACGTGATTTACAATTTATCACTTCCATAAATAACTTTGAAAGAAGAAAAAATGATTTTGTTTTTATTCCGTCCCAAAATATTTTTTATGATAAATCAGACAGTTTTTTCCCTTGTATTTATTTGGATATTAATAAAAAGGGAGTTACGGAAAACTATAATTCAAATTCTATCCCGTTTACCGTTAAGTGTGTTATCATGCCTGAATTTTTCAAACAAAATAATTTTGTAAGATTTGCCCGGCTTAAAATAGATTTACCGCGGGATATTGATAAAACTGACAGCGGATACAGAGAATATTATTTTTATAAAAACCTAAAAAATCCGCCCTTGAAACAGCCATAAAAAAAGAGACCTTAAGTCTCCTTAAAAATTACTCTCAGGGGAATTCTGTGTTTTTAGGCACAAGAAATTTTTACATCAAAGGGTGAAATATAATAAGGGTAATGTTTTATATATTTTAAAATTTTTCAAAATTTTATCATTTTCAAGTGTTTTGTTATCATTTTGTTATCACTGTTATCAGAGTTAAAATTTCCAAGGATTTTCAACTCCGGCAATTTTATCTTCAAATTGATGTTTTAGTATCGTATAAAAATTTGTTAATAATGCTTGAGTTCCTGC
>CANPZB010000050.1 GCA_947588755.1 Candidatus Gastranaerophilales bacterium | reverse complement strand
GATTATCCTTGGTAGGGGTCGAGCATAGTGAAAACAAAAATTTCCCGGCCGTCGCAGAAATCAGTTTGCATAAAGTCATACTAAAGTCGTCAGAGAGTCAAGGGCCGGACTTCGTCCGGTGGGAAATTAAAGATGATTATCCTTGGTAGGGGTCGAGCATAGTGAAAACAAAAATTTCCCGGCCGTCGCAGAAATCAGTTTGCATAAAGTCCCACTAAAGCCGTCAGAGAGTCAAGGGCCGGACTTCGTCCGGTGGGAAATTAAGGATGATTATCCTTGGTAGGGGTCGAGTATAGTAAAAATAAAAATTTCCCGACCGTCGCAGAAATCAGTTTGCATAAAGTCCCACTAAAGCCGTCAGAGAGTCAAGGACCGGACTTCGTCCGGTGGGAAATTAAAGACGATTATCCGTGGTAAAAATTTACTCGTATCTGAGTGCATCAATCGGGTTTAATAATGAAGCTTTGTATGCGGGATAATAACCGAATGATACTCCTATAAATCCCGAAAATCCCAAAGACAAAAGTATTGAAAACATTGATATTGAAACTGTCATAACGCCCGTAAGATGAACGATTTCCGAGCAAATAATACCTGTGGCAACTCCGATTAACCCGCCGATTATTGATAACAAAAACGATTCTATAAGAAATTGTATTCTGATATCAGACGGTTTTGCACCTATAGCCATACGTATTCCGATTTCTTTTGTACGTTCGGTAACGGATACCAGCATAATATTCATAATCCCGATACCGCCTACAAGAAGTGATACCGATGCTATGGAAGCAAGCAGTATGGCAAAAGTCTGTACGGTAGATTTCATTTTTTCCTGAAATTCGGCTGAATTCCTGATTTCAAAATCATTATCCTGATTTTTGCCTATTCTGTGTCGTAACTTAAGGAGTTCCGTAATATCTTCTTCGGCAATGCTTACATCCTCGGGGTTGTCGCCTTTTACAACTATCATGGAAACAGTTCCGGGAAAACTTGTCCCGAATACTTTTTTTTGTGCGGTGGTTATGGGGATAAATATTAAATCGTCCTGATCCATAGGTCCCATACTGCCTTTTGATTTAAGTGTTCCGACGACTTTAAAAGGTATTCCGCCGACTCTCATTATTCGGCCTATGGGGTCTAAATCGCCAAAAAGCTCGGTTGCAACTGTAGAGCCTATAACCGCCACTTTAGCGGAATTTTTATTGTCCTCATGAATTAATCCGCGACCTAAATCTACCTCGTAATTTTTAATATAAAAATACTCGGGGTCTGTGCCGTAAACACTCGTAGACCAGTTTTGGTTTGCATAAGTAAGCTGTTTGGCTTCCGAACTTACTGATGCTACCGCACTTACTCCTCTCGCACTTTTTTTAATAGCGGCTGCATCTTTTAAAGTTAATGTCGGACGCGTTCCCGCTCCCATTCTGACTCCGCCTGATTTTGCGGAAGCCGAGCGTATTGTTAATATGTTGCTCCCCATAGATTCCATATCTTTTTGAACTTTTTCTCTGGCTCCCGTTCCTATCGCAAGCATTATTATTACTGCACTTACGCCGATTATGATACCCAAACTCGTTAATATTGAACGCATTTTGTTTATTTTTAACGATATTACAGCCATTTTTAATGTTGATTTAAAGTCTATCATGAATTTTTTCTCCGATTAATTGGAAATTTAATGTTATTCAAAATTTTCAATAAGGAATAGTTGTTTCCGTATTTATTTCATCCGAAATAATATTGCCGTCTTTAAATTTGACTACCCGTTTGCAATATCGGGCGATATCCGGCTCATGGGTGACAAGTACAATGGTTTTACCCATTGATTTATTTAAGTTGACGAAAAATTCCATAACTTCAATACTCGTTTTTGTATCAAGATTTCCCGTTGGTTCGTCGGCGAGAATAAGGGGCGGATTATTCACAATTGCCCGTGCTATTGCAACTCTTTGCTGCTGTCCGCCTGACATCTGGTTAGGCATGTGGTCTTCTCTTGCCGAAAGCCCGACTATTTCCAGTGCTTTTTTGGCTCTTATGTGCCTTTCTTCCTCTGCAATGCCTTTATATATCATGGGAAGTTCTACATTTTCGAGTGCCGAAGTGCGTGATATAAGGTTAAAACCTTGAAAAACAAAACCTATTTTTTCATTTCTGGCTCTTGCCAAGTTGTCGGTGTCAAGCGAAAGCATATCCGTTCCGTCAAGAAAATAACTTCCCGAATTAGGTTTATCAAGTGTACCGAGCATATTCATAAAAGTCGATTTACCCGAGCCTGATGCTCCCATAATTGCCACAAACTCACCCTCACTAACGGATAAAGAGACTTTATTTAACGCATTAAAACAGTCCTCGCCGCTATAGTATGTTTTTATAACATCTTTTACTTCTATAAGTGCCATTATATCACCTTTTACAGTCTTGGTACGGGTGCTTTGCCGCTCTTTTTGTTTTTGGAATTTTTACCTTCCGAGTTAATAATTACCATGGTTCCTTCAGATATATCACCTGACAATATTTCAGTTGAAACATCGTTACTTGCACCTGTTTCTATCTCAACACGTTTTGGTTTGTTCTTTTCAAGTACCCAGACACCTTGTTTTTTATATTTTTCTTTATTTGTTTCGGGCGTAAATTTAAGTGCCATATTCGGAACGCAAATAACATCTTCACTCTGGCTGGTAATTATTGAAACGTTAGCGGTCATTCCGGGTTTAAGCTTTAAATCTTCGTTATCAACGTCAACGATTACCGTGTATGTTACGACATTTGATACCGTTGTCGGCGAAAGTCTTACCTGAGTAACTTTTCCTTCAAATTGGCTGTCGGGATATCCGTCAAGTGTATATGTTACGCTTTGTCCTTCTTTAACTTTTCCTATATCGGCTTCTGAGACACTCACTTCTATCTGCATTTTAGTTAAATCCTGAGCGATTGTGAACAATTCGGGAGCCTGAAAACTTGCCGCAACAGGCTGTCCGAGGTCAATTTCTCTTGAAATAATCGTGCCGTCGACGGGAGCAATTATTTTTGTATATTCAAGATTTGTTTTTGCGGTTCTGAGTGAAGCTTCATACTGATTTATTTGTGCCTGTGCCGCTTTTATTTGTGCAACATCGGACATGTATGTGCTGTACATCTGGTCAAGTTCACTTTTTGCCACAAAATTTTTGGCATACAGATTTTTGTAACGCAAATACATTTGTTTATCGTAATCCGATATGGCTTGAAGTTTTGCTACATTGGCTCTCGCATTATTTATTTGAGCCTGATTTTGTTGAACTGCGGCTTCAAATGTGGCAGGGTCTATTTGTGCCAAAAGCTGACCTTTTTTTACTTCAGTGTTGAAGTCTACATAAATTTCCTTTATTAAACCTGATACCGTTGAACCTACGGATACGGTATTGACGGGGTTTATTGTGCCTGATGCCTCTACATATTGGGTTATGGTGCAGCGTTTAACCT
Source organism: Candidatus Gastranaerophilales bacterium (assembly GCA_947588755.1). GTDB lineage: Bacteria > Cyanobacteriota > Vampirovibrionia > Gastranaerophilales > Gastranaerophilaceae > CANPZB01. Next base: position 8,106 of record CANPZB010000050.1, on the reverse strand, counting down.
TTCTTGTATTATATTTTAAACTCTTACCGCTCAATATTCCGACTAATGAAGCCGCAACAAGTCCTGCTATAATTATTAATGCGGGTATAAGATATTTTTTTTGCAATTCAAATTTCATAGTTATTTGTCCTCTACGCTTATTGTTACCGCTTGCGGAAGTGCTATTGCTTTTTCCAAATTAGCCCTTGCCAAGTTGTAATTGTATACTGCCATTACGTATTCATGTTGTGCATTATTATAATTAACTTTTGCATCCTGAAGCTGAATATAATCACCGATACCTACGGCATATCTGCCGTCCGCAAGTTCAAAATTTTCTAAAGTTTGTTTTACCTTTACGGACTGCAGAGGAATTTGCTTTTCATACTGTTTCATATTTACGTAGGCATCTTGAATTTCAAAATATATATTCTGTTTTGCCAAATCTATCTCATTTTGTGCAATATCAATTTGAATTTTTGCATTGTCGATTTCTTTTTTCGTACTCAGCATATTTAAAGATGTTGAAAGATTAAGAGAAATATTAAACGAATTTGTATTGTTTGTATCGCGGTATCCGTAGCCGCCCCTTGCAGTAAGTTCGGGTAAATATTCGCGTTTTGTGTATTTTAATGATTCTTTCATCGCATTCAAAGTAGCATCAAAAGCTTTTAAATCAGGTCTGTTTTTGTAAGCCAATTGAATTGATTCATCTAAAGTATAAGGGAAGGGTGTGAATTCATAATTTTCCAAAATTTCCGTTTTTTGTACCTCGGATGTAAGAAACGCATCGGATACCCCCTGCGGCGGCGAGCTTATGTCAACATCTTCCAAGTCGCCTAAATCTACGGGAGTAGTTTTTATATTAAATGTTTCAGGTGTTTCTATCTCATATTCGGGAGCAAATGCTATATACATTGAATTGTTAAGCTTAACAATGGCATTTTGGTATTGTTTTTGTGAAGAAACAAGCGAAACTTTTGAGTCACTGAGATTTACTTCAGCATTAACCAAATCTATTTTTGATTTTATTCCTTCTTCAAAGTAAGCCTTTGTTCTCTGGTAATTTCTTTCGTTAATCTGCACATTTGCCTTGTTTATTTCCACGGCTGCTCTGGCAGCCAAAACACCGTAATAATTTGTTTTTACCCCGAATATTGTGTCTATAACGGTGGTATCAAAATTATACAAAGCGGCAATTCTGTTAAAATCCTGCATTTTTACGTTGGCAAATGTTTTTCCGAAATCAAAAATAAGCTGGTTTACGGAGGCTTCCGCCGAATAATAATTCATATTACCGTTTCGCATTAAACTGTTACTCGTCGCATTCTGTGTAGCATAATAGCCCGTACCCAAACCTATTGTCGGGAAATAAACCGATTTTGCCAGAGTTACGTTATTCTTTGCCAAACCGTAATTATATCTTGCCTTTTTAATCGCGGGACTGTTCTGTAATGCTATTTCCAAACAGTCTTTAATCCCCAATACGGCATTTTTCTCAATACTCATATTTTCCACCGCGTTCGAAGAATTAAAACATAGTATTGTTAAAGCTGATATATATATAATTATTTTTCGTGCGAATGCCAACGGTATTACCTCAACTATACAACGATTAAAACACAATAATTGTTCATTTTTATCATTTAATAACAGTATATTATATGTTTTTTCTCAGTGACCAAAAATCCGGTTGAAGAAATACTAAAAACGGTATTAATTCAAGACGTCCCACAAGCATATTAAATATCATAATGATTTTGGATAAAGGTGCAAGATGAGCGTAATTACCCATAGGTCCCGTAAGGTGCGAAATCCCCGGCCCTATATTGGAAATCGAAGATAAAGCACTCGTCATTCCGACTGAACTGTTCTGCTCAATTATTGAAATTATTACCGCAGAAACCCCTAAGATTAAAAAATAAAAGAAAACAAATACAACGATTTGTTTTGAAACTTCGGGAGTAACCGTTTTGTTATCAAGTTTAATATTTACTATTGCATTCGGATGTAATATTTTTACAAGTTCGCTTTTCATTGACTTAAACACTACTATCCACCTTGCCATTTTAATACCGCCGCCTGCTGAACTTGCACACGAACCCATAAACATTACCATAAATAAAAGCATTTTTGAGGTAAAATTCCACTTTTCAAAATCAACACTTGCGGCACCCGTTGATGTTGTTATACTTATTACCTGAAACAGGGAATTTGTAATATTTTCAAAAGCGGACTCGGCATTGTGAAAGTGCAAAGATATCGCTATAAGTCCGCTCATAAGTAAAACAAGGCTTAAATATGTTTTAAATTCCTGATTTTTAAATAAAAGCAAAATATTTTTTTGATGAATAACATTATATAAAAGGTTAAAATTTATACCTGATATAAACATAAATATTATTACTATCCAGCAGATATTAAACGAATTATATCCCATAATACTGTTTGCATTATTCGAAAATCCGCCTGCCGAAAGGGTTGTCAATGCCGTACACAATGCATCAAAGCAGGGCATATTTGCCCAAACCAATAGAATAAACAGGATAACCGTAATAACGGTATAAATTTTCCACAGAGCAGATGCGGTATTGCGTATTCTGGGAGTAAATTTATCCTCTATTGGTCCGGGTGCTTCCGCAAAGAACATTTGGCGTCCCGCAACCGCAAACTGCGGTAATATTGCGATAAACAATACTATAATTCCCAAACCGCCGAGCCATTGAGTTAAAGCCCGCCAGAAAAAGAATGCATGAGGATAATTAAAATCGGTTAAAATTGTTGCTCCGGTTGTTGTAATTCCTGAAACAGCTTCAAATAAAGCATTCAAAGGATGCAAATTATAAAATAAATACGGTATTGCAGCTATCAGACCGAATATTACCCAAGCCGATGCCACAATAAAAAGTGCTTCCGCTTTTTTTATATCATTTAAGTTTTCGGGTATTTCATCAGGTTTTATGCTCTTTTTTACAAGAAATCCGCCGAGCATTGCAAACAAACCCGCACTTAAAAAGGGAATTATTGATGTATATTCCTTATAAAAGACAGCGGCAATTATCGGTACAAGGATTACTATTCCTATATACCCGAGTATAATACCTGTTGCATAAGCCAAATAATTTTGCCGCATCTATTTCACCTTAAAAAATTGTTTAATACTTTCGGTATTTTCGGTTTTCGTAAATATAATCAATATATCGCCCGATTTTAAAACGATATCACCTTTAGGTATAATTATATTATTTTTACGTTGGATAATTCCTATTACCGCATTGACCGGTAATTTCAAGTCCATAATTCTTTTCCCGTCAAAATCTTGCAAGACGTTAATTTCAATAACTTCACCCTGTCCCTGTTCTACGGTGGCAAGAATATCGACATCATTTTCCGCCAAATCGTTTTTAACTTCGTTTATTGCGGATGTTTTCGGAGATATTGCAACATCAATACCTACTTTTTCAAACAGCGGAATATTAATGACTTTTGCAACTCTGGCTATAACTCTTTTTACTCCAAGCTGTTTTGATAACAGAGAACACAACAGGTTTCTTTCGTCATTATCGGTTACACTGATAACAACGTCAAAAGAACCTATTTCTTCTTCATCAAGAAGTTTAAGATTTGTACCGTCACCATTGATAACAAGCGTATTTTTTAATTCCTGAGCAAGATAACGGCATCTGTCATAATCAATTTCAATGATTTTTGTTTTAATTTTCATGTTTTCGAGGCTGTGTGCCAGCATCATGCCTACATTCCCACCGCCTATAATTGCAGCGGATTTGACGATTTCTTTTTCGTGGAAAAACGTCCCTGCCAGAATATCAAGTGATCTTGGTGTTCCCATAAAAATAAGTTTATCTCCCGTACAAAGTTCCGTATCGCCGTTCGGAATAGATAATTCACACTCCCTTGTGACTCCGACAATCAAAGTTTCTTTCGGGAAACCGCAGTCTTTTATTTTTTTGTCCGCCAGAACCGAATTTTCGTTGATTTTCAATTCAATAAGTCTTGCTTTATCGTCTGCAAAATTTTCGACATCAAGTGCGTGTGCTACGGTAACTATTCTGAAAATATCCTGTGTCAACAATTCTTCCGGCCAGATTATGTAATCTATAAAGAAATCGCAAAAATATTCACCGTTTCTGTTAAAACTTAATGTTTTTTTGTATTCTTCTTTGGTGACAAAGCAAATTGTTCTAACTCCGCTCACTTTTTTTGCGGTAAGGCAGGCAACTATATTTGCTTCATCAATATTTGTACAGGCGATAAAAACATCGGCATTTTTAATATCCGCATTTTTGAGAATATCTATATTGGATGCATTACCGCGTACAAAACTGATATCAAGATTGTTAAATTCATCAGTTCTGTTTTCCTCTTTATCAATAATCGTAATGTCGTGTTCTTCAAAAAATTCCGTTGCCAGCAGACATCCCATTTCCGTGGCACCATATATTATGATTTTCATAAACTGAATTATATATTAAGTTAATTTTTTTTACAAGTTTGTAAATACAAAAAGCCGAAGATATGTTTATAAAGAGTAGAGCAGATAAATAATCAGATATTGCAGTATTTGAAGTACCAGAAGTGCAACTATCGGAGAAAAATCCAACCCGTTTAACGGCGGAATAAACCGCCTGAAAATATCCAAATAAATATCGGTAATAGTGCGTAAAGTTGCCCAGGGGTTATTTTCCCATTTGACGGACGGAATCCAGCTTAAAAATATTCTTAAAATTATTAAGAAAAAGTACAAATTAAAAATATTGTTTATTCCGTAAATTATTCCGTTATTCATAATTTCTCCGTTTAAAGCTGTGAACTTGTTTTAGTATTTTTGCATTCACAATTATTTCTTTCAAAAGGTATTTTTTCTATCATATTAAATAACAAAGATTTCAAATTCGCCACATTATTATTGAATACCTGTATAACTTCGTGATGTGAAACAGGCGGAACATCTCCGACAAGTCCCGCATCATAATCCGTAATCAAAGAAATATTAAGCGGACACATATCCATTTCTTTTACGAGATATGCTTCGGGGAAAGCCGTCATATTAATAACTTCCCAGCCTTGATTTGTAAAAAACTTTGATTCCGCTTTTGTGGAAAATCTCGGACCGTTAATAACGACAACCGTACCCTGTTCATGGATTGTAATTCCCAGTTCTTTTCCTGTTTCAACTGCAAGTTTTCTCAGTTCTGGACAGTATGTTTCGGCAGCGGAAGGGTGAGTAACTATCGGGCCTTCAAAAAATGTGGATTTTCTGCCGTCAGTCCAGTCAACAAACTGGTCACAAATTACAAAATCTCCGGGTTTAACGTGTTTTTGCAAACTTCCTGCGGCACATGGCGAAATTACTCTTTCACATCCCAAAGACTTCATAGCCCACACGTTTGCTCTGTAATTGATAAGATGAGGGAGAATAGTATGGTTTCTGCCATGACGCGGTATAAATGCGACTTTATGTTTCCCTATCGAACCGATAAAAACATTGTCACTGGGCATTCCGTAAGGAGTTTCAACTCGTATTTCTTCAATATTGTCAAGGAATTTATAAAACCCCGAACCGCCAAATACACCTACCGTAGCTAATTTTTTGTTTTCCATACTTTTTCCTTTCACAATTCTGCAACCTTTAAATGAATTTTATCATAAATATTCATTTTTTAAAAATTAAGAAAAAAGGGTAAATTTATAATTGTTAACATTACACTTAAACCCCCGACATAACGGGGATACGCAGGTGCTTCCCGAAATGCTGTACGGGTGTAGGGGTTGAAATTTTATATTTTTGTAATACTATGTATATATAGGTTGAATTCCTATCCATATTCCGGAAGCTTAAAACTTCCTTTTCAAGAAGAAAGACATAGAGTTTTACGGGATTTTCAATTTACAACACAGAGGATTACATTTTGAGAAAAATTTTATTATTAACTTTTGCACTGATGTGTATTTTGTGTACGCAAACAAATGCTTATGCTGCTGACGTGAATTCGGTAAAAGCAACAATTGTTAAACATGCACTTGAACTCGGTGTAGATCCCGCAATTGCGTTAAGTATTGCAAGAGCGGAATCGGGTTTCAGGCATGAAGCCCGCAGTAAACACGGTGCCGTAGGCGTTTTTCAATTAATGCCTTCTACCGCACGCAGAATGGGGTTAAATCCTTATTCGCTTAATGACAATATAAGAGGCGGAATTATGTATTACAAGAAAATGTATAATATGTTTGGTTCCGTAGAATTGGCACTTGCAGCTTACAATGCAGGTCCCGGCAACGTAAAAAAATACCATGCCGTTCCGCCTTACGGTGAAACAAAGCGTTTTGTTTCCAAGATTATGACTGACGTTAACAAACAAAAACATAATCCTGACCCTGCGGTACTTAAAGCAGGCAGAAGCTATCAGGCAGCAGGGAAACCGATGCCGAAAGTGTTAAGTCAAAGTTTGGCTAAAGTTCCTGCCGCAAAACTTCAGGATACTTCTGATTTGCATGCGGAAATTCTTGATGAAAAACAAATTGAATTGCACCTTGAAACAAGACCTGTTGCAATATAAAAATTATTTATTAATAAGTTAACAGATAAAAAAACGGTCAATCGACCGTTTTTTTTTTAATCGTGGTTAGCAAAATCATTATAAGTACCCGCTGTTATTAACTCAGGCTTGATATTACAGCCATTTCCTTTTTTGTCTGCCGTATAAATAACAAATCTGTCTTTCCAATAAATATTAGGACCTTTATCACCATTTACATCACCCAAAATCCACAAACACATTTCCGGTTTATAAATTACCCACTGTCTACCCGAAGAGTCAACAAAACCTGCAGTGTTTGCCTGACCCCCGTAAGCACTGGAAGACGGGTCATATTCTTCATTCATTTCAGTTGAACCTACCGCAATACATTGATCGTTGACTTTCTTTGTATCTGCATCTTTAAAACAAGTATTTACCCAGCAGCCTTCGTTTCTTGCCATATCACAAGATTTGATGACTTTAAATTTACTTTGCAGAATTCTAAAATTGTATACTTGACCGTTAACAATAAACTCATCGTTAAGGACTGCTTGCTGAAATGCTTGTTGAAATTCACTAAAAGCTTTTTTTCTCTGGTTTTTAAATACCATGTCCTGATATTTTGCGAGTAAAACGGGAATAGTTAACGCCGCCACAATGCCGATGATGCCGAGGGTGATTAAGACTTCCGATAATGTAAAAGCGAGTTTTCGTGAAAAGTGAGAGGTGAACGCACTGCGTTGTGAAAAGTGAGAAGTGAAAGGTGAGAAGTTCTTATCGGGTGCTAAAGCACCAAAACCACACCTGAACCACCCCATGTCATCCTGAACAAACATGTCATCCTGAACTTGTTTCAGGATCTTACCATTTTCAAGTCTCACTGTCTTTTCCAAAATTGTTACGTTTTTAATTTTTTCCTTCATTTTTTAGTTCCTTTCTTTTTTTTTATTATTTATTACTATTTATTGAAAACTATAACTATACATGTCATGTTGAACTCTCACCATGTCATCCTGAACTTGTTTCAGGATCTTATTTATTCGGTATTGGTACATAATCCTGAAACTTCTTGGATTTGCTCCAATGCATGCTGGAACTTGTTATTCACCATAGTTGTGGACATTGACTTTGGTTTAGTTTCTTTTCTATTTAAAGACTTGATAAGGCTCAGATGCTGAAACAAGTTCAGCATGACATGTTGTTGTTTAGTATGACATGTCACAGAATAATTGCCTTCGGCAAAAGATCCTGAAACTTCTTGGATTTGCTCCACGCTCACAGAGTTTCGCATTTGTGGCTCTGCCACAGTATGCTCAATCTGCTCGCTATCCGGACTCGTTACCACTCCGTCCGTCCGCAAATCCGCAAGTTCAGGATGACATGGGGTGGATTCAGCCTTATCCCCCGTCCGTCCGCAAATCCGCAAGTTCAGGATGACATGTGGGATGACATGGCAAAAATTCCCACGACAAAACGAGGGACAAATATTTATCCCTTTAAAATTATCCCAAAAGCGAAAAACGGCTAAAACGCAGTCGTAGAGCGGGTTTACAAACTCGGGGGGGGGGTGAATGCTAAAACTTCAAAATTC
>CANPZB010000049.1 GCA_947588755.1 Candidatus Gastranaerophilales bacterium | reverse complement strand
TCTTTTGCCGAAGGCAATTATTCTGTGCCATGTCATACCGAACAACAACATGTCATGCTGAACTCGTTTCAGCATCTTAGCCTTATCAAGTCATTAAATAGAAAAGAAACTAAACCAAAGTCAATGTCCGCAACTATGGTGAATAACAAGTTCCTGCACGTATTGGAGCAAATCCATGACATTTCAGCATCTTATTTCGTGGCATTGGTTCAGTATCTTATATATAAGACCCTGAAACAAGTTCAGGGTGACATGGTGGTGTTTAGCATGACATGAAGGTTTTTAAATGACAAATAAAAAAGTAATAAAAAAAAAGAAAGGAACTAAAAATGAAAAAAGAAATTAAAAAATTAACAAATTTGGAAAAGTTGGTGAGACTTGAAAGTGCTAAGATCCTGAAACGTCTTGAATTTGCTCCACGCTCACAGAGTTTCGCATTTGTGGCTCTGCCACAGTATGCTCAATCTGCTCGCTATCCGGACTCGTTTATACTCCGTCCGTCCGCAAATTCGCAAGTTCAGGATGACATGTGTGGAGTTCAGGGTGACATGTGTGGGGTTTACCATGACATGTAAAGGGTTCAGCATAACAGGATTTTCAAGTCTGACCGTCTTTTCCAAAATCATCAGGTTTTTAATTCTTTCTTCTATCTTTTACTTACTTTCGCACTGTTTTTTATTAATATTTAATTAAATAATATATTTTATGGATATTATCATGAGTATATTATTCAAAGCAGGAAATGTTTAATTTTAATTTTTAGATAAAAAAATGAGCGGTTTTTTAAAAACCGCTCACCTTTTTGGATTTTAAATTTATTCTTTTGTATATTCCGCATCAATTACATCATCATCAGAGCCTTTATTTTCTTCCGATGAAGCATTTTCACTTGAAGCTGTTGTTTGTTCTTCCTTCTGAACTGCTTCGTAAGCTTTTTGTGAGATACTGAACATGGTTTGTTGTAATTCATCAGACAATTTTTTAATTTCGTCCGTTGATTTGTTTTCATCTATCGCTTTTTGAAGTGCGGTTTTTTGTTCTTCAAGTTTGGTCTTATCGGCTTCATCAATTTTGCCTTCAAAATCTTTTACAATTCTGTCAGCGGAACCGATTAAACTTGTAGCATTATTTTTTATATCCGCTTCTTCTTTTTTCTTTTTATCTTCTGCGGCATTTGCTTCGGCTTCTTTAACCATTTTGTCGATATCGGCTTCCGACAAATTAGATGAGTTTGTAATTGTAATCTTCTGTTCTTTGTTAGTAGCTTTATCTTTAGCCGAAACATTAACTATACCGTTATGATCGATATCAAAAGTAACTTCGATTTGCGGTAAACCTCTCATTGCCGGCGGAATACCGTCAAGTCTGAACATACCGAGTGATTTGTTATCTTTTGCCATGGGTCTTTCACCTTGAAGGACATGGATATCAACGGCTGTTTGATTATTTTCCGCAGTTGAAAAAACCTGAGATTTAGAAACAGGTATTGTTGTGTTTCTGGGTACAAGAGGAGTCATAACACCGCCGAGGGTTTCAATACCGAGTGTCAACGGAGTTACGTCAAGAAGAACTATATCTTTAACTTCACCTGCCAGAACACCTGCCTGAATAGCGGCACCGACAGCAACAACTTCATCAGGGTTAACTGATTGGTTCGGTTCTTTACCCGTAAACTCTTTTACCAGAGTTTGAACGGCAGGAATACGTGTTGAACCACCGACAAGAACTACTTCATTAATATCGGTTTTTGAAACACCCGCATCTTTCAAGGCATTTTCAACAGGAGTTTTGCATCTGTTAAGTAAATCACGGCTTAAATCTTCAAATTTAGCTCTTGTAAGGCTTAATTCCAAGTGTTTCGGGCCGTTAGCATCAGCCGTAATGAACGGCAGGTTTATACTTGTTTCCATAACGGAAGATAATTCAATTTTAGCTTTTTCGGCAGCTTCTTTTACACGCTGCATTGCTTGTTTATCGGTGTTAAGGTCAATTCCTTCCTGTTTTTTAAATTCTTCGGTAATCCAATCCATAATTTTTTGGTCGAAATCATCCCCGCCTAAGTGCGTATCACCTGAAGTTGAAAGAACTTCATGAACACCTTCGCCGATTTCAAGGATTGAAACATCAAAAGTACCGCCGCCTAAGTCAAATACCAATACTTTTTCGGATTTGTCTTTTTCCATACCGTAAGCCAATGCGGCAGCGGTAGGTTCGTTTACGATACGTAACACATCCAAACCTGCGATTTTTCCCGCGTCTTTTGTTGCCTGTCTTTGAGCATCGTTAAAGTATGCAGGTACGGTAATTACGGCGGATGTAACTTTTTCACCCAGATATGAACTTGCATCATCAGCGAGTTTTCTCAAAATCATTGCCGAAATTTCCTGAGGAGTATAGTTTTTCCCGTCAATATTTACTTTGTAATCTTCGCCCATGTGTCTTTTTATAGATGCAACGGTTTTGTCGGGGTTTAAAATCGCCTGACGTTTTGCAAGTTGTCCGACAAGCTTTTCGCCTGTTTTTGAAAAGCCTACGATAGAAGGGGTTGTTCTTGAACCTTCCGCGTTGGCAATAACGGTGGGTTTACCGCCTTCCATAACGGCAACGACAGAGTTCGTCGTTCCTAAGTCAATACCAATAGTTTTTGCCATAATATATCTCCTTTACTTTTTATAATTTCAAAACTATTCTATATTTATATTTATAACATTGAAAATTCACTACCTTGAAAAAATAAACAAAAAATTAATATTTCGTGTCATGTTTGCAAAATTTAACACAACTCTAAAAAAAATTTATTTTATGTTAGACTTTATATGTAATCTGTATTACAGGGAGAGAAAAAGTATGAAAGAAACTTATTTTCCGCAGGAAATAGAAAAAAAATGGCAAAAAATTTGGCAGGATAATAATTCGTTTAAAACATCAGATGACAGCGATAAACCGAAATATTATGCACTGTCAATGTTTCCATATCCGTCGGGAAAGCTTCACATGGGGCATGTGAGAAATTATACGATTACTGACGTTATAGCACGTCACAAAAGAATGAACGGTTATAACGTATTGCATCCGATAGGCTGGGACAGTTTCGGACTTCCCGCGGAAAATGCCGCAATGAAACACGGGGCTAATCCCGAAACCTGGACGGATGAAAATATTAAATATATGACAAAACAACTTAAAATGCTCGGGCTTTCATACGACTGGGACAGAGAAGTTACAACCTGCAAACCCGATTATTACAAATGGACTCAATGGCTTTTCTTACAGCTTTATAAAAAAGGACTTGTATATAAGAAAGAAGCTGCCGTTAACTGGTGCGAAGAATGCGGAACGGTTCTGGCAAACGAACAGGTTATTGACGGTAAATGCTGGAGATGTGACCATGTGGTTGAGAAAAAGTATCTGTCACAGTGGTTTTTGAAAATCACCGATTATGCCGAAGTTTTGCTTGATGATTTAGACAAATTGACAGGCTGGGGCGATAATGTAAAAACCATGCAGGCAAACTGGATAGGTAAATCTCAAGGTGCGATTTTAAAATTTAAAGTAGTTGAAAAGGATATTGAAATTCCCGTATACACAACCCGTCCCGATACGGCATACGGGATAACTTATCTCGTTGTAGCTCCCGAGTACAAAGATATTGAAGCACTAACGACACCCGAAAACAAAGAAGCCGTCGAAGCTTATCGTGCAAATGCGAGGAAAATGACTGAAATAGAAAGACTTTCCACCGAAAGAATAAAAACAGGCGTTCCTCTGGGAACTCACTGCAAAAACCCGTTCACAGGAGAGGTTTTCCCGCTGTGGACTGCCGACTATGCTCTGGCAGAGTATGGAACAGGTGCGGTTATGGCTGTTCCGACGCATGACACAAGAGATTTTGAATTTGCAAAAAAATATAATCTTCCGATGAAAGTGGTAATTGTTCCTGAGGGCAGTGAAGAAAAACCGCTTTCCGAAGCTTACACTCAAGACGGTGTGATGGTAAATTCAAACGAATTTAACGGAATGAAAAATACCGAAGCCAAAAAAGCTATTACTCAAAAGGCTGTAAAAGGCGGTTTCGGAGAATTTAAAACCCAGTACAGATTAAGAGATTGGCTCATATCAAGACAAAGATATTGGGGAGCACCAATTCCCGTTGTATATTGCGAAAAATGCGGAATACAACCGGTTCCGGAAGAACAATTACCCGTCTTACTTCCTACCGATGTTGATTTTAGCGTTGTCGGCAAGTCACCTATCACGACATCAAAAACATTTGTCGAAACCACATGCCCTGTTTGCGGTGGAAAAGCAAGACGTGAAACGGATACAATGGATACTTTTGTCTGCTCGAGTTGGTATTATCTGAGATATTCGGATGCAAAAAACGATAAAATGCCTTTTGACAGAGAAAAAGTTAACAAATGGCTTCCAGTTGATCAATATGTAGGCGGAATTGAACATGCAATACTTCACTTGCTTTATTCAAGATTTTTTACAAAAGCGTTAAGAGATATCGGACTTTTGGATTTTGACGAACCGTTTAAAAATCTTTTAACTCAGGGTATGGTTTTAAAAGACGGTTCCAAAATGTCTAAATCCAAAGGCAACACGGTTGATCCCGATGAGATATTTGAAAATTACGGAGCGGATACGGCAAGATTATTTATTCTTTCGGATTCCCCGCCGGCAAGAGATTTTGACTGGTCGGATGCCGGTGTCGAAGGATGTTATAAATTCCTTAACAGAGTTTGGAGACTCATAGCTACAAATTCAGAAAATATAATTAACGATTACAAAATTGAATTTCCTCTTTCAAAAGAAAATGATAACCTTGTACGTGCGGTTCATATTGCAATAAAAGGTATATCTGCCGACATAGAAAATGATTTTCAATTCAACACCGTCATATCAAAATACAGAGAACTCGTGAACACAATTTATGACCGGTGTTCACTTAAGAAAATTGTCAGCGATGAAGATAAAAATGTTCTCAGTTTTGCGATAATAACATTACTGAAACTTATGGCACCCGTGTCGGTTCACCTGTGCGAAGAAGCCTGGTATCAATTGGGAAACAATACTTCAATTCACGATGAAATGTGGCCCCGATACGATGAAAACCTTGCAAAAGCGAGTTCCATAACTCTTGTTGTTCAGATAAACGGCAAAGTAAAAGATAAGATTGAAGCTGATGAATCTTCAACCGAAGAAGAACTTAAAAATATTGCTCTTGCAAGTCCCAAAATAAAAGAGTTAATGCAGGGAAAAACGATTATAAAAACAATTGTTGTACCCAAAAAACTCGTGAACATTGTAATTAAATAAAAGTTATATTTTAAATAACCTCAATAATTTTTTCAAAACGGGCAGTTTCTTAGCGGATTGCCCGTTTTTACGCGGAATAAAATACATCGGAGTGTCATAAAAGTCTATATTTTCAAGACACATTTTGCCTTTTAAATACCTGTCTATCTTAAAAATCAAATCGGACTCCAGTGAATTCATTCCGTACTTTCTGTAAAAAATATGAGGCGGTATAGGCTTAGTGCTGTACCTTTCAGAAGCTATAAGGTGAAATTTTCCTCCTCCGCCCATTTTTTTACTTATCATACTTGCAAAATTCAACAGTTTTGTACCCATTCCCTTTTTGTGAGACCTTACAAAAGATATATAAAAAGAGTCCTCAGACTTAAAACTCGGAAAGTATTGAATTCCGCTTACGGGATGTAATCTTTCCATTTTGCCTATTATTTTACCCGTATATTTTCCTGTTTTGTCACAGGCAGTATAATTCTGAAATTCAGTGTTTTTACCTATTAACGCTTGATAAAAAATATCTTCGGGAAGTTCTTTATTAAATTTTACGGGTGCATAACGCAAATGAGTATTCATCATACCGATATAAAATAGGTAAACAAAAAAAATTGCCCGTAAAAACAAAATGTTACAAAAAATTAACCCAAAAAATATTGACTTAATTAAATACATCATTAAATTACCCATGAAGGTTCTAATATAAACGGATGATTTTAGCGGAAAAAATTCATTAAAAATCCGAATATGACCGATAATATAAATAAAAAGAGGTAGTAAAATGCAGATAAACGGCGGAATAAGATATTGTGAAAAGGGCTTGACGGCATCTTTAAGAGCCATGCATGTTCAAAGCGAACTTATAGGAATGGCAAATGAAAATGTAAACGGCTTTGATAAAGTCGGTTATCAAAGAAAAGATGCGGTAGTATCGTCTTTCACCGAATTTATAGGCATTCATGGACTTTCTCAAACCGTAGATGACAAAGTGGGACGTATTCAAATGTCAGATAACCCGCTTGATTTTGCACTTGCAGAAAAAGGATATTTTCAAGTACAGGGCAAAGACGGAATTGAATTAACACGTGACGGCAGGTTTAAAATAGATAAAAACGGCTATTTACTGAGTCTGGATGACAGAAATGTGCTTTCAAATAACGGTACGGTAATTCAATTACCCGTAGTTCCCGACGAATTAAAGGATATAAAAGTAAATGCAAAAGGACTTGTTCAGGTCTTTAATAAAAGAACAAATAAGATGGAGCCTGCAGGATATATGGGAATAGTTGATTCCAACGGAATACTTGTTATGAATCCGCAGGTAAAACAAGGTTATACGGAATATTCAAATGTGTCACTTCAAAATGAATTTATTGCAATGATGCCTATAATAAGGAATTTTGAAGCAAACAGACAAATATTTATGATACAAAACCAAAATTTACAAAAAGTTATTTCACAACTGGGTACAACATCATAGTAAAGTGAGGCTTATATGTACAGCATGCAAGGAATAGTAAGAAGAAGTATTAACAATGTTTCAAATCAATTTGAAAGATTGGGTTACGTTGGCAATAATCTGGCTAACTTAAATACAAACGGTTATAAAAACGTAAGATTTGAACAAATGTTAAATGAGGACGGTTATTTAAGTGCGGCTATCAGAACCGACCACAGTAACGGTTCAATTCAAATAACAAGTAATCCTTACGATGTTGCCATAACAGGTCCGGGCTTTATTCCCGTAGTTTCGGAAGAAGGACAGATAGCATATACGAGAGACGGTGCATTTAAACAAGGCAAAAACGGTTATCTCGTTACAAGCGATGACTGGATGGTAGGAGAAGGAATAAAAATTCCCACAAACTGCTATAAATTTGAAATCAAACCGAACGGGGAAGTTGTTGCATACGATTCCGCATCAAGTGAAGCCAAAAAACTCGGGATAATCCCTCTTGTAAGATTTGACAACCCCGAAGAACTTGAACAGACAGGGATGAACAAACTTGTACCGACTGAAGAATCGGGAGAACCGCAACTGGTAAAAAATCATGACCTTTTTGCACAGAACAATTTGGAAAATTCAAACACCAACATATATTCATCCGTGTCGGAAATGTTAAGACTTAATGCATCAATGATAGCAAGCATGCGTATGATGAAAGTCGTTGATGAT
Organism: Candidatus Gastranaerophilales bacterium; assembly: GCA_947588755.1. GTDB lineage: Bacteria > Cyanobacteriota > Vampirovibrionia > Gastranaerophilales > Gastranaerophilaceae > CANPZB01. Next base: position 4,851 of record CANPZB010000049.1, on the reverse strand, counting down.
ATGTATAACAAAGCAATTAATATAAGAGAATAAAATTAATATAAGAAAGGACAAAAATGTTCACATCACTTGACAATATGGGCAAAGTAACATTAATGATGGATTTGATAGCACAAAGACAAAGGGCTTTGGGTTCAAATTTGGCTAACATTGATACCCCCGGTTATGTCAGACGTGATATAAATTTCGGGGATTATCTGAGTTCCATGAACAGTCCTCTTGAAACCAAATTATCCGAAAAACTCGGGCCTTCGGGGGTTATAAACGAACGTGAATATAAAGAAATTGACCCTGCGGAAGAATTGATGGAAATTCAGCAAAATTCACTTCTTTATACGATGGCAACAAGAAGAATGTCAAATATAATAACGGAAATGAAAACCGTAATAAATGTCAGCAAATAGATTTTAAAATGAGGAATTAGAGTTATGAGTATTATGGAATCAATGAATATCGGTTCAAATGCCTTAAAAGCACACGGGTTAAGGCTGGATATTCATGCCAAAAACGTAGCAAACGTAGACACACCGAATTACGTAAGAAAAATTCCCGTATTAAATGCAACGGAAGATATTTCATTTCAGGGATTAATGAATACTATGAAAGAAGATGTATTCGGGGTAGGTACATTGCCGTATCTTCAAGGCGGCGTAAGGTTCACGGGATGTGTGGAAGATCCTACAATTGGTGATAAAATATACAGACCCGGACATCCGGATGCGGATGAAAACGGTTATATAAGGGCATCAAATGTTAATGTTATGGCGGATATGGCTGATGCAATTCTTGCTCAGCGTGCTTACGAAGCAAACCTTGCTTTAATCAATATTACAAAATCCATGGCATTAAAAGCTGTCGAAATCGGAAGATAATTTTTAAAACTGTTACAAAAATTGCAGTATTCGCCGTTTGGTATTATACTTAATCTGATGAAAAATGTCAGACAATCTAACATAAATATTCACAGAGACAGCTGGGTTGAAATTAACTTAGAAAATCTTGCTTATAACATAAAAAACATAAAAAAAAGCACACCTTCCAACGTCAAATTACTTGCCGTGGTAAAGGCGGATGCATACGGTCATGGTGCCGTAATGATTGCTCCCACACTGCTTGCTTCGGGTGCTGATATGCTCGGAGTGGCGTCAATTGATGAAGGAGCGGATTTAAGGCAGGCAAATATAAACTGCGACATTCTTGTTCTGGGTGCCGTTCCTGTCTGGGCGGTAGAAAGTGCCGTAAAAACTGATTTAGCGATATCGATTTTCTCAAAAGAACACATTAAAGCTTGTGAACAGGCTTATCAAAGAACGGGTATCAGACCGAAAGTTCACATAAAGCTTGATACGGGGATGAACAGAATAGGTGTTTCATGCTTTCAAGCTGTTGAATTTATAAAGGAAGTTCAAAGCCTTGATTTTATTGATTTACAAGGGATATTTACGCACCTTGCCAATGCCGAAAACAGAGTTAAAACACAAGAACAGATTTCAAAATGGAACGATATAATTTCTCAAACAGACACGAAAAACTTATTGCTCCATGTTCTGAACACTGCAGGTTCAATGTGTTATGATGTACCCGAAACAAACATGCGTCGTGCAGGAATTGCCATTTACGGTTTGTACCCTGACCTTCCAGAGGACGGTAATTATCGCAAAATTGATTTAAAACCTGTTATGAGCCTTAAAGCCAGAATAGTAAATATTCATAACGCAAACGACGGCGAGGGAATAAGTTACGGGCATACTTTTACCGCAAAAGGCACAAGAAAAATTGCAACTATACCTTTGGGATATGCAGACGGTGTTCCGAGGGGTTTGTCAAACAAAATTTACGCCGTACTAAACGAAAGCAAAATCAAACAGGTCGGAAACATAACAATGGACCAGATGATGTTTGATATAACTGACGTAAAAGCATCTTTAGGCGACGTAATAACACTGCTTGATGAAAACAATACGATAGATGAGTGGGCAAAAATATTGAACACAATCAATTACGAATTAATTTGCCGTCTGAAAGTAAGACTTCCGAGAATATATACAAGATAAAGGTTAAATTTATGGAGTTAAAATACAATCTGGGGATAATAGGAGCGGGGCCTGCGGGATATACGGCAGCTTTGCATGCCGCAGCGAACGGCTTATCGGTTATCATGTTTGAAAAAGATAAAACAGGCGGAGTTTGTCTGAACAAAGGCTGTATTCCGACAAAATCAATTATGCATGCCGCTGAAATTTACGAAGATTTAAAGTGCATGCAGGATTTTGGGATTAATGCGGGAAATATTACTCTTGATTACAAAAAAATTATCGAACATAAAAATGAAATTGTCGAAAAACTGAGAAAATCACTTGAACTTACAATAAAAAATTCCGGCATAACAACCGTGAATTCCGAAGCAAAAATAATTGATAAAAATCATATTCAAGCCGATAAAGTTGTTTACGAACTTGAAAAAATAATATATGCGGGCGGTTCAACTCCGAGAGCCTTGAAAGGTATTAATTTTGACGGTAATTTTATTTTAAGTTCCGACGACATATTAAAAAGAGAAACCCTGCCTTCCAACATATTAATAGCAGGTTCGGGTGCAATAGGAACCGAATGGGCGAGAATTTTTGCGGCATTTGATACAGAAGTTACCGTTGTTGAAGCGGCAGAGAACTTATTACCCGCGGCAGATATTGAAGTATCAAAACGGCTTGAAAGAATATTTAAAGCAAAAAAAATAAAATATTACACAAACAATTCCGTAGCAAAAATATCGGACAAGAAAGTTTATCTCTCGGGCGGTGAAATTATAGAACCCGAATGTGTGTTAGTTGCCGCAGGAAGAATTCCTAATCATCCCCAAAACATAGAAGGAGTAACATATCTGGGCGATGCCGCAGGAGAAATTCAACTTGCACATTTTGCGGTTAAACAGGCTGTAAATGAAATCAGTAATATTAAATTTGATAAAACACTTGTACCGTCGGTTGTATACGGAAACCCCGAAATAGCATGGGTCGGAAAACGTGAACAAGACTTGGGAAAAGGCAGTTATGAGAAAGCAAATATTCTTGTCTCTGCTCTCGGCAAAGCTCATTGCGACAATTCCACGGACGGTTTTATAAAAATTCTTTCACGGAATAAAAAAATTATCGGGGCTCATATTGTGGCAAAAGAAGCATCATCACTTATTCAGCAGATAGTCATAGCAATGCAAAATGACATAACCACAGAAAAACTTAAAGAGGTATGCTTTGCACATCCCACATATTCCGAAGGCATTTTTGAATGTCTGTTCAGATTAAAAGCCGTTAACTAAAAACGTCCTTTGTAACCGCTTGTACCGCCGAAATTGTAATAAGAATTCGGAGTAGTGCCGTTATTTGAACGCCAAATACGTCTGAAGGAAAATCTTTTTTTCTTTTTGGCTGTGTTGTCACTTACCTGTTGGTCAGCATTGTTATTCGCATCTTCAACGTTAGGCTGAGAAGTTTCTTTAACCGTACCGCTTACGCCCATACCGGGGTTATAAGAAGGAACATGTACTCCTTCGGCAAATGCACAACTTGTAAAAGCTAAAAGACTAAAAATTAATACAAATTTTTTCATAAAATTTTCTCCTTTTTCTTTTATTATATAATATAATTTAAAAAAAAAGGAAAGTAAATGCAAAAAAGATTACCCGAATATTTAAAAAGACCCATAATTGATACCGAAAAAACCCGTACGGTAAGAAAGATATTAAAGCATAATCAGCTTAATACGGTTTGTGAAAATGCCAGATGTCCGAACAAAAATGAATGTTACACAAAAAATACCGCAACATTTTTAATAATGGGAAATGTTTGTACCCGCAACTGCCGATACTGCAATATTACCTGCCAAAAGCCGTTACCTCTTGACGGGTCGGAACCTGAACATATTGCACTTGCCGTAAAAGAACTCGGTTTAAAATATTCGGTTATTACCTCGGTAACACGTGATGACTTACCCGACGGCGGTGCAAAACATTTTGCCGAATGTATTTATGCTATCAGAAAACTTTGTCCCGATGTAAAAACAGAAATTCTTACACCTGATTTTAAAGGAAATAAAGAAGCATTAAACACAATAATAAAATCTCATCCCGACGTGTTTAATCATAACATTGAAACGGTAAAAAGACTTTTCAGAACTGCACGTCCGCAAGGCAGTTACGAATGCTCGCTTGATGTCCTAAAATATATAAAAAGCAAAGGGAATATAACGACAAAATCAGGATTAATGATAGGTTTGGGGGAAACATTTGAAGAAATAGAACAAACATTATCTGATTTAAAAAACTGCGGGTGCGATATCGTAACTGTAGGACAATACATTCAGCCTTCCAAACAGCATTTATGCGTAGAAAAATACTATACACCTGATGAATATAAGACAATTCAAACCTTAGCCCGAAAAATAGGAATAAAGCATTACCAAATCGGACCTCTCGTCAGAAGTTCATACAGAGCGGCAGAACTTGTTTAAATATTTATTTCATAATTTCATCATAGTAACGAACACCGCCCGCGTTAGGCATACAATGTGTAACCATTGAACGTCCATTAACAGGAAGGTTCAAAATCAGATTACTTCCTATTCTGTATATTGTCGTAAAACCGCAATAATCACAAATAATTATTTTTTACAACTGTGCTGTTTATCCCAACCGAGTTTTTCAGGACAATGCAGATAGTCCATGTTTTCATTTGTAATTACCCAAGCCGTACAATAATAGCCTTCTTCTAAACATTCATTAATATCCTTTCCTATACCGCAAGGAACAATTTTACCGGATTCTACATCAAATTCAAACATATCTGTTCCCCACTT
>CANPZB010000048.1 GCA_947588755.1 Candidatus Gastranaerophilales bacterium | reverse complement strand
CACATGTCATCCTGAACTTGTTTCAGGATCTTATTTCGTGGCATTGGTTCAGTATCTTAATTGTACGAAAGACCCTGAAATGAATTCAGGGTGACAAATATAGTGATAATTTTCAATAAACAGTAATAAATAAAAAAAAAAGAAAGGACTTAAAAATGAAAGAATTAATTAAAAACATGACGATTTTAGAAAAGCTGGTAAGACGTGACAAGGCTAAGATCCTGAAACAAGTTCAGGATGACATGTGTGGGACTCAGGATGACAGTTTGATTAAAAATGACGGGGTCGGAAAGACAGTGAGACCCGACAAGGCTAAGACCCTGAAACGAGTTCAGGGTGACATGGTCGTTCAGGGTGACATGGTCGTTCAGGATGACATGGGGTGGTTCAGGCGTGGTTTTGGTGCTTTAGCACCCGATAAGAACTTCTCACCTCTCACTTTTCACTTTTCACAAAAATTTGGTTTTACCTTGGCAGAAGTCTTAATCACCCTCAGTATCATCGGTATTGTAGCGGCGTTAACAATTCCGACGCTTGTGCAAAATTATAAAAAACATGTAGTTGAAACTAAGCTGGCAAAGTTTTACAGTGTTATAAATCAGGCAGTTACACTTTCTGAAGTTGATAACGGTGATAAATGTGAATGGTACGCTGATTTAGAAGGTGCTAAATTGGATGATGACGGTAAGCCTATTGAAGGTTCTTCCGATGCACAAAATTGGTTTAATAAGTATTTGGCACCGTACATGAGTATAGAAAAAGAACAACTTAATCAAAACGGTGCATTGATAATATATTTAAATGATGGGACAAGTCTTGGAGCGGAAAATCGGGCTAACACACGAGATTGGGTATTTCGTATAAACTCGAAAAATTGTTCAGGGACAAAAGCTTGGGGAACATGTGCATTTATATTTTCATTCTACCCATGTAATACTTGGTGGGGTTGGAAGTATAATTATAATAAAGGATTTGAACCATATCAATTTAACTGGGACGGCAATTATGAATCATTAAAAGCAGATTGTGCAGACGGAAGTGGGACTCGTCCTTTCTGTGCAGCCTTAATTCAACAAAACGGCTGGAAGATACCGAAGGATTACCCGTTAAAGTTTTAACAAAAATCTGCAAAGAGGGAAAACGGGTTTTGCCCGCTCATGGATTATCAAAATAAGTCTTCCATTACAATCATTTATTTTCTCTGACAAATTCTATTACAACAATTTCAGGTACACAATTAAATCGAATCGGCAAAATACTGTTTCCTATTCCTTTTGTAACAATCATTTTTTTACCGTTTTTTTCAATTAATCCTTGAGAATATTTATTACCAAAGGCTGACGGAACAACAATTGCACCTATTAATGGCAATCTGACTTGTCCGCCATGTGTATGTCCCGCAAGAGTTAAATTCACATCCCAAGAAACCTTTGGGAAAATATCCGGCGTGTGAGATAACAGAATTGTCGGAGTTTCTGTTGCGGATAATGCCTTTTGTATATCGGCATTTCCTGTTATCATATCTTCAATTCCCGCGATATAAACTGTTTTCTCGTTGATATTGAGTTTTGCACTTTCATTGTCCAGTACTTTAATTCCATTTTGCATAAGTGCATTTATAACTTCTTCTTTTCCGTACCAATTGTCGTGATTACCGAGGGTTGTATAAAACCCGTATTTAGCTTGCATTTTGCTCAAATCTTTTGCGATATTTTCAATAGGCATTGTAGAACTATGTGTGTGACCGGCTGCAAAATCCCCAACAGATACGATTATGTCAGGATTTTCAGTATTTACAGGCTCTATAATTCGCTCCAAACGTTTTTCCTGATTGGGGCGGATATGGAAATCACCAAGGAAAACAATTTTTATTCCGTTCAATTCCTTATCAGGAAGGGTATAACGAGTAACAACAAGTTTGTTCGGTTCAATAAATAAGCTGTAAAAAATAAGACATAGTAATATTAAAATGAAAAAATTTATAAGTTTCATAACATTATTGCACCTTAAAAAGCCTGTAAACTTTATAGGCGTAAACGTAATTTTATATGTTTTTTGAATATCAGTGTTTTTTGTAATCGTCACAACATTCAAAATTATATAAAATTTAACCTGCCTAACTGTAGAATAATTTTACCCCTGATAACAAGTAAAATAATAAAATTTCAAATTCCGCAAAATATGTAATAAAAAATTAAATTAAAAAGTATTTGGCGGTAAATTAGTAATTGGAAAAGTATTCCGTAGTATGTACATGAAAAGAAAGAGGTAAAAATGTCTATAGTTGAACCAATCAGGAATGTAAAAGACATAAAAAAAGTCGAAGAAATACTCGAAAAACAAAGTCTTAGAAATCTGTTGTTCTTTACAATCGGAACAAATTGCGGTCTGAGAATTTCTGATATTCTTGCACTGAATGTGAAAGATGTAAAAAACAAAAATTTTATTCAAATAGTTGAGAAGAAAACAGGTAAGTTTAAAAAATTTCCGATTAATTCAAAATTAAAACCGATGTTTGAAGAATATACAAAAGATAAAGATCTAAATTCTCCGCTATTTATAACAAAGTTCGGCAATCGACTTGCAAGAGTTGCAGCTTACTATATTATCAGAAATGCTTGTGAACAAGCAGGACTTGAAGATAAATTCGGCACTCATACAATGAGAAAAACATTTGGTTATCATCATTATAAAAAATTCAAAGATATTGTAATGCTGCAAAAAATTCTAAACCATTCAAGTCCCGAAACCACTCTCAGATACATCGGAATTGAACAGGAACAAATAAACAAAAGTTACACAAATTTTGTAATTTAATTATTATTATTTTTCATTTTCATTACATTTTAGGTCTTTTGTATCAAAATTAACACCAACTATTATTGTATCATAAAAAAACACTTTTATCAGATTTATTAATTTACTTAACATTATTAATAGTCATTTTCAAAAATTTTGGGAACATTTTTAAATTAAATTCGATATATTTTAGGTCTTTTGTATCAAAAAATATTTACGTATCTACTAAAGTATCATAGCACAAATGTGTGAGTATATTCAAAAATATTAAAAATGATAACTATTTATTTAATTTTTTCTATAAAAAACACTTTAGAATTATTGATTTTGTTGATACTGATACAAAAGACCTAAAATGTATCAAATAAATGGAATAAAATTAACAAAATAATCTATATATAGGGTTGATTTTTTAATAATGGTAAGACAAGAAAATTTAAAAAAAATAATAGGAATTCCCAGAGCAATTTCATATTATAATAATTACACTTTTTATTACGGATTTTTCAAATCTTTGGGAATTGAAATTGTTTTATCGGATAAAACGACTACCAAATTAATAAATGAAGGAAGCAAATATGTTGTATCCGATACATGCCTTCCCGTTAAAGTTTTTGTAGGACATGTTATTAATTTATTAAACAAGGGATGTAATACTGTTTTTGTTCCTTCAATACAGTCTACCGGATATAAAATCAACAATTGCAGTAAAATCAGAGGCCTGCCCGAAATTATCAGGAATGTCATAAACAGACCTTTTAAAATGATTGAACCGACACTGGATAAAACAGAAGGATTTGGGATTAAAGAATTTTGTTTTGAAACCGCCCATCAGCTCGGAATACGGGACAAAAAATTAATTAATTCGGCAATAAGTTCGGGCCGGGAAATGTACAACCGTTTTCTTGAAATGGCTAAATCGGGAATACCTCACGGTGAAGCCGTTGAAAATGCCGTAAAAGGTAATTATGTTTTAAAGAAGATGTCATTGGTCAAGCCATTATCCGTAGTTATTATGGCTCATGGTTACAATTTATTTGATGAAAGAATTTCTATGAATATACTTAACAAATTAAATAAAATGAATGTGAAAGCATATACATGCCTTGACATTACAAGAACGGATGCAATTAATTCAATTCACGAATTGGATGAAATTCAATATTGGGCAAATGAACTTGATTTAACGGGGACTGCCGCATATTTTATGCTTAATAAAAAAATAGACGGAATAATAGCACTTTCCGCTTTTGGCTGCGGTCCTGATTCATTAATGGTAGATGAAATTCAATATCATGCCAACGAAAGAAAAATACCTATGCTTCATCTGAATATTGATGAACATACGGGAGAAGCAGGTTTTGTAACAAGGTTGGAAGCATTTACGGATATGCTTGAACGCAAAAAGCGTAAACAATTACTTCAATGCAACAAACCTAAAAACATTGAAATTGCAATTAACAAAAAACAAATTCAAGAACCGAAGGTACTGACAAAAGTTAAATGACGGCTAACAAGTATGAAAAACTTAATATTTACCAATATATGGGCGGAATTCACATTCACTCAGCATTTTCTGACGGAACGGGTGATGTTGATTTAATAAGCAAAGCTGCGAAAAAGGCGGGGCTTGATTTTATAATCGTCACCGACCACAATTCTCTTGATATTGAAGAAGGCTATTATAACGGTGTATGTGTCATTAAAGGGGAAGAAATTTCACCTGATGAAAAAAATCATTATTTGGCATTTGGCATAAATGAATGTATCCGCTCGGATAATCCCAAAGAGTTTATTGAAGAAGTCAGAAAACAGGGTGGTTTCGGTTTCGCGGCACATCCTGATGAAGGTAAAAACAAAAAAGGGCAATGCCGCAAAAATTCTTATGCTCCGATTAAATGGACGGATAAAAATATTATCCCTGACGGAATTGAAATTTGGAATTGGTTTTCGCAGTGGGGTGACAATTTGAATGACTCTAATATTTTTAGTTTAATTTACTCTTATTTATTCGGGCATAAATCCGTTACACGGCCGAATGAAGATACAATGAAATGGTGGGATGAACTTAACAATAACACGGGGGAAATTATCCCCGCACTCGGCGGAATTGATTCCCATGCTCTAATTGTAAATGATTACATTATTCCGATAAAAATCTTCCCGTATGAAAAAATGTTTAATACGATTACAAATATTTTGACATTTGAAAAACCGCTTCCTGAAAATTTTACCGCAAGAAAAGAACAAATTTTGAATGCGATTAAAGAGGGAAATAATTTAATAATTAACAGAAAAATTGACAAACATATCCCTAAAATTAATCTTACCGGAGGTTTAAAAGTCAAACTTTCGGATAACCTCTGCCTGAATATTGAAACAAAGAAAAAAGCATCAATAAAGATTATTCATAACGGCAAAGAACTTTACGGTAAAATTGCGAAAAAATGCAACTTAATATTAAAAGAAGCCGGCAAATACAGAGTTGAAATAAAAGTGAAAAATAAGGGTTTTGCCTACACAAACCCGATTTTGGTGTACTAAAAATGAAAGCAAAAATAAGCGAAAGACAACTGAATAAATATTCCAAAAATATGGATAACACAATATCCGCTAAAGACAGAATTATCGCTTGGCCGAGAATGGGCAGAATTGACATACCTTTAAAAGCACTTATGCTTTCTTTGGGTGCAAAAATTGTAATTCCGCCCGCAAACAGCAATGAAGCACTTGAATTGGGTGTAAAAAACAGCATAGAAGGAATTTGTTTACCTTATAAACTAAATCTTGCAAATTATATTATGGCACTTGAGCAAGGTGCAAACACTCTGATGATGTTTCAGGCTCCCGGCTCTTGCAGGCTCGGAAATTATACAAAAATGGCACAAAAAACCCTCAAAAAAATGGGTTATGAATTTGATATGGTTATTTTTGATATGTATCAAAGCAAGATGAAACAAACTTTGCAGGCTTTTTGGCATGTTACCCGCTGTATAAATCCTTTTAAATATTACAAGGGTTTCAGCTTAGGTTTTAACAAATTCTTCGCTATAGACGAAGCACAAAAACTCTTATTCTATACGCGTCCCAGAGAAATTCATAAAGGCGATGCCGAAAAATGTTACAATAAATGGCTTAATATAATTGATAATACGAATTCCATCTCGGGTGCAAAAGCCCTTGTAAAAAGAATAAGAAAAGACTTTGCAAATATTCAAATCAATAAAAATAAATATGTTCCCGTTGTATATTTGCTGGGTGAATTTTTCGTTTTACTTGACCCTTACGTTAATCAGGACATTGAAAAAACTCTCGGCGAATCAGGTATTGAAGTGCAGCGGCAAATTTGGTTCAGTGAATGGCTCGAAGGAGTCTTAAAACCCTCATTTTTGAATAAAAAAGAGTCACACAGACAAAAATGTGTTCGTAATGCCCGAAAATATATGAAACGTGCCATCGGAGGAGAATCCATAGAAACAATCGGTGATGCGGTTTATGCGGCGAAAAACGGTGTGGACGGTGTAATTCATATTCTGCCTTTTTCCTGCATGCCCGAAATTGTTTCCCAAAATATTTTGAACAAAGTTTCAAAAGAAGAAGATATTCCGATTTTAACTCTGGTACTTGATGAACAAACCGGAAAAACAGGATACATAACAAGAATAGAAGCCTTTGTAGAGCTTGTTAAAAGAAAAAAAATTATGAGAAATAGTGAGATGAAAAAGAAGAAAGAGGACTTAGTAAATGTTTAAAAAATCAAGAAATAACATGACTCTTGAAAGGTTAAAATATTACAGACATCTTGGCGGCGGTGCTTTGGAATGTATTGCAAGCAGATTATCCAAAACACCGAAACCGTTGTGTTTTTCATTAATGGTTACGAGTGCTTGCAACTGTGATTGCGATTTCTGCTTCTGGAAATCAAAAAAAGGTCAGGATGATATGCCAAAAGAAGAAATTATCCGTCTTTTAACGGAAGCAGGTCAAATAGGTTACATGGATTCAATTCTTTGGGGCGGTGAACCTCTATTGAGAAAGGATTTTACGGAAATTTGCAAAGCTTCGCATGATGCGGGTCTGTATACAAAAATTGCTACTAACGGCTGGTTTTTGGAAGAAAATCCCGGTTTTGCACAATATACCGATTTAATGTTTGTATCACTCGATGCGATAGGAAAAGCACACGATGATATCCGCCACCTGCCCGGAATTTGCGATAAAGTTATGTCCGGTATCGAATATCATAAAATACATTATCCGAAAATGAGAATATACGTATGCTGTACCGTATCAACACAAACAAGCTTTGAACAAATTAAAGAAGTTGCACGGTACTGTAAAGATGCTGATATCTTATTATACTTTACCGTTAACAAAGCAGCTTCAAGACCAGACGAAGCAACAAATGTTGTTGAAACAGAACTTGAAAATGAACAACTTGCGGAAATGTTCATAAAAATCAAAAACCTTAAAAAACAAGGTTATCCTATCAGAAATTCATACTATTTTATGGATTATATAATTAATAAGAAAACTTACTATGAATGTCATTGGCCTCGCATAGCAACCGTTATTTATTCAAACGGTGAAATGCTGAGATGCTATGACCGAAAACCGTTTATAGACGTTAAAGGCAGACCTTTAAAAGAGGTTATTAAAGACCCGATATTCATAGAAACCGTAAACAAGTGTAAAGAGTGTAAACTTGCCTGTGTGGGAAACTATGCACTTGATGCATCAGGGTTATGGAAACTTGAATGGCCGGCTATTAAATCTTTAATGGAAATTGCAATAACTTAAAAATGTAATATTAATATAAAAAATAAGGGGAAAAAATGAAAAAATTAATTATCATCATTTTATTAACATTGTTTTGGAGCAGTCAATGCTATGCTGAGGAGAATTATGAACAAAATCTGCCGCTAACAGATAATAAAAATGAAACATCATCTGATATACAGCAGAACGCATTTTCAAATAACTATCAGAATTTGGCGGAAAATTCAAAATATGCAGAGTTAAGTCAGGTTGAAAAGTTATTTAACGGAGATGAAATTGATTACACAAAAGAACCTATGCTTCAAATCGGCTATGATATTTTTGTAGCACCTACAACAGCAATGAGTAATGTTACGGGCAAATTTGATGACAATTACAAATTGAGCATCGGAGAGAAAATCAGTGCGTATTTATACGGAGATGCAGTTGATGTTTCAGCGATTTCAGGCTCAACATTACTGAGCCCGGTTGTTCAAACGGAAGTTGATTCGAAAGGAAACATTTTTATATCCGGCATAGGCGTAGTTCCTGCCGAAAATAGAACAATAAAAGAAGTTGAAAATGCAATAAACAGAATAGCATCTTCTAAATACAACAGTTTGAAAATAAGATTAAATGTCGCATCGGGACAAGATTTTTCAGTATTCGTTTACGGTCAGGTTAAAAAGCCCGGAAAAGTTGTTGTAAACAATAACTCATCAATATTGGATGCTTTAAGTGCGGCAGGCGGGATTAAAAAAACAGGTACTTTAAGAAAAATCAGTTACACTAACGGCTCAAAAACGAGAGAAATAGATTTATATAAAGCGATATTCTCAGGCAATGACGACAATATAATTTTACGTCCCAACGATAAAATCTTTGTCGGCGGAATAGGCAGTGTTGTAGCATTAAAAAACGGAGTAACCGTACCCGGTATTTACGAAATTAAAGAAGGTGAAACCTTACAAAAACTTACTTCATACGCAGGCGGATTATTACCCGGAACACAAACCGATGAAGTTATACTGACATCGCTGGATAAGGGAACTCTTCAAAGAATGGCAAAAAATGTAAGCTGGAAAGAAGCAAATACCACTAAACTCACTTCCGGTGACATTATAGAATTCCGAGAATTATATAATTCTGCCGAAAATACGGTAACACTTCAAGGAAACATCAAACATCCCGCAACATTTGCATATAAAGAAGGCATGAGATTATCCGACATTTTAAAAAGCGAAAATGAATTGCTTGAAGAAACATTTCTTACTCAAGCCGTTATAAGAAGGGTTTCCGGTAAAGATAATACAATTGAGACTATTCCCATATTTTTAAAAGAGTTTTTCTCGGGAGCAAATGACCCTATCCTTCAGCCCAGAGATGTAATTAATATTTATAAAAATACCAATACGGATTTTGTTGATATATATGGTTGTATCAGTGTTCCCAAGCATCTTACTTATATAGACGGAATGCGTTTGTATGATGTATTAACAGATATACAATTTGTAGATTCCAATATAGAAGCAGATGCAAATGAAAAAAATGTATCATATAAAGAGGAATCCGAAACTCCCGTTCTTGTCGGCGGAACCAGCAGCAGCAGTAATATAATTTCTGCGGAGAATGTGGCGGTGGAAATTACAAGCAGTGATAAAAATATTCAGGTTTATTACTTGTACGACATTATGATTAACGGGAATTCCATTAAAGATATAGTTTTAATGCCCGGTGACAAAGTTTTCTTCCGCCCTCTCAGAAATAATGAAACAATAAAAAATGTTAAAGTGGCAGGTTTTGTGGCACATCCCGGGGTTTTCAAATTTGTGGAAGGCAAACGTCTTAAAGACATGATTAATATGGCTGACGGACTTACTAAAGATGCCGACCTCAGAGGAACTGTATTTATAAGAAAAAATATTCAAACAAAACAAGTTGATTTGGCACAAAAGAATAATGAAAGAGATATAAGCCTGCTTGAAGGACGTCTAGCCAGCGGTTATCAACAAACTGAGTCGTCAATGGAAACAAAAGCCAATATGATTACAATGCTCAAAAATGAACAAAAAGACTATAAAACGAGATATACTGGGCAAATTGCTTTAAATATTCGCGACAATAATCTGGATAAAATAAAAGATGCCGACAATATAGAAGTTCAAGACGGCGACGAAATCTATATTCCGAGAATTTCACATCATGTAAGTATCTTAGGAGAAGTCTATAACGAACAGTCATTTATATATAAAAAAGGTTTGAAAGTCAAAGGCTATATAAAAGAAGTTGGCGGATACACACCTAATGCCGCAAGATTTAGACTTTATAAAGTCGCAATCAACGGCAAAGCAAAAAAAGTTCATGGCTGGTCAGAAGTAGAAGAAGGCGACACAATAGTTGTACCGAGAAAAATTGCCGGAAACGATTGGATAACACCTATTTGCGACACATTAAAAGGAATAGCTTCCATTCTGGCATCTATCTTTGTTATTACAAAAATATAGAGGGAATAATGGAAAAACAGTTATCAAAATCTGTTTTAATAATGTTTTTATTTGATTTGATTGTATTTTTATTATCAACAACATTTTGGTACGATTATTTCAAAATGCCGTTTTTCTATGGAATACCTATTTTGCTTATTATGGCAACAGGATTAATATCTTTGTTTTTAAAAGCAAATTATAAAATAAGAGAGTTTAACATTACAACAAAAAACACATATTTGCTTTTTGAGGGAATTGTTTTTGCTCATATTCCGGCATTGCTGCTGCTTGTTTGGGTAAACGGTCTGACCTTAGAAAAATTTTTATTGGCAAATACTCTGACCATATTTTTAATACTGAGAATCTATCGGGCATTATTCCATTATTATTTATTCAATTTAAAAAAAGTAAAAAATATCTTAATTTTAGGAGCTGACAAAAGAGCAAGAACTATTGCGGATGAAATACAAGCCAAAAAAGCATTAAGAATGAATGTAGCAGGCTTTGTTCAAGACAAATCCGATAATGAAAAAATTCTTTGGGATGTACAGGTTCCGGTTTATAAGAATGTTGAAAATCTCGCCGAAATAATAAAAGAAAAAGCTATTGATATAGTAGTAATTGCCCAGCCGACAGAGTTAATTATCACCGTGCCTCCAAACGTAAAATTATATAAAATGCCTGACTTTTATGAGATGGTAACGGGGAAATACTATATAGACGAAAAAACAATAACAGAACTATATTATCAACTATTAAAAAGTAGGAGTATAAGCTATGAGATATCGAAGCGTTTATTAGACATAATAAGTGCAATAATAATTTTGACAATAACGCTTCCCATCACCTTATTAACAGCAATAGTAGTATATTTAACAGATAATAAAAATCCTATCTACACCCAAACACGCATAACAAAAGGCGGAAAGAGTTTTAAATGTTATAAACTTCGCACAATGTATTCAAACACGTATATACCCAAAAATCTTGATAAAGGGGGATATTCAGCGACACAAGAAACTGATGACCGCGTAATACCATTTTGTAAAATTATAAGGAAAGCACGATTTGATGAGATACCGCAAATGATAAACATCATAGTTGGCGATATGTCAATAGTAGGTCCCCGAGCGGAGTGGGAGGAGGTAGTAAAGATATATAAAGAACAAATCCCATATTATAAAAGCAGGATGTGGGTAAAAACAGGTTGGACCGGTTGGGCCCAAATTAATCAAGGCCACTGCATAAATAATGAGGATGTGGCTGAAAAATTACAATATGATTTATATTATCTGAAAAATAGAACCATATTAATGGATTTTTTTATTTTGATTAAAGCAATATTCCTTGCACTGGGCTCAAGACATGCTTAATGCTGAATAAAAGTTCCAAACGCGTGCGAAAAATGCGTTTTTAGAAATTATAATGCTCCTTATATTTATCTGTGTTTTGTTTAATATCAAAAAACTGTTCCACTCTCTTACGTGCGTTTTTCCCGTATTCAAGCCTTAAATCATCATAGTTTAATAATTTATTAATTGCGTTTGCCAGTTGTTCAGAGTCTTTAGGCTCAACCGTTAAACCCGTTTCACCGCCAATCGATACATAATTTACTCCCGTTCCTAAGTTAGTATTAATAACGGGTTTTGAATGTTTCATTGCTTCCAGTTGAACTATGCCGAATGCTTCGCTTTGCATAATTGATGGGAATAAAAATATATCGCACGCTTTGTAATAATTATTCAATTCATTGTTGTCAACACAACCCAACAATACGACTTTTTCGGTTAAGTTGTTTTCTTTTATATAATTTTCAAAAGTTTCTTTTAAAGGACCGCTTCCCCCAATAAGATAAACAGCATCTTTTACATTTTTCATAGCTTCTATTGCATAAATAAAACCTTTGTATTTAACCAAACGTCCCAATGAAAACAGAATTTTTTTATTTCCGTATTTTTCTTTTATATTGTTTACTTTTTCTTCGTCAAAATTTTCATTTGTTGATATGCCTTGAGGAACAACAAAGCACTTGCTTTTGTATGGCTTAATTATCTTTGATGAATCTATAATATTTGGAGATAAGGTATGAATTTTATCTGTTTTATCAATGAATTTTTTATAGATATACCAAAAGGGTTTCATTATTTTGTCATATCCGATAATATCACTATGATAGGTAATAACTAGTTTTTTATATTTTGGTCTTGCAATAAAATGTGCAATAACGGCAAAAATAAACGGCATATGATAATGAAGAATATTGGTATCAACTTTAGACAATTCCCATAAAAAAGACGGAGAAAATGTATTACTAAAAATTTCGAATAAATACTTACATCTTGTATATTTTACACCATTTTCAATCGATGATTTATCGGTATTTGAACAGCAAATAACCTCTTTTTCATATTCTTCATCACTAAGACATTCATTAATCTGGTTAATTACGGCTTCAATGCCTCCGATATGAGGGTGAGCATAGCGTGTTATATGAGTTATTTTTATTCTTTCCCCAATATCCATCTTATCCTTTTAAGTTGTACAACAATTTGTTTAAAATGTTGCATGTATTA